>JAAYKE010000168.1 GCA_012522575.1 Armatimonadota bacterium | reverse complement strand
GAGTAGCTTCAATGGGGCCATGTCCTTTCAGACATGGTAACCTCCCTCTGAGTCGCCTCCGCGACCATCCGCCGTCGTTCGCTTCAATGGGGCCATGTCCTTTCAGACATGGTAACAGGTAAGGATAATCAAACCTATCACCGTTCCAGGCAAGGCTTCAATGGGGCCATGTCCTTTCAGACATGGTAACGGCTCACATATATATGAGAATAGTCTAGGTTAATAAAATGTGCCGTAGGAGCGTTGTAACCACCTTGTGTCATCGACATTATCTGGTGAAGCATGACCTCGCCGGCAGCATTTTGGCGTCCTATCTTTTTCTGAAAGAACTGTAGTGTCCTGGCATTTCGTTGTTATCTCTATTGTCCTTTGTTTTTCCATCCCGGTCGTCCTGTAGGATTCACTTCTCGCAACCTTTCGAGCGGATCCCGGGAACTTACACATCACCTCACCTCTCGCAACGGTCAGACTATAATGGCTGACTGGTCACTCACTTCTGGATGTACCCCCAAATACTCGATCCTGCCGTCAGCCTCCCCGTGTAACGGACCCAGATGGATGATCATAATCCGATCTTCATCGTGCTTAATGATATTGGTCAGGGAGGCTACCAGTTCGACCTTACCTCTGGAAGATAAGTGACAGCGAAACACCGAGTAGTGCAGAGGATCGCCATAACCCTTCATGGTTTTATGTACAACATAGAGTCGCTTCGGATCCGAGATGTCGTAACTCACAATATATACATGCAAACCACCCATCATCTCACCTGGTGCAGAAAGGCGGATACTCCTGGATCTCGCCCTGGATAACTCTTGCAAGGAGCCGCGCCTGAACCTCCAGAATGCGTCGGTAGCTGACTTTATATCCAAAGATAGGGTGCGTTACCTCAGTAGTCATCCTTCTCTCATAACCGGCTATAACTGTCTTCTTTCCTTTTTGGTTGAGGGATATACCCAATCCTCTGAAAATGAAATCATTCTCTGTGAGCTCGCCGTTATTGAAGAGTGTGATCGTAACAGAATCCGCAATGAGAGGGCGGAATTCTTCCATGAGATCGAGAGCGAGAGCCGGTCTGCCATACCTTGGTCGGTGGTAAAATCCCAGGTAAGGGTCAAAGCCCACTGCCAGAAGTGTTACAAAGAATTCTTTGACCATAGCTCCGTAAAGGTAGGATAATACTGCGTTTACTGGGTCTTTCGGGGGCCTTTTATTCCGGTTTTCAAATGAAAAGGTGACATCCTCTGACTTCAAAAGGTTATCGAACCGCGAGAAGTAGACCTGAGCTGCTGCCCCTTCTATCCCGAGCAGACTCTCTGCGCTTTCTACTACCTCGGCCTCTTTTGCCAGACGACTGAGTGATGTCAAAACCCTTTTTGGAATGCTTGGGTCGTTCCTCCGGACGAGAGTGCGAGAGTTCCTGATCTTGCCGGATACAAAAGATCGCGCTATTGTCAAGGACTTTGCACTATCACTGGCCCATTCAAACTGACGTATCCTCAATTCAACATTTTTATGGGTGTTTCCCTGGGATATCCCATAGAACCAGCCGCCATGAGAAAAGTAACACACCGGCACACCCCTCTGGAGGATATCTACGAGGGCTGGTGTGGTGATTGCCACACCTCCGTACAGAGATAACTGGGCGATCTCCCTCAGCTTTGCCTCCCCTACCTTATCTTCTCTCGACCAGAACTCCAGGCGATCGCCACGTTTTTTGATCATCTGACCTTGACCGACGATAAAGACTGGAACCAGATCGT
>JAAYKE010000047.1 GCA_012522575.1 Armatimonadota bacterium | reverse complement strand
CATTAACAGCAATGATGCGATAGTAATACAGAATGTCGCAGTCGCCGGTTGAGTCGGCAAAGGTCGTTTCAGTTTTGGCAATGTCGTCTTCGATGACGGAGAAGTTCTCGTCGTTACCATCGCTGCGCTCAATGATGTAGTGATTGACCGTCCCGTAAGTTGGAGCGCTCCACACGAGTTCGACGGCAGTTCCGTCCTCTTTTGGTGTAGCAGAAATCAGCGTCGGATTCGTCTTGCCGACAAGCTCGAACTTAAGAGCGCCGTAATACATACTGCCCGAAGTGTCGATCCAACCTATATTGTTCAGTTCGACCTGGCAATGAGCGGCATCGTTTGCAGCGAACTCATAGGTTCCGAGTTCCTGCCAGGTGTTGATCTTGCCGCCGTCTACGCTTTGATCGACAGGGGTTGCCGCCACTCTGTTCCCAAACCTGTCTGTAACGTGATGTAGAACAGAAGGCAGCCCACTGGTGTTCGCGCCAACTACAGCCCAGATCTTAAACACGCCGGGTTCCGGCAAGTTTACTTCCCATCTGCCCCAGCGGTCGCCGACCACAGTGTTGTTGGAACTAACGTAGTAGCCCTGGAAGTTCGCGCCAACGGCTGCTACAAGCTCCGTATTAGTCAGAACACCACCGGATGCAGCGATATGACCGATTCCGCCGGATGTCTGAAAATTGTCGGCGTACGTAAGATCGCCTCCGGCATATTTGCGAGCCGTATAATAATACGGTCCGCCCGCTTGCGCAACGCCCACCACCATAACAGCCAGCAATACGCAGGCTATTATTGCGGTGGCGGGAACACGCGCAAGTAAAACTGAAAGCTTACCTTTCATTGTTTACCCTCCTACAATATTTCTGCCCGGTTGGAAAGATATGTTAGATATGCATATTTGCATACAACCCAACCCAGGGCAGCGAAAAACAAACTACGCTGCTTATAATGCTCAGCGTCTTTGAGAAACATTGCGCCGCGGCCATACACGCCTGCGTAACGCAAGTTCGCAGAATTCGCATATCAACTACACGAACTCCACAACAGCAGGAATCATTCTCGTTTCCGGCCACAGAAACACAATAGCCCGATCGTGAACAACCGCGGCCTAATGCTCTCACCGGTATTATTCCCCATAAATTGGCTTTTGTAAAGGGGTATCGATTAATTTATATATAATATTGCTATTTCCTCGGTTACTTGTTCGAAAGCCAACTATCAAGGGTTATATTTGTGACCCGCCACAAGCGGGTTACTCAGTATAGGGAGCTTATGAGTGTTAAGCTCGTTTATTGCTCTGCGATTGTGGTATTGATATACTTTTAGTATGCCTGAACAGTCCGACATCAACCGCAACGCAACGCGATCGCTCGTTTTGATACTCACAGCATTCGCCGTGCTGTCCCTGATATATTCACTGGCGACCTGGCTAAAATACGGCCCGGATGAGCCTGCGCACTTCATTTATATAAGATCGATCGCAACCAAACTCGCGCTGCCGCCGATTTCTAATCAAATAACGACCTCTGAGCGCTCGATATCAACCCATGCCGGGCATCACCCTCCTTTGTACTATGCGATAATGGCACTGCCCTACTCGATATGCAGCTTTCTGGGCATCCCATCAGACGTTATCTGGAGAATTTTACGGCTGCTTGGCATCGGCATTGGAGTGATTTGGATTTACTGGGTGTATAGACTGGCTCACGAGCATTTCCAAAACACGGCCTATGCCCTGGCGACTGCGGCGTTTGTTGCCCTGATCCCAAACGCGGCTTATACAGCCGGAGTGCTGAATAACGAGATACTCATTGCTCTTCTATTCACGTGGGCGCTGGCTATTATGACGCGCTATTTCAAAGCCGAATCCCTGTCGCGGCGCGATGCCGCAACGCTTGGGGTGGTTATCGGACTTCCCGCTTTAAGCAAAGCGCAGGGATTGATACTCTCTCCTGTTTTCCTGATAATTTCTATCGCCGTATGCCGCAGGAGGCAATATGCAAACTACAAAAGCGTGCTGACATCGCTGGGAATTGTCCTGGCAACTGCGATAATCGTGGGGGGCTGGTGGTTTGTGAGGTGCTGGATCGTGCACGGCTCAGTTATGCCGCGATCGCTCTATCATCCTGTGCTTCCTCACGGATTGGCAAGCGCGCTGGCGGAACCGGCGCTTACATTATATACAATCTTTTTGGCAACGCGCGATGCCTACGGTTATTTCTGGACCCCTTTCTGGCTTCTCTGGAAATATGTAACCTGGTGGGCATACTTCTGGCCGGTGCTGGGTATCACTGCCGCAGCAATCGCAGGTCTGATTGTTCGGGCCATTCGACGCAACCTCGATCGAAATTTGTGGGTTTTGCTGTTCACGGCATTGACGGTCTGGGTTTCGTGGGTAAGGTATGTGCTGGTGGTTGACAGCATGGCCAACCTGCAGGGCCGGTTGTTTATGTGTGTGGCCGGCGTGATTGGAATTGCTTTTGTGACGGGATTCGACGCGCTGTTGCCCACTCAGCGAGCCAAAAAGATCGCCGTTGCAGTCGGCATAATTATTATGATTCTCGGAAATATCGCGGTGATTGGCTGCGAGCTTGCGTTCTACGCATCAGGGGGCGTTTGATTTCCGCGCCCGCATCGTCCCATCCTCGACTTTGGTTGCAACTTTCTCAGCATCCTGTCTGCAGCCGCCACACATAAAAAACCGGGCCGACCATAAGATCGACCCGGTTGGGTACTCAGATTACTGCGTTATGTTTATTCCTGCTTGGTAACATAAACTGCAGTCAGAACCGGCTCGGCTCCGCTAACGTCAAGAGTTCCGGTAGCAGAAGCAAAGTCGCCATTGGCAAGTCCGTGAGCGGTCTTGATGATCTTCACAGGAACGCCAGATCCATCGTCAACTTTGAAGCTATCATCGTTGAGCTTGGTGACCTTACCCCAAACCGTGAACTTCTCGGTAGCAGCAGCGGCAGCAGTAGCAGCGTCGAGGGTCGCCTTATTGGAAATACCATAAGAATCGACGTGCTCCGGCTCCGGCTCTTGCTCATCGACAATAAACGTGAACGCGGTTACAGCAGCAGCCTCGTTCAGAGCATAGTCAACAGTGGCTATGCGCAGATAGTAAGTGCCAGGATCCTTGGCGCCCGGCGCAAACGCAGAACCGGTCGCATGCCAGGTGTTAGGCACGCCATTAGCATCTGTTCCGAAGTAGACCTTGAAACCGCGAACGCCTGACTTGTCGTCGGCTGCGCCGTTGAAGGCGAACGTAGGAGCAGTAACTGCAGACTGAGCAACGCCGCTCTGAGCGCCGCCGGCCTCGGTAACTGAGGTCGGGTTGGTAGGAGCGACATCGTCAGATGTAGAATAGGTCAAACCAGTGATGGCTGTGCGGTCCTGATATGCAAGTCGTGCATAGACTCCGTGGGCGCCGCCACCGTTCTCAACCTTAACAATAACCCTGTTCCAACCCGAAGTAAGGGTGAACGGGCCAATCCAGGACTGGTCAACGTTGACGCCGGCAGCAATCGCTCTGGTTCCGCGGTGGACGCCGTTTGTCCAGACTTTTGCATAGTCATCGGAACCAAGTCCGATATACGCAGGCCATACAGCATCGCCAGGGTTGTTCACGTAGACCGCGAAGTAGCTGGATGAGTTGTCTTTCGCGCTTCCGTAGAGAGCATTGATATCGACGATATCGTCATCGGCAGTCGTTACAGCCCAGGACTTGTCGCCGAAGGCCTTGCCGGTCTTAGCCGCCAACTGAGTCTCGTTAACCGGAACGCCGTTATAAGTGCCAACTACCTGGTCGGTGTCGATTCGCAGTTGGTGATCATCAGTACCACCCTGAGCATATGCGCCCAGATACGCCCAGTCTCTAATTACATTGCCCACGCCGGTCGGCGGGTTGTAGAAGAGGTTTACAAGCGTATCTTTGGTCATACCCTTGCGGTACTGAATCGCGCCTTCTTTATCGCTCTTGGCTTGTATGCCGTTGCGAAGAAGGTATCGATAGTCTTTGCCTGGCTCCAGAGTGTAGATCTTTAGAGCGTCAGGAACAGGAACGCCTACCCACTCAAGAGTCGGGCCAAGCTGCTCGCCACGGTCTCCGCCGGGAGTATCCCAAGGAGTCGTGCCGTCTGTGGTAAGCCACCAGCAACCATTGTCATCGGTTGTGTAAACCCACGGCTTCAATACTTCATACAATGAAACATTGAGATTGTTAGCCTCCAATGACGAATAGCTGGAAGCAGTAGTGTGGGTCAGGGTGATCTTACCCAGACCGTGCAACAGGCTCTGGTCCGGGAATGACTGGAAGCCGGCCCAGTCCTCCCACTTGATCATTACTCTTGACCAGTTCTGAACAGGGTCAGTAGTGTAAGCTCCGATGTTGATCTGGCTTGTATACCAGTCATTGCTGTCACCTTCGGCGCTGTTGGCTACTATGGCTCGTGTGCCAGTGGCAACGTTGTTTGTAACTGCCTTGGTAAAATACGCCTTGATGGTCGTATTTTCGGCAGTCATCTTATATGTCGCGGTGGCAGCGAACCGGTTGTTGAATACGCCGCCCTTGTCGCTCTCCCAACCTGCAAAGAGCCACTTGGAAGCCGGAGTAACCTTGATCTCGGCCACGTCGCCATCTTCGTAGTCGGTGGCAGTCGGCCAAGTCAGGTTCTTGTGTGTCATAGATGTCTGACCGGCAACCGGATCGCCGACGAAACTCAGAGTATATGTCGGCATCTGGAAGACTGCATACAGGGTCGCATGATTGCCAGGAACCACAAAGCCGTTGCCCGCGCCGGAGCTAAGCTCAAGTTCTGTATCGAAAATCGGGGCGCCGCTGGCGTTCATCGACCAGCCGAGCCAGGTGACACCGGTCTCTGGAGAAACTGCGAAGTCAAGAACCTCACCAGCTTCATGCCAGGTTACTTCGTTCCACTCGCGGGTTGGATACTCAATGTGTCCGCGGTCTGTGCTTCGAACAGGAACCAGCTTGACAGAAACGCCGGTCTTGAATCTCCACACGTCGCCTTTTGTAACGCCGCCGACGTTCATCTGATCGACGCGCCAGAAGTATTCGGTGTTCGCAGCAAGGGCCGGAGGAGTCCAACTCTTGACTGCCGCAGACAGCGTGCCCTTAAACTCTGCAGAAGTATCATCCGCATCGGTAACAGCGGTCTCGCTGGTGCCAAAGTAAATGTTCTGATCGGTCGCGCCGTCACCGGGCTCCCAGGAGAGCTTGCCGACAACGTTCACGTCGTCCAGGTTAGTGTGAATTACGTCGGCCCAATCATAAGGATCCGGATCGGTGGCCTTCATGGGGGTGCCAGACGCGCACTTGATGCTTGTCTTTACGTTGGAAGGCACCGATTCTACCTCGTCGTCATTAACAGCGATGATGCGATAGTAATACAGAATGTCGCAGTCGCCGGTTGAGTCGGCAAAGGTCGTTTCAGTGCTGGCAATGTCCTCTTCGATGACGGAGAAGCTCTCGTCGTTACCATCGCTGCGCTCGACGATGTAGTGATCGACCGTCCCGTAAGTTGGAGCGCTCCACACGAGATCTACGGCAGTTCCGTCCTCTTTTGGTTCAGCAGAAATCAGCGTCGGATGCGTCTTGCCGACAAGCTCGAACTTAAGAGCGCCGTAATACATACTGCCAGAGGTGTTGATCCAACCTATGTTGTTCAACTCGACCTGGCAATGAGCGGCATCGTTTGCAGCGAACTCATAGGTTCCGAGTTCCTGCCAGGTGTTGATCTTGCCACCGGCTACACTTTGATCGACAGGAGTTGCCGCCACTCTGTTCCCAAACCTGTCCGTAACGTGATGTAGAACAGAAGGCAGTCCGCTGGTGTTCGCGGCGACTACAGCCCAGATCTTAAACACACCGGCTTCCGGCAGGTTTACTTCCCATCTGCCCCAGCGGTCGCCGACCACAGTGTTGTTGGAACTAACGTAGTAGCCCTGGAAGCCCCCGCCAACGGCTGCTACAAGGTCCGCAGGAGTCAGAACACCACCGGATGCAGCGATATGACCAATTCCGCCGGATGTCTGAAAATTGTCGGCGTACGTAACATCGGCCCCGGAATATTTGCGAGCCGTATAATAATACGGTCCGGCCGCTTGCGCAACGCCCACCACCATGACAGCCAGCAATACGCAGGCTATTATTGTCGCAGCGGGGATACGTGCAAGCAATGTAGTTGGTTTCCCTTTCATTATTACTGTTTACCCTCCTATAAGGATTTCTTGCCCGATTTGCATATTATCGGAAGACACGCACTTATACGCTAGGTTATAATTGCAGGACTGCTATAAAACATATTCCATTTCATCTATCTCTAACAACTTACAATTAATAATACACAACGTCGTGAGTGCGTAATCATACTAAAGCATTATTGCAGAATCCGTGCGTAAGCACACGGACCCTGCATCAGCAGGTATTATTTTTGGGTTTCCGGCCACAGAAACACAGTGGCCCGATCGTGGTCAATCGCGGCCTAATACCTCTATCAGTAGATTTACCATGCTACAGCAGAACTGTCAACTAGTAATATTACCTGGAACCTGCATTATTACAGTTATAAGCTGTGAATAGTGTCACTATTTTTCTGATATTGCGACTATCTGATGCTGGTATTGTAGATTTGTCGAATTACGCAACATATTTTACGAGAGGCAAAAAAGGAGGTTGGTGTTGGGTAAATGAGGGAATTGCGGCCGACAGAAAAGCCGGCCGCCGGCATACTTTATTGAATCACGCAACTGTCTGCGGGTGCGCCTCGCAGAGCTTTGATCTTCTTCGTCAAAGCCGGCAGCACCTCGAATATGTCTCCCACGAATCCGTGCGTGGCTATATCGAAGACGGGGGCATTGGGATCCCTATTGATGGCGATGATCACATCCGAGCTCTTCAGTCCCACCTGGTGCTGAACCGCTCCGGATATCCCGCAGGCTATATATATCTTAGGGCACACGGTTTTGCCTGTCTGCCCGACTTGGTGGGCATAGGGAATCCACCCGGCATCCACTGCGGCTCGACTTGCCCCTACCGCAGCTCCGAGTTCATCGGCAAGTTCGCGAATAGGCGCGGAGCCTTCGGGTCCACCTAGCCCTCTGCCGCCACTGATAATAATGTCTGCATCGACTAAATTGCCCTGCTCTCCGACCGTCTCTACAAAATCGACGAACTTGGATCTTGATCCAAACAGCGCTGGTTTTGGGGTGAGTCGGATAATTTCTGCTTCCCCTTCGCATCGTTTCGCGCTCGTAGGGAACACTTTATGGCGCACCGTAGCCATTTGCGGTCGAGTGTATGGACACAAAATGGTGGCCATAATATTGCCGCCATAGGCAGGTCGGGTCTGATGCAGCAGGCCATCCTCTCCAATTTCAAGCCCGGTGCAGTCCGCGGTCAGGCCGGTGTAGAGCCGGATAGCCACCCCGCTCATAAAGCTGCGCCCTGTGGTAGTTGCGCCGGCAAGCACGATTTCCGGCTTGTAGTCACGCATAACGTCCGTAAGCACGCGGCAGTATCGCTCCGAGTCGTAAATCTCAAGCTCCGGAGCTTCGTAGACATATACCTTATCAACGGGATACGACGCCAAATCCGCAACTGCCTCATCCAGATTATCGCCAAGTATAATCACGCTCAATTCGGAGCTGCGATCATCGGCAAGTTGTCTGCCGACGTTAATCAGTTCGAAGACCACCGGCGCGACTTTGCCGTCTCTTTGTTCGCCGAAAACCCATACATCCTTGTAGTTTTGCAGATCCTCCGCCGGCTGTTTGTCGACTTCGATAGATATCGCTTTGAACCGACACGCGCTGACGCATGCACTGCATAGCGTGCATTTATCCAAATCGATGACTGCGAGCTTATCCTTGACCTCAATGGCATCCACCGGGCACGCCTTCACACACAGCGTGCAACCGTTACACTTGGTCGGGTCGACTTTGATAGACATCTCACACCACCTCCAGGCATTTCAGCTCAGCATAGAGTTTGTCGACAAGCTCCGGGGTTTCTCCGGTGAACTTCTCTCCGCCTTCCCTGCACGGCGGGGTCATAATCTTGACAACCTGTGTAGGCGAACCGGCCAGTCCCACTTTATCCTCCGGGGTCTCCAGCTCAGCGGCTCCCCACTGTGTAATCTCTGCCTTTTTAGCGGCCATTTTTCCTCGCAGCGAAGCGGTTCTCGGCTCATTTATCTCTTTGACAACGGTGCAAAGGGCCGGCAGCTTCAACTCAACGGTTTCGTAGCCTTCTTCTATCAATCTCTTTGCGACCATTTTTTTTGCGTCGATAGAGACGACCTCGGCAACATAAGCGGTCTGTGCCATATCGAGATGAACAGCGATTCCCGGCCCGACTTGTCCCGTATCTCCATCTATTGCCTGCATGCCGCAAAAAACCAGGTCAGGTTCGATTTTTTCCAGCGCCTTTGCCAGCACATAGCTTGTGCACCATGTGTCGCTTCCGGCGAATGCGCGGTCGCTGAGCAGTATAGCCCGGTCTGCTCCCAGTGATATTGCCTCCCGCAGCGCATCTTCGGCCTGCGGCGGGCCCATGCTGATAACGGTGACTGTGGACTCTTCGCCCGCCTCCGCCATTTTTTCCTTAGTCCGCATAGCCTCTTCCAAAGCGTAGAGATCAAATGGGTTGATCTGAGTTTCCACGCCTTCGCGAACCAGCGTATTGGTCTCAGGGTTGATCTTGACTTCGGTAGTGCCGGGGACTTGCTTGATGCAGCAACATATTTTCAAAGTATTTCACCCTCAAAGCAGTACAAATTGTGTCAGCCGGGCCGCCATTAGCCCAGCTTAGGTTATTTTAACCTGTTTGAGCGTCAATGGCAACCGCGGCCAAAGTTGCCGCCCGATGGACACGATGGACAATAGCTGTTTTCACAAATCCCGTTTTGAGTTACAATAAGGACAAATGCCAAAGGTGTCAGTAGTCGTGCCGATATACTGCTCGTCGCAGCAGCATGAAGTCTATCTGCGGGAGACGCTGCTTTCGGTGGCGGCGCAGGGTTTTCGGGACTTCGAGCTTATCTGCGTGGACGATTGCTCTGCGCTGGATATTGCGCCGATAATCGAGTCCATCGAGGGTCTGCCGGCCGTGCGGATCATTCGCAACGAGACCAACATCGGCCATGCGGAATCACGCAACGCAGGGATATTGGCCGCCAAAGGTGACCTTGTCGCATTTTTGGATCATGACGACATTTGGCTGGCCGATAAACTGGGCCAACAAGTGGATAGCCTGGCGCAAAACCCTGACGCTGCGATGGTATTCTGCGATATGGAGGTCTTTGGGCCAAACGCCGGCAGGCTGAATCTGAACCAGAGCATCATACCGGACAGGCCGGATTTCTACTGGTTCGTCAGTCACGGCAATTATACGATCTCAGCAAGCTCGGTTATGGTAAAGCGGCAGACGATGATTGATATCGGCTTGTTCGACAGCCGTTACTCCACCTGCGACGACTTCGATGCGTGGCTAAAGATATTGATGGTCGCTCCGGTGGTTCACCTGCGGGAAACGCTGGCGAGATACAGGCTGCACGACAGCAACGTCAACTATGGCGTCGACCGACTCAATGACAATAAACTGCTCACCGCCTTGATCTGGAAATACTGGAAGACCGCGCCGGTTGTCACACGCCTGCGCCTGCTGCCCAGGTTCGCGCGGAAGCTGGCGGGCAGAGTATATTTTACGATAAAACGACATAGATCATTTTAGATGAGAAAAGAGGGGCTTTTATGTCTGCCGATCACAATCCGGCGCTTATAACCGGCACGGAATCGGATAATCCGTTCGCGATAGATATCGGGGTATACTGCGGCCAGATGACCGACATAGCGGATGTCATCTCCCTGAAAACGTTTGCCAACACCGAGTTCTGCCCGCGCTTTATCTCAGATGAAAAGGACATGACCGATATCGGCAACAAGCTCAAAGGGGCCGCTGTGGTGATGGTCTCCACGGCATCCAACACCCTTACTCGAAATGAGCTGGCGATGCGAACCATGCTTGTTGCTCGAGCCGCCAAGGACAACGGCGCGGTTAAAGTGGTGCTTGTCGAACCTGACCTGTTTTTCAGCGCGCAAGACAGAGGCCCGCGACCGGAGCACGGCAACGTAACCTGGACAAGAAGCGCGGCGGACTTCAAAAAATTCGACGGTCAACCTTTTTCAAGCAGGTTCTATGCGCAGGCGCTTGCACTGGCGGGAGTGGATGCGGTTATCACGATCCACAATCATTCCGAGTCCGTGCAAAAGCTTTTCAGGGAAGTTATGAAGGGTGAGTTTGTAAACCTGAACCCGGCCGAGGTATTTGCGGACTATATATGCAACTCCGACGTTGCTCCCGGGCTAACAAGCGGGGCCGGCCTGCTGGTTTGCGCGCCGGATGCAGGGGCAAGGGAGTTTGCCACTCAAGTATATGATTATCTGAACTCAGATACGGCAGGGCTGCTTTACTTTGCCAAACAGCGCACCGACGAGCGCAGCGTATCGAGCTTTATCTCCCCGGAATCCCCTTGTCCGGAGGAATCAATAGCGGGCAAGGATGTGATCGTATTCGACGATATGGTGCGCACGGGAAGTACGATCAGAGAATGCTGCAGGCAGCTAAAAGAGGCTGGGGCGGGACGGGTGGTGTTCTTCGTCACGCATTTCTATTCCTCACCTGAGGTCAGAGAGACTCTGGCTACGCCGGCTGTAGATGAAATAGTCACCACAAACACCATACCCTCGATCTTAAATCGCGATATGCAGGGCAGATTGAGGCGCAAGCTGACGGTGCTCAAACTGGAAAAGTGGATTTCGGACTACACCATGCGCTATATCGGCCAGCAGCCCAGCGCGCCCTGCGGCATAACCTACACGATCGACATGTCATCCAAAAACCCTCGCTGGCGGATAGACGTCGATCATAATACCCGAACTATCGACGCGCAACCCGAGCTGGACTTCTCGGATCGTAATGGGGATGTTTAGAGACGCTGCGATGGGAAAAGGACTCCCAATGCCGCTTTTTTAATACTCAGGTGCGCAAATATATTATGTTCCGCCATTTGAGCTTTGCCGCTTCGTCACGGTATACTGTTGTGTATGGAGCCTGGAGGTCAGTTGATGAAACGTTTCGGTATATGGTTTGTTGTCTTAACAATACTCTGCGGAGGCGCGTGCTGCTATGCGCAAGGGGTCAAGGAAATATCCACTGCAGGGATCACCGTTACATATCCTAATGGAATGGAAGCACAGGCGAATAAGGTGATGGCTATGGCTCAATCGACGATCAAGCCCTCAATTGAAACACATCGCCAGACAATCGCTTTGCTTTCTGATGTGGGAGCTATGGCGCAGGACATAGCCCAGGCTCTCGGGGCCGAAGAGAGGCAGGACAACGCCAGGTCCCGGCTTCAGATGTTCAAAAGCAAGTCCGAAGGGCTGGTCGGCGCATTTTCCGATATTAAGCTGGTGCGCAAGGCCGACGCGGTTGCTACCGAAGGCATAGATGCGGGAGTGATACAGGTCAGATATAACAAGGAAAAAGACGAATTTAACATGGTCCTTGCCGAAGAAGAGATCAATCCCGATAAAATAAAACGCAGCTACTTCCCGGTTTTGATTAACGCCGACGGCAGCATTCGTGCGGAATACAAGCTGACTCAGATATCGATGGACTTCCTGGGTTCGGGAGATCCGATGGCTATCGCTCCCGTTCAGGATACAATCTCCTATCTGATCGCCGTGCCGCTCAGGTTGTATAATCCGTTCAGCCGGTGGTTCAACGAAGGCGTCAGCGGATTTTTGACGCGGCAGATCGTTGCTAAATACGGCTCCAAGCAGCTCAATAATGTCTCCTCGACGCTGTTTTCGGTAAGCTCCATCGCAAAAGAGCAGAAGGACAAGGTCAACCTGATATCCTGGCCGCAGTCGCCATATCTCAACAGGGACCCTGCCTCGTTTGATTCCAAAATGGAGGTTGCTCGCATTCAATATTCGGTGGAGGCAATATCCGGCTTGCTGGCTAAATCCGGACCTCAGGCGCTTGCGAAGATAATGAGCGGGCTGAACTACACCGGAAATCCGGACACGGAATTGATATGTGAAGCGATTCAAAAGGCCACAAATACCGATTTCAAGCCCATATTGATGAGTTATGTTCCTCAGAATATCCGCGACGGCATAGCCTCCGAAGAAGCCCCCAGGCTGGTAGAAAAAGCAAGCAAACTGGCAGGTGAAAAGAAGTGGGCGGATGCGGCATCGGCGCTGCGGCTCGCGCTGGATATGAACCCGCAGGATGTAAATGCTCGCCTGAACCTTGCCTGGATAGAGCGTGAATTGGGTGATCTCAGGGACTCTGAACTGCAGGTGTTCCTGACTGCCGGGTTGTTGAAGCAGCAAAAACATTCGTTTAGTTTGTTTGAAGGGACAATCGAAGGCATGTATGTGTCCGGGCGACTGGCGATTTTAATGGGTAACCTCGAAGCGGCCAAGCAGTTTCTGGAGCCGGTGCTGCAGCTCAAGCCTGACCACGCAGACGCCAAACGCGCAATGGACGATATCCGCAAGATCGAGAGCGCTACCAAAGGGTAAATTGAAGCCCGACTGAAGTATCTGCGGCTATGAAGCTCCGGCCGTTGCAGTCTGGTCGGCGGCGTTGATCACCGATTGATACAGGCTTTCGAATTCGTCGACCATTCGATCTATCGAGAAGTTGAGTGCGTTTTGGCGCGCTCGCACGCTCATTTGACGGCGGTCATCTGAGCTTTTAATAAGGAAACTGATCCTGTCGGCGAACTCGGCAGGGTCATCTGCGGTCAGAAATCCATCGCACCCGTTCTCCAGATTTTCAGGTAATCCGCCGGCGTCGACCGCCACCACCGGCAGTCCCGCGCTCAAAGCTTCGCATATTGCGATCCCCTGCGTCTCGGTGGTGCTGGGGAAGGCAAACGCATCTGCTGCGCCGTAAACAGGCTCAATATCGTTGCGCGGGAGCATTCCCATAAACTCCACCTTGTCCCCAAGCTGCAGCCCGTCGGCATACTCTTTGGTCTCGGCAAGCGCAGGACCTCCGCCGACCAGGACTAACTTAGACTGCGGATGTGCAGTAAGCACGGTCTTGAACGCCGTCAAAAGCATTCGCAGGTTTTTTTCACGTGCGATTCTGCCTACATACAAAAGCAGGAAATCTCCCGGCCCTACTCCGCGCAATTCTCGCGCAGCTTCTCGATCTTCCGGCGTCAGAGGAGGAATCGGATCCACGCCGGTTTTAATGACCTCCATGCGATTCTTTATGCCGTATGATCTCAGCATTTTGGCAACCGGGCCGGAAGGGACTACCACCGCATCCGGGCCGGAATAGTACCATCTTATCAAGTCTATCAAAAACCGCTTTGTCAGCGACTTGGGACGAATCGGCGCATAGTGGGCATACTCCGTATAAAGCGTATGATTGGTCGCCACCAGCGGCACGTTATATTGACGCGCCCACCTTGCGCCTAATACGCTAAGCATAAATGGGGACTGCGTATGCACCAGATCGGGTTTGAGTTCTGAAAAGACGCGCTTTGCCGCAGGAGCCAACGGCAGCGGAAACGGATAGTCCGGCATACAAAAGGTACGGGCGGCAGGGGTTCGAGTGACTCGGTCGACTTTATCGGTACATCCTTAATATGCCGGGGCAAAAATGAAAACTTCGTGTCCGCGCTTGATCAACCCATCACGCAGGGTGCTGACGCATACGCTGACACCGTTTACTATCGGCTCATAACTTTCTGTAAATATGGCAATTCGCATAAGTTCTTCCGATGGCACGCCGCCAACGGTCAATTCAAATAATCGGCGCTAATAGTATACCGTGAGCGTGCACCGGGCGCAACGATGCCGCTATTTCGCAACAGCTCACGAATGATGAGATCTGGAAGTTAGAGGTTAGAAGAGTTATTGAGAGGGTTATGCGTAGCCTCCAAATTTTGTCATTCCGAGGCGAATGCCGAGGAATCTGCTTTTTCCCTTCTCTTTTCCGGGTTTCGCTTCTTTCGAGCTTTCGCGATTTACGGAAAAGCGGATTTCTCACTTCGTTCGAAATGACATAGTTTGTGTGGCTGGGGCAAAGGCCAGCAACTACTATAACTCACGAAGAGTGAGTTGTTACTTCAATAGAGGTAACCGAGCTAAAATCGCCGAAGGAACCCTTGATGACATCAAGAGAGATCACAATAGCACTGCAGTTGGCCATTGCCATCTTTGCGGCCTATTTATTTTTTCGCAGATTGGGACGGCTGTGGGGACGGGAGCGCGAGGCTCCGGCGTATTATGTTGCGGAAATACCCGCCAGCGCGCACCTGAATCCCGACGAGATCGTCACGATAGCCTGGTTTCGGGAGATGGAACCCGCAAAGGTTTGGGCGCAGAAGCTGCGCGAACGGGGAATCGAGGCGTCAATAGCCGACAATTCACCTGAATTGAAAGTGCCGGCCCGCGATGCAGGGAAAGCCGCGGAAATTATACGGCAGGACCCGGCATCGGATTCTCATCTCTAACCCGGCTCCAGCCAGGTTCGGTATGGCGTCAGGGGAGAAAATATATCACCTGCGCAAATCAGCATCTCCATCGCATCTCCGTCGGCTCGTATCCTGCCCAACTCCCACGCATCATAGGGTTTGAGGTATCCGGAATAGAGTTGGGCGAATGTCTGAATATCCATTTCCAGCCGGCGCTTCGACGCAGGCTTTGTGATTCGCAGTTTTTCCCCATCCGCCTCAACGCCGAAATCCCATCCCTCATTAAAGACCGGATCGCTTATCGAGAAGCTCGCCGCGCCCTGTGCGCCTTCGTCGATTGTCAGGTTTTTCATCGCCTCGACAGGGTCGACTACCCGAAACTGAAAAGACGTATTTACGCTTGTGCTGATAGTCCGCGGGTTGGGAACTTCGTGCAAAAACAAGTCATCACAAGGCGCATACATAGCGAGCCTGCCGTCACCGACGAGCGATCCAAGGGCGGCCAGCATATCTCTGCGGTGAGTCGGTTCCGAAAACGCAATCTCGAAGACGTTAATAACCTGATTTTCTTTGTCCTGCAAGAATTTGTAGGCCGCATAGCCATCGATCTGATCCCCCGTCGTATGCACAACGATGCTCACATCAGCGCAAGGCTCAGCGATCATCTTCAACGGCTCACGCACCCTCGTCACTTTATCCCACCAGACATCGCTGCGACTGGTGAGGCAGTTATGATCCTGCGCCCAGTCGTCATAGATGGCCTTGATATTGCCAAGTTCGCCTTCTTTCGCACTGCGAACCCGGCTTGCATCGCCAATTTCCGCATACACTTTCCCCGGCGCGCTATATATCTTTACCTCCGACCCCGCCTCCCAGCCGACCTTTCTGTAAAAGGGATACAAACCTGTCCACAGCGAGGAAAGACAGACCTTTTCGGAGCGCAACATTCGAACCGTTTGTGCAAGCATCTCTCCCGCAAAACCCTTTTTACGCGCTTCCGGAAGGGTGGCGACTGCGCCTGTTGATGCGTGCGAAACCGGGCTGCCGTTGATATATACGGGTCTTGGCTGGCAGATCAGGGTAGACACAATCAGACCCTCATCCTCCACTATCATCACATAGCGCAGCCCGAAGAGTTCCGCCACATTTTCAAAGGACTCCGCCCATTGCTCAATCGGCGTATCGGGAAACGCGACCGCAGCCACCTCGATTGCCCTTTGCAGTTCCGCTTTGACTGATGGGTTTCTTACAATCATCTGTTTCTCCTGATCAGCGCCATATTATACCAAGAAAGCATCAGGCAGATGCCGTGTCTATCCTTTTATTTTTTGCAGATACTGCAACGCGTAAAAGTTGCAAAGCCGCCGAAAAGAGCTGTTTCGTTTAGAAACATCACCTGGAAGGTAACCTATAACCGGGTAAGGATACCGGGTTTGGCGGGCATTTGCCCTTTGGCACATTAATTGCCATATTATTTGATTGTAGAGCGATTTTTATAGAGGAAGTGGTTAGGGCAGTGTTGTAGTGTAATACGGAAGGTACGGTGTGTTTGTGCTGGGCGTCGTGCCGATATGCTGTATTATTACTAGATTCCAATCGCGCAGCAGCAGATTTTACAAGTCTGTTACATATATGTTGTCAAATCGTTGTTAACGTATGTTAGCATGTAGGGCACAGGACTACGCACAGAACAACCACTAAATTCGATGCGGGCAGGCGGACAGTATGACCTGTTTATAACAGGGGCGGTAGCTTACATCTGTCTAGACGCCTGTCGGCCCACACGGTATGGCATTACAACCGCCGCAACCATCACAATATTTGTGATAATATATTATTTGGCGGGGTTTTGGTTTTGATATCAACTTCTAACGCATCTATATTAATAGACGCAAGTGGTATATCAATATTCTTTACATTCGCGGGCAAATATTAGCCGCAGCGTGAAGGCAGCAGCCGGATTTACAACTCTGTATCAGGACGACAAGGAGGTCGCCGAAGAGCAAACATGGCAAAGGTATCCAGCGTGGCGCATGTGTCGGAAAGTTAATGTGTCTACGCTGGGCGATGTGTAAACCTGCTTAGCGGGAGGAAACCGCGGTAGGCGGGCAGGCAGTTGCTAGTAGGGAGACGCCGGGCACAGGAAATATCAAATGCCCGGAGGTGCGAAATATCAAGTTACCGTTCCTCGTGGTGAGGTGATCGGAGGAAGGAGGCTTGTCGATGCACAGCGATCCGCTGGAATTGACGGAGCCGGTTCTTGAAGAAGCGCTGCCCGTTACTTCGGAAGTAGCCGATTCGATGGATATGTATCTGGATCGGATTGGCAAATGGCCTTTGCTAGGGCCTGAGGAAGAACAGAGCCTGGCACGAAAAGCTAAGGCAGGCGATTTGGTTGCACATCGCCAACTGATAGAATGCAACCTGAAACTGGTTGTGAGCATTGCCAAGGTTTACTCTCGTTCGGGGGTTCCATTGCCGGACCTGATTCAAGAAGGCAATATAGGCTTGATGAAGGCAGTGGAATCTTTTGACCCGGACAGAGGTTTCAGGTTCAGCACGTATGCGGTTGCTTGGATCAGACAGGCGATTATGCGCGCTATCGAACGACAGGGGCGCGCAATCAGAGTACCAAGCTATATTGTTCAATCTATACGAAAACTGAATAAGATCGGCACTTCGTTCGTAAACGAATTCGGTAGAGAACCTACTATTGAAGAGATGTGCCAGAAGATGCAGCTCCCCCGGGAGAAGGTGCTGCGTTTGCTGGAAGCATCCGAGGCATTAGTGTCTCTGGATGAACCTGTCACGGAGGATGGCTTGACTTCGCTTCTCGAACGCCTGACGGATTCGGGGGCTTCGAACCCCGAACATGATGCGATGAAGCGAGAAACTCTTGAGGTGCTAAGCGAGTTGATGACCTGGCTTAATCCTCAGGAAAAGAATATAATCGAAAAACGCTTTGGCCTTAAGGATGGTTCAGTCGCCACTCTTCAGGAAATTGGCCAACAAATGCACATTACACGGGAGAGGGTGCGGCAGTTGGAGGCAAGGGCGCTTAAAAAACTAAAATTAGCGGTGACAAGAAATTGGCTTGAGACTTTTTTCGAAACTTGAGAGGGGGCACGGGAAGCATGGAGAGCACCGAGCGAACTGCGTTAGGCCCCGGGGATAAGGAAACCCTGGCCCAAATTACGGATAGGGAACGCGAGATTCTCAAGTTAATCTTTGACGGCAAATGTTCCAGCGAGGTAGCTAGTGTACTGTCAGTCAGCAAGAGGACAGTAGATTTTTACCTGGCTAGAGCATACGTCAAACTGGGAGCCTCGAATCGCTTTCAAGCGTTCAAAAGGGCAGTAGAACTGGGAATAATTGCAGACACTTGAAGTGTGCGTGGATTATAAATCAACGTTGAAACCAGCTTTAATACAAGTGTGGCATAGACATAGGGTCTGATCGGGCGCGCCCGTCAGGCCCTTTGCTTATGTACTGTTTTTAAAGCTAGTGGTGGCCGACCACAGGACAGTATGGCGGCACGCCGATAGGCTGCAGGGTATATTCATATCCCCACGGACAAGCCACCTGCGACTTCATATATGACGGGGAAAGATCCGCCCATAGCACTGCGTCCCCGTCGCTTTTGTGAGTTTCCATAGCCCACTGCATCTTGGCGTCATCGACTGATTTGAGGTTGGAAAGACAGGCAGTCGTTCGCGCAGTGTCCCTGGTTTTCACGAAGCTGGGCGCGGCAATGGCGAGCAGCATAGCAATCATCGCCACCACTATCATAACTTCCACCAGCGTAAAACCTTTTTTTCTGATTGACTTTCGCATCAATGATACCTCCTCGGCCCTGGCTGAACCACGGTTAAATACCCTGGCAAGTCCGAGCGGATTTCCGAACAAGCATTTCTTCTATGAGCGCGAGGCTTTTTACCCGGAGAGCATTTCATAAGCCTCTGTGCCATCCTCATATATCGGCAGGAATGCACATAAAGTTGATCCACAACACCGCCGGCGCTGATATAAAAAGCACCTTCGAGCAATTTTATTACTGCATAACGTGTTGAGGATTCGCGCATGTGGGATAGGTTCCAATGATCTGCAGCCCATAGGCCGAGCCAAGCGGACAGGCCGGCTGAGTTTTCAAATAACCCGGCACTATATCGTTCCAGCTCACCTCATCCCCCTCCTGCTTTCGACACTCCATAGCATATTGCTCTTTTGCCTGATTGATTTCCCGCAAATTAGACAGGCAGGCTCTTTTTTGAGATGCCTCCCGCGCCCTCATCATGTTTGGCAGCGCAATCGCCATCAAGACGGCAATTATCGCGATCACAATCATTATCTCTATCAGGGTGAACCCTTTGTTGTCCCGGCTGAGTCGCATTCTCATATAGCGAACCTCGACGGCTTTCAAGGATACATTATCAGGGATTTATTCCACATGCGGGGCGTATATATTGACTGTAATAATTACGAAAACGCAAAAAAAGAGGCCCAGCGGATAGCTGAGCCTCGATGAAACCGAAAACTGCAAGCCGGACTAGGCTCCCAGCCCAGTGCCTGCGCGGATTCCCCGCTCCTGGCATACCTTTTTCCAATATCCGCTGGCGCGAAATGCCCGGAGCGGATCAGGATCGAGTCCCATCTCCTCGCGCACAACCTTAAGCAGCGGCTCGACGTCGGTATTGAACGCCTGCTGCATGCAGGTTTCCGCCGACACGATGTCATTTGCTTTCTGCGCTTCGAGAAGTTTGCCGGTATCGACACACATTGCCTTGGCATAGGCCGTCTGGATGTGAAGAATCGTCTGTATCATCGCATCCATCTTCTGCTTAGTGGTGTGGCACTGATCAATCATATACGCAACTGCAGGATTATTGTTGGGCGCATTCTCCGCCTTGACGAGTTCGTTGTAGATCAGGAACAGTTCGTATGGGTTAATCGACCCGACCGTAAGGTCATCATCGGCGTATTTATGGTTGTTGAAGTGGAATCCTCCCAGTCGCTGTTCATCAAGCAAAAACGCCACGATATGCTCGATATTTGCACCCTGCAGGTGATGGCCGAGGTCTACGAGCACGTGAGCGTTCGGGCCGCATTTTTGCGCTGTAACATAGCTCATCCCCCAGTCCGCAAGGTCCGTATGGTAGAATCCCGGCTCAAACGGTTTATACTCGATGAGCATTCGCATGTTATCCGGCATAGCTTTGTAGACCGTTTTGAGGGACTCTTCGGCATAGTTTTTGCGTCTTCTGAAGTCTCCCTGTCCCGGATAATCTGTGCCGTCGGCAAACCACAGCGAGAGCAGCTCCGAGCCAAGCTCCTTGCCTATCTCCACCGAATACAGCATGTGGTCAATGGCCTGCTGGCGCACTCCGGGATCCTCGCTTGTAATGCTTCCGAAGGCATATTCCCTGCCCTGAAATACATTCGGGTTGATTGCGCCGATAGCAACGCCGAGGGATTTTGCGTAGTCGGACAGAGCCTGCGCGTCAGAGACTCCATTAGGAAAGTCCCAGAGAACATGCACGGCGACCGTAGGCGCAACGCCGGTAAATTTGTTTATCTGGGCGGCATCCGCTATCTTTTCCTCGATAGTAACCGCGGAGCCTTCCTGCTGATATGTGCCGAATCTCGTTCCGGCATCAGAGAAACCCCAGCTTGGAGTCTCGATATGCTGCGATTTCAGCCTTGCCTTCACCTTGTCCGCATCCACTCCGCGAGCGGCAAGTTTCTCGGTGAGGATGTCGTATTCAATTCGATATTTGTCAGTCATGCTAAAACCTCTCTTAAAAGTTACTTTTACTGCTTAGCAGGGTTTTACCCAAGTTCCTCCATCAGCTTCGCCTCAGCTTCTTCGTTGCTGAGATTATATCTTGCACGCATCACCGATGTGCCGACAATTGGCGGGTATTTTTTGTCGGCTTTCATCCTCGGTTCGACGTATTCCACCACCTCAAAGAGCAGTTCGTTGGCCGCCACGTAGTCAAGTCCGGTCAGATTGCAGATATAGCGCGTGGAGCGGTCGATGAGCTTCAGGTTGGAGGCCACCAGCCATATCATAACATTGCCCAGCACTCTGCCAAGTCGAACCATCGTGCAGGTAGAGTGCGCGTTAAGCAGCATTTTCGCGCCCGCTCGCGTGACTCCATCCAGCAGGAAATCGGTCTGCGGAGCCTCGGCAAAGACCGCCGCGATATCCGGATTCCAGCCTTTGACGTAATCTTCTATTTCGGCGACCCCATCCTTGCTGCCAATATAGACCATACCTGTGCGCGCTCCGGCAGATTTTGCTTCTTCGAGCCGCCTTCTGAAGAATCCATCCGGCGCAGTGATCGAATCCGCTTCAGCCTCCAGCAAAATAGCCACCGCGCTGTCTCCGACGCCAAGGGGTCGATTTTTCAAGCCGTCCCTGCCTATCTTGAATCGCATCAATTCCTCGCGGGATATGCGTTTTACCACCTCGAATGTGGCGGCGAGCTTCGTATCCCCGACTAATTCGCGGACCTCTTCCTCGGTCCACTCCACACAACTCGGTTGTTTTTTCAGTATCCAGTTCCAGGCATCCTCAGTTTTCTCGTATGGCAGGTATAGAAACGCCCAACTCTCCGCCGCGCTAACGTCGTCGAATTTGCGGAACGGAGGCGTGCAGAACGTGGGGGATCGCTCCGTGGTATCTGTGAGCACGTCTACTCCGATGAGATTTGCGAAGTAGTTGTTTTTATGATCCGCGCGGTAGACGCTCTCCTCCAATTCGACGAGCTTTGCAAGAGAATCGCACAACGGCCCGGACAGCAGCGTGGCATACATCTCCTCAAGGCTGGCCATAAACTGAGCAGGAACCACATCGGATTTGAGCGCGGAATCCCCGATTATATCCCTCAGCGCCATCTCCAAAACCGTCAGCATTACGCACAATTGAATTGTAGTAGCCTGCATTCGCGTCGAGCCTGTAATGGCCATCGGCCCTGTGGTTAGATTGATCTTCTCGATGCGAGGCTCTTCGATGACCTCCCGGCTGCGCTGGACATGTTCGCATAGGATGTCGTCGGGATTATTATATACGAAATAGACCTTCGCTCCCCGCTCAAGGCCCTTCCACGCAGTTCCGATGACAAAAGATGTCTCCCCGCCTTCGGTGATCGCAAAAACCACGTCTCCCTGGCTTACTCCAAGGTCCCCTATCTGCTTGCCGCCGAACTGGGTGAAGTCCTCGAAGCCCTCCACAGCCTTGATCAGCGCGAAATCTCCGCCTGCCATTACGCTGAACGCGCGATTTTCGAAGTCCTCTGGATCAGCGTGGCCGCCTGCCCTGCGCTTTTGCCAGAAATCACGCCATATCGACGCAAGCTGAATCGACAGACGCCCGGTAGACCCGCAGCCGGTGAAAAATATATTTCCTCCGGCGCTGATGGCATCACGGATAGTATCTGCGACTCTTCTTGGCGAATCGCTTGCCGACCACTCGCGATACTTGTCGATAACATCCTTGTCGACCTCGAAAAGCAGCCTCAGCGCATCGGCAATACTCTGTCTGGCTGTCCGGCTAAGCTCCGCAGTCACCGGATGCGATGCCTCAGTCACAAGCACGCCCAACTTAAACTGATCCGCCACCTCAAGAAACTCTTTTGAACGCTTTAACGATGTCTCGCTCATTATGCAACCCTCTCTGCTGGCATAACCGCCATTGCAACCTTCGCCGAACAACCTCATTTGACCTGCGAAAAAGAAGTATCTCTTATTTTGAAGGTTAGACGAGTCAGCGTGTCGGAATATCCTATTGGAGTCTGATATATGGAGGAACCCGAATGCAGATGACCAGCCAGGAGCGAATGCAGGCGGCATTAGACAGAAAACCCGTAGATATGCTTCCCATCTCTATCACCCCCTGGGGGGCGACTGTTCAGAGATGGGTTCAGGAGGGACACATTGCGCCCGAAGAGGACATAGCGGAACACTTCGGCCAGGATTTGCGGCAGGCGGGCTGGCTCAACTGTGTGGTTGATCTCGATTTCCAACCGGTCGTAATTGAGGAAACCGAGGAGACGATTCTGCACCTGGACGGCAACGGAGCGAAGCTGCGCAGGCATAAATTGCACGATTCCACCCCTGAACACATAGACTTTCTGGTTAAAGACAGGAAGAGTTGGGAGGAACACGCCCGCCCGCGCCTCATCGAATTTGACCGACGCAGAATAAATCCGGAATGGTACAGAGGCGATAAGCAGTTCGCATCAAGCAGAGATCGGTATTTTTGTTGGGGAGGAGTGGCTCCGTTTGAGCAGATTCACCCACTCTGCGGTCACGAATATATGCTGATGGGCATGGCGTTGGACCCCGACTGGGTGAAGGATATGGTCGATGTCTATGCGGATTTGACCATCAAACACCTCGAAACGCTATTTGCCGAGGAGGGCAAACCGGACGGTTTGTTCTTTTATGAGGATATGGGCTTCAAAAACCGGCCTTTTATGTCCCCTGCGATGTATGAACAGATAATTCAGCCCGGCCACAAGAAGCTCTTTGATTTTGCCCATTCGATGGGCTGCAAGGTGATCGTGCACTCGTGCGGTTATGTGGAGCCGCTGGTGCCGGGGCTGATCGAGGCAGGAATGGACTGCCTGCAGGCAATGGAGGTCAAGGCGGGGATTGACCTCCCCACCCTGTTCAACCGCTTCGGGGATAAAATAGCGTTCTTCGGCGGCATAGACGTCCGCGCCCTGATATCCAACGATTTCGCGCAGATTGACGCCGAACTGCAAAAGAAGATTCCGCCTGTAATAAAAGGCGGCGGCGGCTATATTCTGCACACTGATCACTCGGAACCGCCGACCATTAACTATGAGACTATGCGATATTTCATAGATCGAGGCCGGGAAATCGCCAGGCAGAGCGTATAAACTGAGGAGGCAGCGAATGTCGCTATGGCATTGTATTGGGTTGGCGCTGATAATCTCGTTTACCTCACACGCGGCGCACGCCCAAAGCGCAGACAGGCTTTACGTGGCAACAAATGGCAATGATAGCTGGAGCGGCAGGCTGGATTGTCCAAATAAAACCGGTACAGATGGCCCGCTGGCTACGCTGGAGGGCGCAAGGGACGCTATTCGGCGCATCAAATCCGAACAAAGCGGCCTCAAGCACCCGTTGATTGTCTCTATACGTAAGGGCAGCTACTTTCTCAGTAAAACCTTTGAATTAACCGCGCCAGACTCCGGCACATCCGCATGTCCGATAACCTACCAGGCATATTCAACATCCGCGGGCGTAGAGCGCGTGATTATCAGCGGAGGCAGGCAGATCACCGGCTTTGCGCCCGCCAAGGCAAACGGGCATAACGTGATCGCTGCCAACGCGCCGACGGTTAAGACAGACAACTGGAATCCCGATCAGCTTTTCGTAGACGGCAGGCGCGCCCCGAGGACCCGTCTGCCCAAGCAGGGGTTTTACAGCATAAAATCCGCGCCCATAGGGGACAAATGGCAGGACGGACAGGATCAATTCGTATTTAACCAGGGTGAAATCAACGCGGATTGGCAAAATCTTTGTGATGTAGACGTACGAACGTTCAATTTGTGGGTGGATTCGCGGCTGCCGATAAGGTCCATCGATGAGGCAACCAATACGGCGCATTTCACAAAACCCAGCCGGTTCTGGCTCGCTCGTGAACATAATCGACGTAATTTCGCGCGCTATATTTTGGAAAACGTCTTCGAGGCGCTGGACACGCCCGGCCAATGGTATCTGGATCGTTCGGCGGGCAGGCTCTACTACTATCCGAAGCCCAAAGAAGACTGGCGGGAGGCCGAGTTTATAGCTCCGGTTCTGGATACCACGATTCGACTGGCCGGGGATGTTTCTCAGCCCATCGAACATGTGCGCTTCCGCAACCTGAAATTTGCGCACACTCAACATATTCTGCCCGATACAAGCGCAGGATCGGTGCAGGCAGCTTATGAGGTTCCGGCAGCGATCACTTATGCCCACGCCCGCAACTGCGAAATAAATCATTGCGAGATCTCGGAAATCGGCAACTCTGCCGTGGAATTCGGCGCGGGCTGCTCTGGCTGCGCCATTCAAAGCTGTCTCATCAGAGATATGGGCGCAGGCGGAGTCAAGATACAAGCCGGGTCTCGATATACGACCGTTTCGGATAATAAAATCATTGACGGTGGCAAGATATTTGCAAGCGCGGTCGGCATCTGGGTCGCGGAAAGCCCTCACAATAAGGTGATCAACAACGAAATAGCGGAGTTATATTACACGGGAGTCTCAGCGGGATGGAGTTGGGGTTATGCCAAAAGCGAGGCGGTCGATAACCTGATAGCCAATAATCATATCCACCACATAGGCCGCGGGCTGCTCAGCGACCTCGGAGGCATCTACACCCTCGGCGTCTCCCCGGGCACAGTGCTGCGCCATAATCTGATTCACGACTGCGATTGCTCCGGCTATGGAGGCTGGGGGATCTACACCGATGAGGGCAGCAGCGACATACTGATCGAGAATAACGTAGTCTATCGCACCAAAACCGGCGGCTTTCATCAGCACTACGGCAAAAATAACACCGTAACCAACAATATATTCGCCTGCGCAAAGATATATCAACTTCAGAAAACGCGAGCCGAGGATCACCGG
This sequence comes from Armatimonadota bacterium, assembly GCA_012522575.1. Lineage (GTDB taxonomy): Bacteria > Armatimonadota > UBA5829 > UBA5829 > UBA5829 > DTKD01. The sequence goes on along the minus strand of JAAYKE010000047.1, from coordinate 10,951 downwards.
GGGTTTACGTTTGAGCGCAATATCATCTACTACAAAGAAGGCGGGCTGATGAGCGGGAACTGGGACGACGACAAATATATAATGGACTACAACATCTACCATAACGCCTCCGGTCAACCCATCACATTTGGCAACGCCAGCCTGGAGGAATGGCGGAAACGAGGCCACGATCGGAATAGTATCGTCGCCGATCCTATGTTCGTTGATCCGGAAAAAGATGACTTCAGGCTAAAACCGGGTTCCCCGGCGTTCGATCTGGGTTTCCGGCAGATTGATATGTCGAAAACAGGTCCCCGGACGACTACGGGAGTCCAGACTGCGCAACGGTGAATTCTTATAATGAGTGGCCGGTGGCAAAAGCCGGCCGTAATTGTATTTATTTCGTCTTTGAGCCGTTGTCCTTCGAGGGTTTGCCGTTAGAGCTGTTTATCTCTTCCTCGATTGTGGGTCTGTCGGTGCGGATAACCTGAATTCGATTCAAGCTGCCGCCTTCGAGGCTGTTGACGACAAAATCGAGGTTGCTCCAGCTTATCACTTCCCCTTCATCGGGCTGTCTGCCGAATAAATCGAATACGAACCCTCCGATAGTTTCGAATTCTTCGCTCTCCGGAATATCGATATTCATCTGCTCGTTGAGGTCATCAATGCTCATACGCGCGCTGACCAGAGCATGGTCGATGTCTTCGACGTCTATAAGCGGCTCTTCCTGATCGTATTCATCTCGAATCTCTCCGACGATTTCCTCCAGCAGGTCCTCTATCGTGACCAGCCCTGCCGTGCCGCCATATTCGTCCCGCACAATAGCCATGTGCACATTGCTTTTTTTGAAATCCGCGAGCAGTTCGTCTACGTCCTTTGTCTCCGGAATGAAATAAGCCGCCCGCATTACTTCCCTGATATTGAAGACATGCTTATCCTGCCGCAGCACGCAAAGCAGGTCCTTGGCGTGGACAACCCCTATTACGCTGTCAACGTTATCCTCATAGATGGGTATGCGCGAATGGCCGGTTTCCGTGATGATATCCAGAAGTTCATCGAGGGTGCTTGTCACCGGCGCGGCATCCATATCGGTCCTCGGAACCATCACCTGCCTTGCCACCGTATCGGTGAAGTCGAAGATGGAATGAATCATTTCTTTTTCTTCCTCTTCGATGACGCCTTCTTCCTCGCCCGCCTCCACCAGCATTTTCAGCTCTTCCTCCGTAAGAGTCGGACTTGTAAAGCGAGCCTGGACCCCGAACGGCCGAACTACAATATCGCTCAGATAGCTGACCAGTTTCACCGCAGGCAGGGCCACAATCGACATAAACTTCACCGTGCCGCCGAACGCCAGAGACAGCTTTTCGGCACGTTGAATTGCCAAAGATTTCGGAGCAATTTCGCCGAATACGAGGGTAAACAAGCTTAGAAGAACGGTGCCCACGAAGATTACCATCGATCTTGATGTGTGCAGAATAATCGCAATCGGCTCGGCAATGCTGACAGCAGTAAACGCAGAGGCCATAAATCCGACCAGCGTCAGCCCGATTTGCACGGTGGCCATAAAGCTCGTAGGGCGCTCCAGCAACTGCAGGACCGTAACCGCGCGCGCGTCCCCCTCCTCCACCAACTGTTTGATTCGAGTTCTTCTTACAGAAACAAGCGCCATCTCAGCCGCTGCGAAGAACGCGTTGAGCATCACCAGCGCCACAATCAAAATTAATCCTGTGAAAATACGGTTTGGGTCGGTTTCCACTAGCCCAACTTCACCTCTCTCCTATAACGGGAACACGGGCGATAAAACACCGTAGACAATGCAAGCCACCCCGGTCGCCAGCAAAGCTCCGAGCACAACTTCGGCAAGCGTATGTATGCCGCCTTCCACCCGACTCTGCGCAACCAGCACCGCAAGCATAAACGCCAAAATCCCTATCGCCATCCTGTCCGACATGAACAAAATAGTAGTCGCGAGAAAGAATCCAACGGCGGAATGGCCGCTGACCACCCCACCCTTCAACAGTTTGCCCTTTCTACCCGCCACTTTCCACATAAGAACCATTATACCCAGCAACAAAAACGCAACTGAGCCGACCGTTGACCATTTCGGGGTATGCAATCCCACCTCTTCGCTCAGCAAATTGAGCCTTGCGCCCCCCGGAAAAAGCAAAAATCCTATAGCCAGCGCGTTGATCGCAGTGATAAGCACCGCGCCGGACGCAATATCTTTGGCGAACTTGGCCAGCGGATGATAGGTTTGCGTCACCAGATCGACCACCGCCTCAATCGCCGTATTAAACATCTCTGCCGCAAGCACCAGCGTTATAGTAAACAAAAGCACGACCACTTCTTCGCGCTTCAGCTTGAACACAAGGCTTACCACCAGCACCAACACCATCGTAAGGAAGTGGAAGCGCATGTGTCGCTGTGTGCGGAAAACGTGCACCACCCCTTCAACCGCATATTTAAACCCGTTCATAGGGTTACGAAGAAAACGCATTCCTTAATCGCCAGTCCTTAATATCTTTTTGTCCGCCAACTCTATCTGCCGTATCAACTCCGTTTGCCGGGCGAACATTAACTCCTCCTGTTTTTGTTCGTCGTGGTCATATCCCAGCAAATGCAGCAGCCCATGCACCAGCAACATATCAAGCTCATCGCAAAGATCAACTCCCCGTTCTTTGGCCTGGCGTTTTGCAGTTTCCACCGAAATAACTATATCCCCCAAAAGATTCTCATCTTGAACGCCACAAAACTCATCGGCCCCTTCGTGCTGCGAAAAGGACAGCACATCGGTCGAGTCGTCGATGTCACGATATTCCCTATTGAGTATTTTAATGGTCTCGTCGTCTGTTAGCAAGACGCTGACCTCAGCGCTGTCACTGCAATTCTCAGCTTGCAGCACTTTGAGAGCGCTGTTCCTCAGCCTGGTGATTTTCACCCTTGCCGGCTGCTGGTTTTGAATCAGAATCTCCATTGCTCGTTTTCCTGTCCAGTACTTCGGCATAATCAATGCGGGCGTGCAGTGTGCCGGTGAGGGCCTTTGTGAACGCCTCAGCGATCTTGCTCACTTCCTTAAACGTCAAATCCGACTCGTCGAGCTGCCCGTCACGAAGCTTTTCGGCCACAACTTTGTTCACAATCAACTCTATAGTAGCCCTGGTAGGCTTCGACATCGCCCTGGAAGCCGCCTCCGCCGAATCCGCAAGCATTATCAATGCCGCTTCCTTAGATTTGGGCTTAGGGCCATTATATCGGAACTGGCTCTCCAATCCGCTGGCAGAATCCTGGACGCCAATCGCCTGTTCATAGAAATACTGAACAAGGGATGTGCCGTGATGCTGGCTGATAACCTCTATAACAACCCTGGGCAGTTTATATTCGCGGGCGATATCGACCCCGTCTTTTATATGTGAGGTTATCACAAGGGCGGACAGCGTGGGATTAATGCGGTCGTGCACATTCTCTAAATTCTGATTTTCCACAAAGAAGTGCGGCCTTCGGATCTTGCCTATATCGTGATAATATGACGCTACCCTGGCCATCAGCGAATCCGCTCCGATAGCCTCCGCTGCAGCCTCTGCCAGATGTCCGACAGCTATGCTGTGCGTATAGGTCCCCGGGGCTTCCATCACCAGCCTTCTCAGCAGTGGTTTATTTGTATCGGCGAGTTCGAGCAGGGAAAGATGAGTGGTCAGCCCAAAGAGTCTTTCCAGAGGAACCGTGCCAATCAGAAAGACCGCGCCCGCTCCTATCGGCACGATCAACCCCGCCCATACCGTGCCCATGCGTATATTGTAATAAGAATCGTTGGCAAGCCCGCCTGTGACCCAGACTAATACCACCCCTGCCCCGGCCAGCATACCGACCGCGCGTGCGAGATGCGTGCGATCCCTGATGTCGGCTACGCCCAAAATACCGACTATCGCCGTCATAAATCCGCTGACGGCAAAGCGCAGTTCTCCATTGAGCATTAGTGACAATACGATCGACAGCAAAGCCGCGATCACCACCGAAACCTGCGGGTTGACTAATGCGCTAACAAGCATGCCTACCGTTACTACCCAAAGCACGCCCAGATATCCTACCTGATCGAGGGTAAGATTGATACCCAACATACTGCCGCTGATGCGCAGCGCAAGGGTGCCGATCACAGCTAGAAGCGCAAGCAGCAGCAGAGCTTTTGTGTTGTGATATACTTCCGGGTAATATCTTGCCAGATATGCGCCGACCAACAATACCGCAAGCATAACAAGCGCAGTCAGAGAGCTGACCGTGCCATAGTCGATCTGCGGATTACGCAAGCCCAACGCCTGAAGTTTCTCCAGATGCTCCTCCAGGACGGGTTCACCCCTGGCCAAAATCACCTCGCCGCGGGCAATAAGCCGGTAGTGTGGCCGCACTCGAGCCTGCGCAGCCTCCTGCAAATCGATGGTGCGCATTGGATTGTAGATTCGGTTGGGTTTGATCGAGTCGCTAACAAGCTGGCTTGTCAGGCTTGCTTTCTGCGGGTCGGAAATCAGCATTCTAGCTGCGGCAGACGCGGAATTTTGCGCACTTCGAACATCAGATGGATGATCCTTGATCTCCTTGGTCATTGCAGCGCTAACGATTTTTAGGGATTCATCTTCTATCTGGCGCAAAGAGGCGGCATCTATGGCAAGCAATGATAGCAATGTGGAGTCAGGTATGCGCGCTCCCAGTGCAGCTCCCATTCGGTCACGCACTATTGCCAGTTGTGCCTCTGCCGATTGAGAGGTATGATTTTGTCGCACAAATTCGATGGTGGAAAAAATAGTCTGCAGGGTTGCTACGGCCTGATCTTCGGCGCCGGGCAAAATATCGTAGGCCTTTCCTACGCTGGCCGCAGCTTTCGTTTTCCGTAGCCTTGTTTCAGTGGAATCAACGTATTTCGCCGCCTTCGGAGCAATGATTTCGTCAGCCGAGACATCTCCAACTTTGAGATCTATCCTGCTGGGCAGCATATGTATCGACAGCAGAACAGACAAGATGGCGATTGTGATAAAGGCGAGTCCTGCCCTTTTGAGGTCTACTCTTCTAGGTCGCGCGTTTTTATCGGAATTCTTTTTTGCGCGTCGGATAATTAGGGGCATAAAGGGTTTCATTTAGAAAAGCCAAGGGGCAGGCGGGCTGCCCAGATGGTATGGACGCCTGTCCGATACGCTGGCCTCAGCCTCGCAATATCCTCTCGACTACCTGGCCTGCAACTTTACCATCCGCCCTACCGCGAATTTTCTGCATCAACGGCCCCATAACCTTGCCTCGATCTTTAAGCTCGACAGCATCGACCTGTGCCGCAATTTCGCGTGCAATAGCTTCTATTTCAGCCTCATCAAGTTGCTTGGGCAGATAGGAATTGATCACTTCCAGCTCCGCCCGCTCTTTTTCGACAATGTCATATCTTTGCCCGGAAGCAGCGGCATCTATAGCCTCCCTGCGCCGCTTGGCCTCGCGAGAAAGCACCTCTAAAACTTCATCATCGGTGAGCTTTTCGCCTTTATTAATTTGGGCGTAGCTCACCGATGATCGCAGAAGCCGGATGGTTGCCAGTCTCAACTCATCCTTAGCTTTCATAGCCAACTTCTGATCTTGCAGAAGCTGTTCAATTAACGACATAGGTCCGCTCATGGACTTTATGCTCTTCGCATTTTCCGGCGCCGTGCGGCCTCGGCTTTTCGCCTTTTGTCGCTCGGCTTCTCGTAGTGTTCGTGCTCACGAGCTTCTTTCAGAACACCGGTCTGCTGAAGCGCTTTTTTGAATCGCTTCAGAGCGCTGTCCAAACTTTCATTAGGTTTTACTTGAACCCGTGCCAACCATGATCCCTCCTCCATCGACAGTATCGGGCAGGTAGCACCGCGTCAGTGTCGGGAGAGGATTGGCAACGCTGCTATACTATCTTCAAGCGATTGAGTTAAGTGCAGCAACTATTTCGCCAAATCCGCTGGTCCACATACGTTGCTTGTTGCCTACTTTTGCGTCTAACAGAATTATACCCGTTGTGCCACCATAGTGTCAAGTTTTCATCCACGATTCACCCTGCTAACCCGGTGGCCAACCCATCTGACGGCCGCCTAGCAAGTGAAAATGCACATGCCATACCGATTGGCCGGCGCCTTCGTTGCAATTAATCACGATCCGGTAGCCATCTGCCGATATTCCCCGCTCAGCCGCGATCCGATTGGCAACTACAAGAATTTTGCCCATTAAACAGGCATCGGGGCCATCGGTCACATCCGAAATGCGTGTGATGTGCTTTTTGGGAACAATTAAAACGTGAACCGGCGCTTGTGGATTGAGATCATCAAACGCCGCCACCTCATCGTCCTCATAAGCAAGTGTTCCTATGGTTCCGGCGGCGATCTTACAGAAAATGCAGTCGTCCATTGTATTTGACCCCCTTCATTGCATCGTTGCTATTGCACAGTTCTGATCGACTGCCACGATCTTCACCGAAACCACCTGCCCACGCAGGCTGATATCCCCGGGAAAACGGGTTTCGACATAATTATCGGTAAAGCCGGCAAGATGATTAGACCCCGACACCTGTCTTTCGACCAGAACACTGGCTGATTTACCAATAAGCGATTTGGCAAACCGGCGTTGTCCGTCTATGCCAATTGAGATAAGTTTCTCGGCACTCTGCTTTTTTTCTTCCGCATGCACCTGGCCGGGCATTGTGGCCGCAGGCGTCCTTTCACGAGGAGAATATCGAAATACGTGAATCCGGGAGAATCCGATATCCTCGATAAGCGCGCACGTATTGCCGAACGCACGTTCTGATTCGCCGGGAAATCCGACAATAACATCGGTAGTGATCCCTATGTCGGGAATCTGAGACCTGACGGCATCGACCGTTTGACGATATTGCTCGGCTGTGTAGGGCCGATTCATCAATTTCAACACCTCATCATCACCACTCTGCAACGGGATATGCAGATGGCGACACACTTTCGCCGACTTCATCGCTTCCAACAGAGCCTCATCAACCTCCCACGGCTCTATCGAACTGAGACGTATTCGCTCGATACCGTCAATTTCCGCCACCGCGGTGATCAGATCGGGCAGCTTTTTTTGAGCGTGATATTTGGAACCGTCCACTTGGGAATCATCCGATTCATAACTACCCAGACGTATCCCTGTTAACACAACCTCTTTATAGCCGAATGTCGCCAGGCTCCGGATTTCCTGCTCCACATCGGCTATGCATCTGGAGGACTTGATGCTTCGAGCGTGCGGGATTATACAGTACGAACAGAATTGGTCACAACCATCCTGGACCTTGACGACAGCTCGAGTCCTGATACGCAACTGCGGAACTGGCTTTTCAGTCGCACAGACAATAGACTGTACCGAACTATCTGTATTAAACTGTGCAATAATCTTCTGTGCAGCAGTTTCTTTATCGAGGTTAGAGATAATATGATTTATGCCAAGTGCGTTACGAATAAAATCAGGCTCCAACTCGGCATAACATCCAGTTACAAAAACTACTGCTGACGGATTCAACTTCAAAGCCCTTCGAATGGCTGAGCGTGACTTGCTATCGGCTACAGCGGTAACTGAGCAGGTGTTAACAAGATAGATATCCGCAGGGGTGTTGAACGGCACGGTAGTAAATCCGGCTTGCTCCAGCGCCTGGCGGATCTTCTCGGTCTCATATTGGTTGACTTTACACCCAAGCGTGCAATAAGCAACTGTTGGCATAGTAACATGGTATTGCGTAGGAAAGTTCAGGTCAAATGGTTGTGCAGGAAACACAGAGGTTTTAGCGAATCTTTTATGCAGAACAAAACGTAATTTAGAATAACGAACGCATGTAGACATGTGTCTATATCTTTTAGCCATTTCGTCTTGCCATTGTGTGTTAGTTTATGTGTATGAGGAGAGTTATATCGTCGTAAGCGATAAGAGGATAACACGGAAAGGATGAAACGCAAATGACGGAGAAGAGTTGGCGACGTGTAACCGGATGGGCTGGGATATTGGTGGGCTTGTTGGCTGGATACCTGCTTGTAGAGCACTTGCAATGGCTTTTCAGCCCTATTATTTCGTCATTGGGACCGTTCCTTCTTGCTTTATTTATTGCATTTTTACTGAATCCGCTGTTGGTTCGTTTGGAAAATAAAGGTCTGTCTCGCCTGATGGCTGTGATACTAACCAGCACGCTGTTTGTAGCCGTTTTCGCCGCCGTTGTATTCCTACTTGTTCCCCAACTAGTCTCACAAGGTGCAGATTTGGCACGAAACATGCCACAATACGCTAGATCACTCGAAAAAGGTGTCGACCACTTTCTAGCTAGCCAGGCAACTATTTTGAAACGAGTCAGCCTTCCAACTTCAGCATCGGAGCTTTTACGGCAATTTCCGGATCAAATCCACATATTTTCGACCTCTGCCCTCACCATTGTAAGCCGCTTTGTCCTTTCCGTAGCAAGCAAGGTGACCTGGCTTGTCATAGTTCCACTGGTGACCGTTTGGCTGCTTATCAACTGGAATTCGCAGTGTGCTGCATTTTATCGCCTGTTGCCGAAGGCGCACAAAGAGCGCATGATCGGGATCATTGATACCATAGCATCGGTTCTCAACTCATACGTGAGAGGAGCGATAGTAGTAGCTGTGTTATACGGGGCAGTTACAGCACTAATTCTCGCACTTATTTTCCGGATGCCATACTCGCTGGTTCTAGGTTTGATTGCAGGGCTGGTCTCGCCGATACCTTATATCGGCTCAATGATTATTATGCTCTCTACCGGAATTGTGGCGTATGCAGCCAATCCATCCGCCGGATACGTCATTGCTGTACTCATCGCCATGACCCTGCAAAACAACGTCTTGTTTGACAACTTTATTGCTCCTCGGATATTAGGCGGATCCGTAGGGCTGAGCTTACCCTGGAGTATTCTTGCCTTAATGGTGGGTGGGTCCTTGATGGGCATTACAGGGATGATACTTGCGGTGCCAGTAGGCGCAACCATTCGCGTGCTGATGCTGGAGTTAATTCCACAGCTCAGGAATGATCAAGCGGATGACAACCAAACACCGGTCGATGAGACCTCAAAACCTAAGTCTTCCCACACAACATAATTAACAGGCGTTCGAGATCATCATCGGAGTAGTATTCCATCACAATCCGACCTCGATCCTTGCCCTGCATAATCGACACCTTGGTTCCATACAACCGGCGAAGCTGTGCTTCGGCTTCCAGCAAATTCGGATCCTGGTCCGCGAGTAATGTTTCACGTGAAACATTTTCGCTCTGCTTGTCGACATCTCTGTTCCATTCCCTAGCTAACAGTTCGGCATCCCTGACAGACAGACCCGCGTCGGCGATTCGCTTGCATAGCTCCACCCTGTCCGGGTCGCCTTCAATTGAAAGGATCGCCCTTGCATGCCCCTCCGCTATCCTACCCTTTTTGAGAGCAGTTTTCACAGCATCCGGCAGGCCGAGCAGTCTCATTGTATTAGCCACCGTTGACCGGCTCTTTCCAACAGCGAACGCGAGGTCTTCCTGTGACAGCTTAAACTCCTCAGTTAAGCGTTTATAAGCCAATGCCGCATCAATTGAGTTTATATCTTCTCTTTGGAGGTTTTCGACGAGCGCTACCTGTAAACTTTGCTCATTTGTAAGCTCCCGCACCACTACCGGTATTCTCGACAAACCAGCGGCTTTTGCTGCTCTGAGGCGTCGTTCACCGGCTACCAGTTCATAGTTGCCTTCTCCCTTGGAGCGGACAACTACCGGTTGAAGAACCCCGTGAACCCGAACCGAGTTGACTAACTCTCGGAATTTCTCATCGTCGAAATCTTTGCGAGGCTGATATGGATTCGCGCTAATTCGCTCCAAATCCACCTCTGATACCGCACCCGAGTTCACTTCCTTGTCCGCCATCGGGATCAAGGCTCCCAATCCTTTACCGAGACCTTTCTTTTCCAAAGGTAGCAACCTCCGCAGCAAACTTCATATACGCTTCCGCCCCTTTAGATTTGGGGTCATAGGTCAATATTGGCTGCCCGTGACTGGGAGCCTCGCTTAATCTTACATTTCTAGGCACAAGCACCGGGGATACTCGCTCACCAAAGAACCTTCTCACCTCATCTACCACCTGTTGAGATAGATTCGTTCGATAATCGAACATCGTCAGCAGAACTTTTGCAACTTCCAGACCCGGGTTTAGATGCTGATTTACCAACTCAACTGTCTTTAGCAATTGGCTTATGCCTTCTAGTGCATAGTATTCACACTGAATCGGCAGTATCACATACTGAGCCGCAGTCAAAACATTCACAGTGAGCAGCCCCAGCGATGGCGGGCAATCGATCATAATATACTCGTACCTATCGCTGACTTGCTCAAGAGCCTGTTTGAGTTTCGTCTCCCTCGACATGGTAGACATCAGTTCAATATCCGCGCCCGCAAGGTCTAGTTTGGCCGGAGCGAGGAACAGCCCTGGAGTCTCTGTCTCCAAAATCACCTGTTCTATAGGAACTTCATTAATCAGAACGTCATACATGCAGGCATTGAGTTCCGATTTTATAACTCCAACTCCGCTTGTCGCGTTTCCCTGCGGGTCAATATCCACCAGCAGCGACTTCTCGCCTAAAGCCGCCAAACACGCCGCGACGTTAACCGCCGTAGTCGTCTTGCCAACTCCACCCTTCTGATTTACAACAGCAAATATCAACGACATCCTGTTCCCCTATCGCACAATTATTTCTGCTCGATAGATACTCTGCTTTATCCGCCACATAGACGATAAAGCCGAATTGACCATATATACTAGACGTCCGTCTATCTTATCTTATCAGCCGCTCTGCGTCTCAGCATCATTTCAGCTATCTCAGCGCCGCTAACCTTATATTCCCCTTTGTCGATTCGCGCCTTGATCTCCATAAGCGCTTCATCGCGGGGCTCAGGCACATCTTTCAAAGCGGCCTCAGCCACCTTCATCCCGTGT
>JAAYKE010000046.1 GCA_012522575.1 Armatimonadota bacterium | reverse complement strand
CTCCGGCTCCGACGGTGTGGCCGCCCTCGCGAATAGCAAAGTTCAAACCCTGCTCCATAGCGATGGGAACGATCAACTCCGCGCTGATAGTCACGTTGTCTCCGGGCATAACCATCTCCATACCTTCCGGCAACTCCAAAGAACCAGTCACGTCGGTGGTACGGAAGTAGAACTGAGGACGATAACCCTTAAAGAAAGGAGTATGGCGACCGCCCTCGTCCTTAGTCAATACATAAATCTCAGCCTTGAACTTCGTGTGAGGCTTCACCGAACCGACCTTGGCGATAACCTGGCCGCGCTCAATATCCTTGCGATCCACGCCGCGAAGCAGCAAACCAACGTTGTCACCGGCCTGGCACTCGTCCATCATCTTGCGGAACATCTCAATACCGGTAGCAACAGTCTTGCGAGTCTCACGAATGCCGACAATCTCAACCTCAGAACCAAGGGTCAAATTGCCGCGCTCACAGCGACCGGTAGCAACGGTTCCGCGACCTGTAATGGTAAACACGTCCTCGACAGGCATAAGGAAAGGCTTGTCTACGTCGCGAGCAGGAGTCGGAATGTAGGTGTCGATGGCGTCAATCAAAGACCAGATCGGCTTGACTGCATCGTCGTCAGCCTTACTGGCATCCAGAGCCTCAAGAGCCTTCAAAGACGAACCGGTTATCACTGGCAAATCGTCGCCGGGAAAACCATACTTGGAAAGCAACTCACGAACCTCAAGCTCGACAAGTTCAAGCAACTCAGGATCGTCGACCATATCCGCCTTGTTCAAAAAGACAACGATATAGGGAACGTTGACCTGGCGAGCAAGCAAAATATGCTCCCGCGTCTGAGGCATTGGCCCGTCAGCCGCGCTCACAACCAATACTGCGCCGTCCATCTGAGCGGCGCCGGTGATCATGTTCTTAATGTAGTCCGCGTGACCAGGACAGTCCACGTGAGCATAGTGACGAGTGTCTGTCTCATACTCAGCATGGAAAATGTTGATCGTTACACCACGCTCCCGCTCCTCAGGAGCACGGTCGATCTGGTCATAAGGCGTATAGTGCGCCAAACCCTTGGTCGCCAACGCCGCCGTGATGGCAGCAGTCAACGTAGTCTTGCCATGGTCAACATGACCAATCGTGCCGATGTTTACGTGCGGCTTAGTCCTTTCAAAACGCTGCTTAGCCATGTTTAATGCCTCCCGCGAGAATTATCAAATTTGATAGATATTTATTTGCTTTTAGCTAAGTGTCTGCCGGTCATCTTCAGAACCAGTTGATCGGCAAGTTGTTCCGGTACTTTTTCATAGTGCGAAGGCTCCATCGAATATGAGCCTCTGCCCTGAGTCATGGATCTCAAAGCAGTCGCATAGCCAAACATTTCCGCCAGCGGTACCTTCACCAGGATTTCCTGTGTTCCGCCCGGCTGGATTTCCATATGCTCTATGCTGCCTCTGCGACCGTTGAGATCTGATATTACATCGCCTATATAGTCTTCAGGAACCATAACCTCGACTCGCATTATCGGCTCCTTAAGAGTCGGCTTGCCCTTTTCGGCTGCCTCTCTGGCGGCTATGCTGCCCGCCATCTTGAAAGCGGCCTCCGATGAATCAACATCGTGGAAAGAGCCGCCCAGCAGGGTTACTTTTACGTCAACTATGGGAAATCCTGCCAGCACGCCGGATTCCAAAGCCTCTGCCACGCCTGCTTTGATAGAGGGGATATATTCCTTTGGAACCTCACCTCCAACAACCCTGCTCACAAAGTCGAATCCGGAACCGGACTCGGTAGGTTCCATCTCGATCTTTACGTGACCATACTGACCGTGTCCGCCGGTTTGCTTAACATATCGTCCCTCAGCGGAGCTATGCACCGTAACCGCTTCTTTGTATGCAACTTGCGGTTTACCGTGATTGGCCTCGACTTTAAACTCCCTGAACAGCCTGTCCAGAATAATCTCCAAATGCAATTCGCCCATACCGGAGATTATAATCTGGCCGGTTTCTTCGTCAGTATGAGTCTTAAAGGTAGGGTCCTCAGCCGCGAGCTTGCTGAGAGCTATGCCCATCTTGTCCTGATCCGCCTTTGTCTTAGGCTCGATGGCCACTGCAATGACTGGATCCGGGAACTGAATATTTTCGAGCAGAACTTTTTCATTTTCAGGACACAGCGTGTCGCCGGTGGTAGTATTGTCCAGACCAACGGCAGCCGCGATATCGCCGGCGAAAACTTCCTGCACTTCTTCGCGACTATTCGCATGCATTCTAAGAATGCGATTGATTCTCTCTCGCTTGCCCTTATTGGCGTTAAATATATTTGCGCCTCTGGTCAGAGTGCCGCTGTAAACCCTGAAAAATGTCAGTTTGCCAACGTAAGGATCGGTCATTATCTTGAATGCCAATGCACAAAACGGCTCGTTATCGGAAGCATCCCGGCTGACTAGCCGATCGTCTTTAATGCGAATGGCTTCGACAGGTTTTACATCCAGCGGGCTTGGCAGGTAGTCCACAACCGCATCGATAAGGAGTTGGACGCCCTTGTTCTTGAAGGCTGTTCCGCACAAAACCGGAACCAGCTTGCTCTCGACGACTCCTTTGCGTATGCCGGCCTTGATCTCTTCGGGAGTGATCTTCTGGCCTTCGATATATTTCTCCATCAGATGCTCATCGACATCTGCAACGCGAACGATCAGGTCATCTCTGGCCTCGACCGCAGCCCTGCGCATATCTTCCGGTATATCGACCTCTTCCATTTGCTCGCCAAGGCTACCGGAGAATTTGATCGCTTTGAGCTTTACGACGTCGATCACGCCAATATGGTCCGCTTCTGCGCCAATCGGAATCTGCAGAGGCACGGCGTTAGCGCCAAGTTTTTCCCGCATCTGTGTGACTACGTTATTGAAGTCCGCTCCGACGCGATCCATCTTGTTGACGAATGCAATGCGCGGGACTCTGTAGCGATTGGCCTGTCGCCAAACGGTTTCGGACTGAGGCTGGACGGCTCCTACAGCACAAAATACCGCAACGACTCCGTCCAATACGCGCATGCTGCGCTCCACCTCTACGGTGAAGTCCACATGCCCGGGGGTATCAATGATGTTAATTCTGCAATCGCCCCACAGCGCAGTAGTTGCCGCAGAGCTTACTGTGATGCCACGCTCCTGCTCTTGCTCCATCCAGTCCATGGTAGCGGAGCCTTCGTGCGTCTCACCCATGTGGTGAATCCTGCCGGAGTAGTAGAGTATTCTCTCCGTAACAGTAGTCTTGCCTGCGTCAATATGCGCGGCAATGCCGATATTCCGTATTTTTTCCAACGGATAGTCGCGTGACATTAAAATTACCTTATTCAACTACGAGGGAAAGCAGAAACCGAGCACGATCTATGGGCAGCAAGTCACAACATTACAACAGCGTTGCAGGCTCCGTCCCCAAGGTTAGATCATCTTCTCGTCTTCTATCTTCCGCCCCCTTCCACTTGGGATTTAATCAATATTTACCAGCGATAATGTGCAAAAGCCTTGTTGGCTTCGGCCATTTTATAACCATCTTCGCGCTTCTTCACAGATGCGCCCGTATTATTAGCTGCGTCCAAAAGCTCTGCAGCCAGACGTTCTCTCATCGTATTGCCCGAACGCTTGCGGGAGTTGGTGACGATCCAGCGCATTGCCAGAGACGTGCGTCGCTCCGGTCGAACTTCAACCGGAACCTGATACGTGGCTCCGCCTACGCGCCTGGGTCGAACCTCGACCGCCGGCATAACGTTCTTTAGAGCTTCCTCAAAAACCTCTACTCCGCTGCGGTTGGTCTTCTGCTCAAGAATCTCCAGTGCGCCGTAGACGATCTTCTCTGCGATGCCCTTCTTACCATCGGTCAAAACTCTATTGATCAACCTTTGAAGCATCTTGTTTCCGTAAACCGGATCCGGATATATATCTCGCTTTTTTGCAGGCCCTTTTCTAGGCATAAATTCCTCCGAACAAAATTGCAGATACAAAGCTGTAAGTTGAACCTGACAATGCACAGTTCAAGCCAACTTGCCGACTAATGTCGTTACTTGGGCCGCTTGGCTCCATATTTAGATCTGCCTTGCATACGATTGGCAGTGCCGGCTGAATCCAGGGCGCCACGAATGACATGGTATCGCACTCCCGGAAGGTCCCTTACCCTGCCGCCTCTTATAAGCACAACCGAGTGCTCCTGAAGGTTATGGCCAATACCGGGTATGTAAGTTGTGACTTCCATACCGTTGGTAAGCCTGACTCTGGCCACCTTGCGAAGCGCCGAGTTCGGCTTCTTAGGCGTTTCAGTTCGCACTATAAGGCAAACGCCTCTCTTCTGCGGATTGCTCTTCAAGGCCGGAGCCGAGGTTCTCTTTTTGATCCTGCGGCGTCCTTTTCTTACTAGTTGGTTGATCGTTGGCAAGCTAATACTCCCAATTTAGATATCCGGGGCCGGAGTGCGGTTTGCTAGCCTCATCCCGGTCCTCACATTATTATCGCGCTAAAAAGCCCTCCGCGACACATTCGAAGGGCTGTTAGTCCACCAGCGTGTTGCTTTGATTGTTCCCGCATTTGCAATGCGAGACAAGGTGTGCTAATTGCCTCCTCAAACGTCGGCCAAAGTCGAGCCACTCCAAGCGCTCAAACCTATAGATTATAACTACTCTAATCCGGCCCTGTCAAGAGCCTGTATAAAATTACTTTCAAGCTCTAATTCGCCGAAACCACGTCGCCGAACGTTAATATACCATATTGCGCTCATACTATGCAACCGTCAGCGCAATATATTTGCGTAATTAAAAAGCGGGCCGGTCTTGCTCCCGGTCCGCTTTTTAACTGCATACAAATCAATAAAGTCAGAATGTCGAGACCTTGTAACTTGCTCCGGCGTAGAAATCCTTGAATCCGAGAAGGCCCGCATCGATAGAAAGAGAGTTAATGGGAGTAAATCTAACCATCCCATTGACTGAAGACCTGTCACGTATGCCTCTGCGGAGATATTCGACTCCGACATTGAGCTTTGGCGCAAGAGACATATCCAGTCCGGCGAAAACGCCCTTGTAGACTCCCGTGCCAAAACCGATAGTGCCCTTCAGCGGCTGAGAAACCCGACCGCTGAAATCTTCGGCCATCGAGGAGATATTCTTGCCGAACACTATGAAGGCGCTCGGATCGTCTCCAATCCGTTTGGTAATATCCATAGCTCCGATCGTCACCGAAGGGCGACCTTCGGACTCGGCCAATATTCTGTACTTTGCATTAAGTAAAAGCTCGGTTTTGATTCCCGGCGCGTCGGCGTCAAGACCAACAGCGCTAATCTCCAAATTAGGAAGCAACCCAAGGGCTGCGCCATAACTGGTGACATCGAAGCCTGTTGTCTCGCCCCTCGGCTTCAGGTCAAATATACGGGCAACTACCGGCTCGAATGATTTGTCCCCGACAATGGTATCGTCCGGGGTCTCGATCAAACCGCTTTGGCCATAAATCGATGCCGCTGCATACAGCGAACCGGCGGCGCTCAGCAGAACTGCAGTCGCTACTAACAAGAGTGCAAACTTTTTCATTTCTCTTTTGCTCCTTTCATTGCTGTGCCGACCGGAGTCCGCAGGCGAGTGTCCTAGTTTCCTCACCCTTTCCATCCTGCCGGCTGTCGAATTGTAGACAAGCCAACCCGACTTCCCAATTGTATTCTTGAGCGACAAACGGGATTCCTTCCCAAATTGGGTTTATCCGATTTGTCCACTCGTCCGATATCGTCACTATGACTCAGACGAGATGTTCCCTGAAAACTTCCAATTCCAACAATAAAACTCCGGCGCGCATTATTGCGATGAAGGCTGCGCTGTCGCGGCAGACTCCTGGATAGTAAAGGTCTTTTCACCCGGCGTCTTCATCGAACCCAGCGACGGCTGTGTCTGCCCGTTGACCTTTATCTGCACCGCTCCGGCCATTCCCGCTCGCACCGTGACGCTTTGCTTGCCTTCGAAGGTAACTGTTTTTTCTTTGGCAAGGATCTGTTGCGTTACAGTTTTTCCATCCACTTTTACCCCGATCCATACCGGCATAAGCGCAGACACGTCGACCACAAGTTTTTGAGGTGCAACTGGTGGCGGCGGTGTTGCAGGCTGCGGCGTGTTCTCAACAGGGCTTGGCTTGGGAGGAGCTACCGGTTCGGCTCTGGGCATCGTTGCAACATCAGTGGTAGTAGTCTCCTGAAGATTGGATTCCTGTTTCACCTGTTGGACGGCTCTATGTAACGAACAGGCTTTCCATGCGCAAAAGGCAACGCCCGCACACACAAGAATAATCAACAGAGTATATCCGAATGCTTTCCATGCAGTTCCGCTTTTTGTGCCGGTAACCGCAGGCTCGCTGGCAGGTTTGACAGCCCACTGCTGTTCGTAGGCTTCCAGCAGCGCCGCGCTGTCAAGATTGAGATAATTGGCGTAGTCTCTGAGGAATGCGCGAGCGTAGACCTTGTTTGCAAAGGCATCGAATCTGTTCTGCTCCAGATCGCTGATGCTCTTGACCATTATCTTGGTCGCCTCGTGAGCATCCTGCACCGAAAGCCCTCGTTTTTCTCTAGCCTGCCTTAGAATATCTCCTATCGATTCAACCATTTGCCATTCCTCTCATCCCTGCCTGCTACGCTATACGCTGTTGCGCCGCAAATATTCTATCCGCAAACGAACCTGTTGGCAATGCTGCCGGTGATAACTTGCTGTCAATTAGCTCTTTTTTGTCATTTCAAGGCGAGCGCGGAGGATGATGCATTTCTATGCCGCATGCGGACAAAAGGTGAAAGTGATAGTTCGCCAGTGATGCTACGACCCGGAATAGTAGCACAATTCCAGCAACTCTCCCACTAGATCGAAACTGGTCACTCGAACGGAGTCCGGCAGGTTCAACATTTCCCCGCTCAAATTAAGGATTGCCGTTATGCCACAACCCGCCAGGCGTTCGGCAATATCCACCGCCTGCCGACCGGTTATAGCCAGAGTCGCGGCCTGGATCGATGATTCGGCTACTTTGTTTTCCAGTTTATCGAGATGCTGGACTTCGACATCGCCTATCATTTGCCCAACCTCATCAGCATTGCTATCAAATATGGCAACCACCCTGCAGGTGTGATTGCTCAATCTGCTGATGGAGGCAAGGTGCAACCTGAGGGAGGCCGCGCCAACCCACAATACCGCGTTGCTCCGGTTCAGACACAGAATATCTCGTATGCGATGAATCAGAAAATCGACATCATATCCCAGGCTTGGAGTGCCGAATTCGCCAAAGCGTGACAAATCCTTGCGTATGAGAGCCGCATTTATACCAACTCTTTCCGCCAGCCTCCACGATGAAATCGAAGTCGCACCCTGCTGCGCAAACTCATCCAATGCAGTCAGATACCATCTGAGTCGATTGATAACCTTTTCTGAGATTTCTCTTTTTTTGCCGAGACCCGCAGTTCCTTTTCTGGCCTCAAAAGCCCGCGCCATTCGACCTGCCCACCAGCGCGTATTCTCGAATCGACTCCGCATAGGACACAGAGATTCTACGCTGCGTTTCAACGTGCAGGAAGTTTCCCGGCATTGGGAACAATGGCTGATTGCCTTGCCGCTAACGCACTCAAACACCGCGCATATCGATTCGCCTGAGTTCTGCAATCGCATATTGCCCGCTGAGCAACCGTGGCATAGCCCTTTGGCCAGGTAATCGCATTTTGCACAATCGTATATCCCGCACGCTGAAGCCTGAGTTGCCATTATCCGTGTCCTTTTGCCGGCAATACGACTGTAAACGTGCTGCCCTTGCCAAGTTGCGTATCTACCGTGATCGCGCCGCCGTGTGACTCAACTATGTCTTTTACAATGGCCAATCCGAGACCTGTGCCGCCCATTCGGCGCGATCTTGCTTTGTCCACTCTGTAGAACCGATCGAATATCCTGCCCAGTTCGCCCTGTGGTATCCCTATTCCGGTGTCGCTCACTGAAATTGTTATTTCATCTTTCGAGCCTGTCGCGACCACCTCCACAATACCGCCTTCAGAAGAATACTTCACGGCGTTGTCTACCAGATTGCGCACCAACTGTGTAATCTGCACCTCATCAGCCTGCGCCAACAGACCTTTTGGAGCATCGCTGCGCAGGGTGACCGCGTTTCTGTCGGCTATCGGTTGAATGGCGACCAACGCCCGTTCTACCACTACGCCTATGTCAACCTCGCTCCTCTCAATTACGGTGATTCCGGACTCGCGATTGGCGATCTCCATAAGATCGGATATCAGCGCCGCCAACCTGTCGCTTTCTGATAGAATCGTATTTAGGAACCTGTCGACCACATCTGCGTCGTTTTTCGCTCCTGCCAGAAGCGCTTCCGCCGTGGTGCGTATGGCGGTAATAGGGGTTCTTAGTTCGTGGCTGATATTGGACACGAATTCCTTTTGCATTTTTTCGTGGCGTCTGATTTCGCTGAGGTCGTGGAGCAGCAACAACACTCCCGCTTCGTGGGCAGAATCAGAAAATGGCGCCCCTCGCACCCCAATTACTCGCTCCGGCAAACCCGGCAGTCTGATTTCCGAGTTCATCGGGCTTCGCGATGTGAGGCACTGGGCAACCAGCCGCGCCAACTCCGGGTGGATGTCCGCTGCATCGATATTTACTCCCAACACGCTTGCGGCCTTGCGGTTAAACAGAGTTTCTGCCGCTCGATTGAACAGGGTAATGCGGCTGTCTTCGTCAATACATACAATCCCATCCGCTATCTCGGTCAGCACCAGTTCGGCGCGTCGCTTGTCTCGGTGAAGTGATTTCATCGCGGTGTTGACAGCATCAACCGCCTCTGACATTTCTACATCCTTTCGAATTGCATAGCCTGATCTGATCTTGCGGCGGTTCGCGATCAGCCGGATTGTATCCCTGACTGATCAAATGCACATCGGCGCAATGACTATGTTTCATCGCCGGAGACTATCTTATAACCGACGCCTCTGACGGTGCGTATCTTCTCAGGTCGGCCAGGGTCGGTCTCCAGCTTTTCCCGCAGCCATCTTATATGCACATCCAGCGTGCCGGTGTTGTAGTTCGTATCCGTATCCCAGACAGCTTTGAGCAAATCCTCACGACTGACGACCTTGTCCTTGTTGGCAATCAATATCCTGAGAAGTTCAAACTGTTTCAACGGCAGGTGAATCTGCTGCCCGCGGACCGAGATGCGTCTGCGGACCAGGTCCATAGTCACATCCCCTGCCTGCAGCCGTGTCTGATTATCCTGGCTGCGAGCCGCCTCTGTGCGCCTAAGCACCGCACGCACGCGCGCGATCAGTTCTCTGACGCTGAATGGCTTTGGAACGTAGTCGTCCGCTCCCAACTCCAGACCCACAACCCGATCAATTTCCTCGGTCTTTGCCGTAAGCATAATGATCGGTATGCCTGATTCCTTGCGCACCATTCGACAAAAATCGAGTCCGCCGAGCTTGGGCAGCATCAGATCAAGGATTATCAAATCCGGGCCAAATGACCGATATAATGACAGCGCCGCCAATCCATCGGGCGCAACCACGACTTCGAAGCCTTCATTTTTCAGGGAATAGGCCACAGAATCGGCTATCGGGGCCTCATCCTCTACCAGCAATATCTTGTAGCTCAAAGCCTGACCTCGGGCCACGACTAGGCATTTGTGCCGTGGCGCACTAACCGGTTCATGTTACGACGCTGCGAAGGCTCTGTCAACAGTGTTACAGCTCAGATTCATACAAGAAATCTGCTTTTTTCGATGTCCGAGGTCAGATGTCCGAGGTTCGAGCAGGTATCGCCACCCCATTCCCAACCTCTAACATCCAACTTCCAACCTCTAGGACGGAGATCGGACACTACGGACAGAGGTACTCATCGCCACATACGCCATTATATCTTGACCCATAGCGCCACAATGCATATACTTGGCCTAATATGAAAGTAATGCCTTCGAAGATACAGATAGCAAAACTGCAGACCATTTTAGACGATGCCGCAAAGAAAGCGGGCGCTTTGAAGCTGCTGGAAGCCGGATGCGGCTCATCGACCAGGCTGACTATTCCCGCCGGCACGTATGTAGTCGGCATCGATATTTCTCAATCTCAGCTTGATAAAAATGATATTCTTGATGAGAAGATACTCGGCGATATTCAGACCTATCCGCTGGAAGAGGCGGTTTTTGATATCATAATTTGCCGGGATGTGCTGGAGCATTTAAGTGATCCGGAGGCAGCAGTGCGAAACTTTGCCCGCGCAATTAAACCCGGCGGCCTCATAATTCTTGCATTACCGAACCTTCGCTCCCTGAAAGGATGGATCACAAAGTGGTCCCCTCATTGGTTCCACGTATGGACCTATAAATACATCTTTCGACGCAAGCACGCAGGCAAAGCGGGCTTTGCGCCGTTTAAGACCTATATGAGAAGCTCGATAGCTCCCGACAGGCTCAAAGAACTTGGGGACAAGCTCGGACTCAACATCGACTATTTTCAGTTATATGAGGGTGGTGTACTAAGAATCCTGCGTAAGCGGATCGGGCTTATGGGGCCGTTGTGGAAGGTGTTTCAATTTCTCGTAAAGATGCTCAGCCTTGGCAGATTGGATGCGGAGAAGACCGATTTTGTAATTGTCTTTTCCAAACCGGAATAATCCATCGACGGACGGCACGCAATAAAAAAGCCCGGCGCTGGGGCCGGGCAATGAAACGATTAGCGTCAGATGCTAGAGTTTGTGCGTAGCCATATCACCCACATTCGGACATTCCGGATTGGTGTCTACAGCATTGATATCATAGGTTCCGCCTGCCGGGCAGGTAAGCTCATTCTTGATATAGGTTGGGATCAAGTTGGCTGATGTCGGAGTATCGGTTCCGACCTTCTTTTCATCCATAGCCCACTGCATCTTTGCAGTATCAATTTGTCTAAGGTTTGCTACGCAAGCCTTTGCTCGGGATGTGTCACGAGCTTTCATAAAGTTCGGAATAGCAATAGCAAGCAGCACCGCAATGATCAAGACAACGATCATGATCTCGATCAGCG
Source organism: Armatimonadota bacterium (assembly GCA_012522575.1). GTDB lineage: Bacteria > Armatimonadota > UBA5829 > UBA5829 > UBA5829 > DTKD01. Next base: position 19,134 of record JAAYKE010000046.1, on the reverse strand, counting down.
TAAACCCTCTCTTGCTTTTCAAAGTAAATCTGCTCATGTGTCTAGACTACCTCCTCCAAGGTTATTGAAGCGTATGATTCGAATTACGAAAGCCGGCTTTTGGTATTAGCTTCCGATCAGGTCTTTTGACCTACAGTAGTCTTCTTCCATACGAAATACGCGGTTTCACATTTCTTCAGCAAAGTATTTGAAAAACCGTAATAATACCTGCAAGACCGGACTAGCCGGCAGATTTACAGAGTGAAAGCGCCCTTAATAATCTCTTTTACCGCCAATTTGCCCTCGACTTCGACCACCTCCACCACATCGAAGCGGCAAGGCGTGTCGGTCAGGTTCAATTGGTCCAGGTAATGTTGGCCTGTGGCGATGAGCTTGCGCTGTTTGGAGAGGTTGATTGATTCTGCGGGGGATCCGAAAGTGATGGTGCGTTTGCAGCGAACTTCGACGAATGCAAGATAATCTCCGTCCTGAGCAATAAAGTCGATTTCCCCTGCGTTGCAGCGGTAATTGGATTCTATAATCCTGTAGCCGGCCCGGCCCAGCTCGGCGGCGGCAATAATCTCGGCTTTCCTGCCTATTCGAGACCTGGCAGACAGCAATTGGCTACCCTTTCGGCCACCCCGCCAAATGACTTCCTGTGATGCGGACAAGGCCCGTATTTTTCTATAGCCGCTATGTGTTGGCGGGACCCATAGCCTTTGTGCGCAGCAAACCCATAGTGAGGATATTGCCGGTCGACTTCGAGCATTATCCTGTCGCGAGTGACTTTTGCAACGACGGAAGCCGCTGAGATAGAGATACTGAGGGCATCTCCCTTTACTATGGCCTTTGATCGGACAGGCAGGCTGTGCACCGGCAATCCATCTACCAGGATATAATCAAAAGCGGCTCCCAGATCGCCGAGCGCCGCGTGCATGGCAGCATAAGTCGCCTGCAATATATTGATTTGGTCTATGATTTCAGGGCCGATAACGCCCACGCCCACTGCCGCAGCGCATTTTACGATATGCTCATAAGCGGCGTCTCTAGCCCTGGCAGTCATCGCTTTTGAATCTCTAATGCCCTTTGCATCGAAATCCGGTGGCAACACTACCGCCGCTGCAACAACCGGGCCGGCCAGAGGTCCGCGCCCAGCCTCATCGACGCCCGCCACCTTATCGTAACCTTCCGCCCAAGCCTGCTTTTCGAAAATCCACGGGTCAGACATCCCAGGCTCCCAGCCGATCAAATAATCCGCTACCGAACAAGCCTGACCCTGTTCAGCGGCCAGAAAATGAACATCGCTTTGCCCATGACCTTGCGACGCTCCAGCAATCCCCAATAGCGCGAATCATTGGAGTCGTTTCTGTTGTCTCCCATAACCAGCATCCTGCCGCTCGGGATTTTGACCATTTGCTCGCCTTTTTTATTTACTACAATCCAGTCTCTATCCACCAGTTCGTTTGGCAAGCCGGGATAAATCGAGTCGGAGTCCTCTGCGATGTATGGCTCATTTTGAGATTTGCCATTTATAAAGACCTTGCCCGGCATAATTTTGACCTTGGCTTTCGGCTCTCCTATCGCAGCGGCGATCTCGGCTTTTGTAACTTCATGCCCGTCCACCAAAACCTTGTTGTCCAACAACCTGACCCTGGTTTCTCTGCCCGGAGAGCCAAGCAGCGAACGCAGCTCGGAGTGGTTATATTGATCGTTGTCGACGATTACGTAGCCCTGAGTTATATACACGACGTCGCCGGGTAACCCGATCACACGCTTGATAAAGTCGCGCTCTATATTGTCCGGACTTGCCTCAGGCGGCGATTTGAACACAATGACATCTCCGCGCGAAGGCTGCTTTACGCGATAGACGAATTTATTTACCAGTATATGATCATTTTCGAGAAGCCCCGGATGCATCGACGCAGACGGAATGAAAAACGCCTGCACGATAAACGGCCTGATCAAGAAGAATACCAACGCCATAGCGACAGCCAACGATTCCGCGGTTTCTGCTACGGATTTAGCTGCTTTGCTTTCCTGCTTGATGAGCGCAGACCTGATCCCGAACAATACAACAACAATGATCAGGACCTTCCACCACTGTAAATTGGCAAGGGACTCCATCATTGAGTTCAGGCTCATCTTGCTGTCTGTTTCTCTTTGATTCTGGCAGCCTTTCCAACCTTGGATCGCAGATAATAGAGCTTGGCTCTGCGCACAGCAGCCCTGCGCACGGTCTCGATTTTAGCAATGCGCGGGGAATGCAGCATAAAGGTGCGCTCCACGCCAACGCCGTGGGAGAGCTTTCGAACGGTGAATGCAGAGCGAACTCCGGCATTCTTGCGGGCAATGACGATTCCCTCATATACCTGGATTCTCTCCTTGCCGCCTTCGAGTACCCTATTGTGTACCTTCACCGTGTCGCCGGGGCCAAAGACCGGGGCGTCGGCTCTCAACTGCTCAAAATCTATCTGTTCAATAATTTGCACTTTGTTCCTCCGAACATTATTGTTCTTTAATGCGCTTTATTATGCGCCTGTCTTCTTCGGTCAACGGAGCGCTCTCCAGAAGATCCGGTCGCTTATTCAGCGTCCGTTCAAGAGATTGCAGCCGCCTCCATTTTCTGATTTCTTCGTGATTGCCGGACAGCAGCACCTCAGGCACTTGATATCCTCTATATTCCGCCGGTCGCGTGTATTGCGGGTATTCCAACAGCCCGCTGGAAAACGATTCGCTGTGAACCGAGCTTTCGTCCCCCAACACTCCCGGCAGCAATCTCGCGACTGCATCCACCACCGCAAGCGCTGCCAACTCACCTCCGGTGAGAACATAGTCTCCTATGGAAATCTCGTCAGTCACCAGATGTTCGCGGATTCGCTCATCGATTCCTTCATAGCGCCCGCAGATCATTATTAAATGGCTCTCGCAAGCCAATTGTTCGGCCATCCCCTGATCGAAACGCCGCCCTTGCGGTGTCAGCAAAATAATTCTGACCTTGCCGGGCTTGCGTGAAAGCAAAGACTCCACCGCATCGAATACAGGCTCCGGCTTCATCACCATTCCAGGGCCGCCGCCGAAAGGTGTGTCATCGGTGCTGCGATGTCTATCGTGCGTAAAGTCCCGCAGATTCACCGCCTCGACTCTAATGAGTCCCCTCTGTCTGGCACGCCCCAGAATACTAAGCCCCGCAACGGCCTCGATCATCTCCGGAAATGTGGTCAGTATATCAAAGTCCATACGTTCAATGGCGGGCTGTCAAATCAGTCCAGCAACCCCGGAACCGGCCGAATCACCACAACTCCCTGATCAATGTCAATCTTTTCTACGACCTCTTTGAGTGCAGGTATGCACAACCCTGTGCTTGTAACATAGACATCATTTGCCCCACCCTGCATTATTTCCGATATTGATCCGCACTCACGACCGTCAGTTGTGACAACTTTTAAGCCGATTAGATCGAATACATAAAAAGACCCATCAGGCAGGCCGCGAACGCTGTCTATATTAACGACAAATACCGCGCCTCTAATCGCCTCGGCTTCTCCCCTCGTATCCACGCCCTCCAGCATCAGCGCAAGTCCATCTTTGTATAGCCTTTTGGACTGAACTTTAACACTTTGCCGCTTGCCTTCGGGCAGCCTGATCTCAAGCTCGCTTCCGGCAGTGAAGCGTTCTGGAAAATCCGTAAGGACAACCACCTTCACTTCACCTTTTATCCCCAGCGGCCCTGCGATTTTGCCTATGACTATATCACGCTCACTCAAGGTCATCGGGGTTTAAGCCGTCCCTAATCTCAATTATTTTGTTATCCTTAACAACGATCTCGCATGCGCCGAGCCTGGAAAAGTCGTCTCCGACATTGACCTCAAGCGTGCCTTCCAATATGCCCCAGTCGTATTCATTGCCATCGGCGCATTCGGCAATGCCATTGACTTCTCTTTTCAGGGCATCCTTTGTCTGCTCATTTTTACGAAGCTGACCCTCGAGTTGGCCGCGCACAACCGCATCTTGAGCAGGCTCCAGCTTCTGGACCAGTTGTCTTCCGACGACCTCCAGCCTGGCAAGCGCAGCCCTAATCTCAGTTGTGCGACGGTCGCGAAAGCTCGGTGTCATCACGACTTTCACTCGAACCGGGCTTTTGATCAGCAATCCCATCAGGCTACGGCTGTATTTTCACAAAGACGTTCTTGCGACTCTTCAGAGCAGCGGCCTTCGCAACCGTTCTGAGTGCGTTTGCAACCCGGCCCTGCTTGCCGATGACCTTGCCAATATCGTCCTCGGCCACGCTCACCGTATAGGTTACGGCGTCGCCTTCGTCCATTTCGTCAACACTCACCGCGTCGGGATCATCAACCAAAGCCTTAACCAAAATCTCGATCAGGTTTTTCAATTCAGTCTACTCCGTTATTCGGCAGCAGGCTCTTGCGCTTCAGCGGCCGGCGTCTCTTCCTCGACAGCCGCAGCCTCCGCTTCGACAACAGGAGCTTCTTCTACGATTGCAGGAGCCTCGGCCTTTGCCCTGCTCTTTTTCTTAGCTTCGGCCTTGGCTTCGGCACGAGACTTCGAGGCTTCGCTCTGCCCGCCGAGCATTCCGGCTCGCTTCATCAATCCTCTGGCTGTATCGGACGGCTGCGCGCCTTTTTGGAGCCAATCCTGCGCTTTTTCGGTGTCCAGTTTCAACACCGGAGGCTGGGCGGTGGGATCATAATAACCAATGATCTCTATAAACCGACCATCCCTGGCGCATCGGCGATCTGCCACCACAATTCTGTAAAACGGGCGCTTCTTTGCCCCCATCCGTCTAAGTCTAATTCGTACCACGTAATCTCCTCCTAGGGAAAAGCTATCAGAATCAATCCGGCATCGCCTTTGCGATCGAAGCGGATTGCCGATAGCGAATAGCTTATCCAAAAAACGGGATATTGGGCATCCTTTTTTGCCTTTTTCCCGACTCTGCCGCGCCCGTCATAGCACGGATCATTTTGCGCATCTCATCGAACTGCTTCATCAGCCTGTTGACATCCTGCACGCTGGTACCACTACCATCCGCAATCCGCCTTCTCCTGCCCGCGTTTAACAGGCTAGGATCCTCTCGCTCTTCGTGAGTCATCGATCTCAGGATCGCCTCCACGCGATTAAACTCTCGCTCATCAACCTTGGCATCCTTAAGCTGCTGTTGCATACCGCCGATGCCCGGTATCATCTCCATTAGTTTATCGAGCGGCCCCATCTTGCGCAACTGCTGAAGCTGTGCAAGGTAGTCATTCAAATCGAAACGATTTTCTCTAAGTTTATTTTCGAGCTTTGCGGCCTCATCTTCATCAAAGGCTTCCTGCGCCTTTTCGATGAGGCTGAGCACATCCCCCATGCCAAGGATACGAGACGCCATCCTGTCAGGGTGAAACGGCTCAATGCCATCCATTTTCTCTGACGTGCCGATGAATTTGATCGGCTTGCCAGTGACCGCCCTGATCGACAGCGCAGCTCCGCCACGCGCGTCGCCGTCCATTTTGGTCATCAGTATGCCGTCAAGCTCCAGGGCATCGTTGAACTGCTTCGCAACATTGACCGCGTCCTGACCGGTCATCGCATCGACAACCAGCAGCACTTCAGTCACATCTATTTCCGCCCTCAGACGCCGCAACTCCGACATCATCTCTTCGTCGATATGCAAGCGACCGGCAACGTCGATCAATACAGGGTCGTTGCCATTGGAACGGGCAAAGTTTAATGCCGCCTTCGCCACCGCAACCGCGTCCTGCCTGTCGCCGATATCAAAGACATCCACGCCGACCTGTTCGCCGAGAGTCTTTAACTGCAAGATAGCCGCCGGTCGATATACGTCACCGGCCACCAGCAGCGGCTTTCTGCCCTGTCCTTTGAACATATTGGCGAGCTTGGCCACCTGAGTGGTTTTGCCTGCGCCATGAAGCCCGGCTACCATTATAATAGTAGGAGGCCGATCCGCAATTTTAAGCTTTGCCTGCTCGCCGCCCAAAAGTCCGATCATCTCTTCATTGACGATCTTGACTACCTGCTGGGCGGGGTTCAAACCCTTGAGCACATCCTGTCCGATAGCTCGTTCCTTGACGGCAGCGACAAAATCCTTGACAACTTTGAAGTTGACATCGGCCTCAAGTAAAACCAGACGCACCTCGCGCAGAGCTTCGTTGACGTCACTTTCAACAAGACTGCCCTTGCCGCGAAGCTTCTTAAATACGCCCTGTAATTTTTCGGACAGACTCTCGAACATTACTCCCCGCTTGCCGCATTTATACGACACAGGGAACCCCAGGAACTGAGGGCAGAGCCAACGAGGTCAATCCTCAGTCACTTCGGTTCCCCACAATTGAATAGTATATCGATTGTGGCCAGAGATGTCAATCAAAGTAACAACTCACTCTTCGTGAGTAGTTGTATTGGCTGGCCTCTGTCCCAGCCACATAAACTATGTCATTTCGAACGAAGTGAGAAATCTGCTTTTGCGTAAACCGCGAAAGTCCGAAAAAAGCGAGACCCAGAAATGGGAAGGGAAAAAGCAGATTCCTCGGCGTTCGCCTCGGAATGACAAAAATTGGAGGCCACGCATAACCCTCTCAATAACCCTTTTACCTCTAACTTCCAACCTCTAATCTCTAGACCTCATCATTCGTGAGCTGTTACCAATCAAACAATTGTCAAAACAGGCGCGTGCGCCGAGTTGCGATCTTTGGTTATAAACCCGCTACAACCTCGGCGATAACATCAAGCCCCTCGCGAAGTATTTGCTCCGTTATCAACAAAGGCGGGTTTATCTTTATGGCTCCGCCGCCGATTCCGACCGGCGCAAACAACATAACGCCCTTCTCTATTGACCTAGCGACTACCTCGAATGCGGCCTCGGGATCGGGAGTCGTCGTGTTGGGCTGGACAAACTGCAGAGCCATCACAAGCCCGGCTCCATCCGCTCTGCCGATTCGACCATTGGAATCAGCCATAATCTTTTTCCCCGCATCAAGCAATACCGGCTCCAAAGCGCGGGCGTTTTCTACCAGGCCGCCATCGACGATAATCTCTATATTTGCAAGCGCAGCAGCCGCACAAATCGGGTTTGCAGAGTGTGTAGAAGTCATCTCACCGGGGCCGTAGAGGCTCATAAGCTCATCGGTTCCGGCCACCGCAGAAAGGGGCATTCCTCCAGATATACCCTTGCCGAAACAAGCCATATCCGGAGCTATGCCGTAGTGTTCGAAGCCAAACAAAGCTCCGGTGCGACCAAAGCCGGCCTGCACCTCGTCGAATATAAGAACTGCGCCGTTTTCATCACACCACTTCCGCAGCGCTTTTGCATACTCCACTGGCATAAGACAGGCGTTGCAGCCCTGATAGGTCTCGCTCATAACACCGCACACATCGCTCGGATCGACGCCCTTGCGAGCGAGGGTGTCGATGAATACGTCAAATGAGGTATCCGGGCAGCGGAATCCATCAGGATATGGTATCTGCACAAAATCCGGATTGTCCTGCCCTACCCACGACTTCAACGCCGGGCTGCCTCCTGCAAGCTGGCTGCCCATCGTTCGACCGTGAAAGGCGTTTTCGAATGTGACCAGTATTTTTTTGGAGTCGTGGGATCGAAGTCCATAGGTGCGGGCGAGCTTGATGGCGCACTCGGTCGCCTCTGAGCCGGTAGTCACCAGAAAGACTCGGCTGAGCGGCTCGGGGAGTAACGATTCAAGCTTTGATGTGAGGCGCGCTCGGATTTCAGTCGGAAAACAATAGGCGTGATACAGTCCCTGTCCAGCAGTTTTTTGAATAGCCTCGACGATTTTGGGATGCCCATGTCCGGAGCCGGTTACCAGCACGCCGGAACTGAAATCTATCCACTGGTTGCCATAAGAGTCCCTTATCACGCAGCCGTCCCCTCCCGACCAGATAATCGGCGGCTGTCCGCCCATTGAACGAGGCTCCGAGGCGCGCAGGTTTTCCAGTATCGGGATTGACTCCGGCACGGGTATGGGAGTCTGAATGCGACGATACGGGGTTTGAATGCGCTCGACCTCTTTTGGAACAAGCGGAAACTCACGGGTAGCCATAATTTATCCTCACCTCTCAACGGGTTCACGACAGGCTCAATTATAGTCCCTGGGAAGTTGATTAACAAGGGGATGATGAGCCAATACAAGCTTGCGTCAAGTAAGTTGTCATTCCGAGGCGAAAGCCGAGGAATCTGCTTTTTCCCTTCTCTTTTCCGGGTTTCGCTTCTTTCTGACTTTCGCGATTTACGTAAAAGACGGTATCTCACTGCGTTCGAAATGACAAGGGTTGATGTTCGCAGTTACAGAGACCAGCCACTGCAATCACTCACGAAGAGTGAGTTGTTATATGACCACGCCGCCTAAGAATTCTCTCTATTTTACAGACATCGAAACTGTGATACCATACTTAATGTCTCTTATAATTGAGCAAATAATATGCGGCTGGTTATATCACTTGCGACGAGCGGGATAGATCGGCAGCGGAGGAACAATGAATATCAGGAAATTGGGAGTAATCTCACTAATCGCGATGGTCGCGGCGCTTTGCTTTGGAGGCAGTGTATTGGCGCAGGCTGCATCTTATAAGCTCTGGTCGGTAAGCACCCTGACAAAGGTATTGCGCGACCAGCCGATTCCTCGTGATGCAGTGAATCAAATATCCCTCTACGCTGCAAAGGGTGAGAGCGAATCGGCGCAGGTGGTGATCTCTGCGGGCAGTGAGCCGCTTAATGATGTGCGGGTGAGCCTGGATGCGCTGACTGGACCAAGCGGAGCTATTGCACAGATCGAATTATCCAAAGTCGTCTATATCGATCTGCCCAACCTTAAAATGGTTATGCCCGATGCGCTGCCGCCTGCTACGCCTTTTGAGGTGGCTGCTAACTCCAATCAGCCGGTTTGGATAACCCTGATCGTACCTCGAAACGCACTGCCGGGAAACTACTCAGGTGAAGTTGTGGTTAAACCATCCAACGCAGCCGAGAGGCGTTTTCCGATCAGGCTGACAGTGTGGAACTTCTCTATGCCGCAAGGACCGAGTCATAAAACGGCATTTGGAATCAGCAGAAACCTGTTACCGCTGCAGCACGGGATTATGCGGGGTGGAGCTGCGTCTGAGCGGCTATATGCGAAATACTATAATTTCCTGCTCGATCGATGGATATCCGCCTATTGGCTGCCACCAGCGGTCACATCGCCGCAGGCAGAGCGATATATTAAAGACCCTCGAGTTACGGGTTTCTTGATTCCATACAGCGATGATGTTGAAGAAATGCGCAAATCGATTGATTCGCTGCGCAGTCGCGATTTGATGGACAAGGCATACTTCTATCCGGTCGATGAACCCTATACCGAGCCGCACTATAAGCGCATGGTCGAAGTGTGCAATAAAATCCACTCGATAGACCCGAAACTGCGAATAGTGATCCCTTATTATCGTGACCCAAGCTTTGACACCAGTGGCAAAACACTGCATGAGTTGGCAGATGGCCACATCAACATCTGGTGTCCGAATGTATGGTATTTTAACGAACATCAGGAAAGATTGAACGCGAAAATAGAGAAAGGAGAGGAGTTTTGGTGGTATGTGTGCTGCGATCCGGCGGCCCCCTACCCCAACTATTTCCTGAACTTCGACGGCCCAAGTCACCGCGTTCTGCCCTGGATGGGCTGGAAGTATCGCAGCGAGGGACTGCTCTATTGGAATACCACCTGGTGGAACGACGACGAAAATGGGACGGCTGATCCGTGGGTCGATATGGCCACCGTTAAGGGGATAAATAAAAACCATTACGGGGACGGTTCTCTTCTTTATCCGGGCAAAAAGGTCGGCGTAGACGGCCCTGTCAGTTCTATCAGGCTCGAACTGCTGCGGGAGGGCTTGCAGGACTATGAATATTTGGCGATGTTGGAAAAGAAAATCGGCCGGTCGCAAACGGAGAAGTTCGTTTCCAAACTGGTTACAACCCCAAACGACTTCAACCGCAATGTCCACGACTGGGAAAAGGTGCGCATCGCTATCGGAGAAGAATTGAGCAGGTAGAGTTGCATTGACTATTGACGACACGTTGATACGCCCCGCCGAAATGCGGGGCATTTGGTCTAATGATGAGGCGTTTGAGCGGTTTCGGTTTGTGAACCAAACGTAGCCGAAGGTTAAGAGTGCAAATGTGATCAATAAGTACATGCGTCACAATGGCTACTGTTCCGTTGTTTCGGGAAAAAGTAGGCTGACACAACTGCGGCTAATGGTACGAGACAAACCGCACTGAGTATTGCACTGATTTGTTAGGTGGTGATTCTATGACCAACGAGAAAGAACAGGACGAGCGGCTTTCGCACTTGAGCTATCCCGATATGGAGGTAATCCGATGCCATGGCACTCTGACCAGCAGTGAAGGCGGGTGGATAGAAAGCGACTTTGATATTGTGTACTCCCCGGCCATAGGGCCAAGGATTGAATTGAAGCCGACTAATCAATTACCGCACAAGGTGTTCTCATCCATTGAAACCAGAGACATTTTGGAGTTCGATGGTATTACCACAAATGGCAAGCGCGCATATTGCAAGCAAACGTTCGTAACACAATGGAGTTATGATAACTCTGGGTTTACTGGGATTTTATTTCCTCAGTCACACATCGAAATAGGCGATAAGATTGATACCAACAATATCAGAGAGCTATCGTGTATGTTGCTGAACCATTCCAGCAAGAACTTCGACCTGAGGCCAGTTGGCATTCCCGTATATTTTAGGGGTACTACTGGAAACAAGAAAACAGCAAGCAGCCTTAACAAACAATTGCGTTGGCCTGTAGAGACAGGAGAGTTAACGGTACTAGACGAAGGCAGCCTCGCTAGCTTACAATCGCTAGCTAATAGAATTGGCAGGCTTCTTACGTTTCTTGAAGGATGCTATGTTACTTATCATCAATATCGCTTAGTAGATTCAAATGGCAGATTTGTTCGAGCACTAGGATTCCAACAAACGATGCAACCCAATTCTTCTCTCAAGGTCCTATTTAATCCGAAGATACAAAAGCCTTTAGAAAAGATGGCATCAGTATTTCTTAATATGGACAACACTCTGCGTGATGGTCTGTCACTTGCCATAACCTACCTGGCATCAGCAAAATCGTATGACACACTCGAACAATCAACAATGGACTTAGCTGTTACTTGGGAGATTTTGCGTAATTTGTTTTCTGATAAACCGGCTGGAAAAACCAAGGTTAGTTTTCGTGTCGGTATTGAAAACACCATTAAACAAGCTGGTTTTTGCGAAAGTAAGCTCAACGCAGACGCAGAGAAGTTCAGAAATCTTAGAAACTGCATAATTCACGAAGGCAAAGCAACGAAGATTGATATCACAGGAGAAAAGCACTATGCTATCAACTTTGGAATGGCATTTGCCGCAGATCTTGTGATTCTACATCACCTAGGATACAACGGCTATGTCTGTGACCGAAGATCATATACAGGCTGGAAAAGCCAAATTGCGATGGACGACTTGAGACTCGACAAAGAATGACGCTTGCATCGTAACGACAAGTGCATAAGGGCCGCTGTATTCCGTTGTTTCGGGGAAACCCCTTTCCCTAAACGGCAAAATAATATTCGATAGCGCATTATTTCTGATCGTATAATCCATCAGGGAGGGTATATTTCCATTTTAGATCGTTGTGTTCCACCAGTCTTGCGAGTCGGAACGTGGAAAATGACCACTTTTCCATATCGCCATTTTTGTAGTCGAGATGGATAGTCTCATTGGGCTGAATCTGTCCCTTGACCACGATTCTATCTATCCACGCAATCTCGCCCACGGGAACACAACCTGGGTAGTCCCTTGACCACACACCGCTCTGGCTGCGAGACCACCGCTCCATCAGTGTTGAACCTCCGGAGACAAAGAGAACCGTAGCGAGATTCTTTTGAAGACTTACGTCCAGCACTCTCACATCTTCCGGTGATATGTTAGCCTGGAGTGCGAAGTAGCTTCTCTGATGCTGCCAGAAGACTTCCTCCGGCTGGCCGGAAATCATGACGGCCGTGAGCGCATAGCTGTCGAGATTCCAGTCTCCACTCGGCTCCAGTTTCCCGACGTCAGCCTGGCTTTTTTTGTTCACTTTGGTATGTTTATAAAGCGAAGCACTGATGCCGTCGGGCTGGGACTTGAGAATGCAAACCGCAGCTCCCTGGGGCTTCAGGGCAGCCTTGTACACATTGGTCGTACTTGCTTGAGCACTGCCGATAGCGATAGATGCAAGAAACGTGAGAAGAATTGTAGTTGTACGCATATTGGTTCCTCTCAAGGCGCCTATATTGTTTCGTGAAACCCTTTTCGAAACAATAAGATGACGAGGATGCAACTCTGTAGCCGTGATTTACTTAGTTGTGTGCCTTGCTTCTCCAGTAGCTCAGGTAGGTGTCCTCGCCAGCTTTGTAGATGGCGAACGCAGGTGCGTATTGGTAGTCTTTCGTCTGGGCTGCCAACCCCATGACTGCATTATAGCGTACCTCTATGTCGACGTCAGCAAGAGCTGATTGAAGCTGGGCGCATACCGACGGGCTATGGAACATCCGCAGCAGATAACTGCCTACTCGCCGAAGAGCTACCGATTTGCAGCTCATAAGGCGGCTCACTGTGGGTATATCCTCGTTACTAATAGCCGGGGTGTTCTGAACGCCCGTCTTCACTTGAGCAAGCGCCCCTTTGGTAAAATCGGCCCCATCGTGTGCGAGCAGGTAATTGAGTGCCGCTCCCGGACGACCAGCTATTGCCAGCCCAGTCAGCGCCGAGACCACTACATCCGCTCCTGCGCTATCAAGAAGTGGGTCCACATATGTTTGCATTTGAGATGCAGTGAGAATTGGAGCCTGGCGCAGCGCGAATCTAACCAGGGAGGGATCCTTCAACGAGTTGACGATTTCCCAACGCACGTCAGTCATAATGTCTCCGGAGTGAACATAGGGTATGTTCTGCCGCTCTGCAACGGGCATTGAAGAATCGCCGTTCGCACACACGTATCCGTCTGCGCTATGAACCAAAGCAGCCAACACGTAGCCATAACCGACCGGGATCCACAGCGACCCGGCGATACCGTCATAGCGTGACACAACGGTCGCGCTATCTTTATAGTGCACGTGAATATCCGTGCCGGGAGCAACTTCACCCTTTATCACCCGGTCGACTCTGAAAACCAACATCCAATCCGCATTGCCATCGCTGTCAGCGGTCCCAACCACGCTGTCCGTTATACGGCCCGTGCAGATGACGTCGGCTAATTTCGCCTGGGACTGGAGGTCAAACGGCGGCACCATGCGCGCCGAGGCGGCAGAGCACGTGAATACAATCAGTACAGCCACAACTGAGTACAGAATAAATGCCTTTAACATGCTAACTCCTCCATATAGCATAGACCAGCATTCCGTTGCAGGCTGCCTGCAACACTAGCGAAGATAGGAAATCACCGCGAAGGTGCATCTTGCTTTTTTACCCAATCTGGGAGCGCGGGAGCGCTGTCAGCGTCAGGGGCGCTAATCGTGCCGCTATTGTCAGACCACTGATCGATTACAAATAGCATCGCCTTGGGGTCGTGTGCATCTGGAATGTGGTGGATAAACAAAGAGGACGTGTCGGAACCAAAAAGCTCCTCATGTGCGTTCACGTACTGGCGGAGTGTGGGATTATCAAGAGTGATTGATGTGTAGAGCGCCTTCTTGACGTCTACCTTTGTACGGCGCAAACCACAAAATACACGAGCAAAGCTCACGTGATTGTTGCTTAGCCACTGCCTCAAGTCGGTCGGCGCAGCGCCTCCAACGATGATATTGCCTGGAATCCGCCTGTTCATAATGTAGGTTGGATCAGATGCAACCTCTTTGGGGTATAAGTTGATCCAATCGCCGTTACATTCGTACGTGAAACCAGCGGCCTTGGCAATTTGATCCAATTGGCTTCGCAAAGTGCCCGAAGAAATGACGAAATCCCTCTCTTTCATTACGAAAACGTCGGACTGCTCGATTTGAATGCGATGCTTGAGCTGTGCATGCGCCAGTGTTTGTCGGACTGCCGATTCCGGGGCGCATTGTTTTAGTGAGACAGCCGTACAGGGCTTGTCCAAATCGGACGCGAGTGTAGGAGAAGGCCCTGCTGCCGTGCGCGCAACACAAATATTCGCCACAAGTAAAACCGCTAACAAAAACGTTGTTCTGAACCTCATTACTCTACCTCCGATTGACCAACACAGTCGCAACCGTCACGGTGAACAAAACCGCCATCATTGCTACTCTTCTCGTCTTCAGCTTCCTCCTCGTTTATGCGCTTCACGAACAGAGGCAGTTGTAGTAGCCCGCGAGGGCCCCGCATCAGTTGATTGCACGGCCGGTCTTTGCCCTCTCCAGTGCATCGCGGGCAAAATCCGCCAGACTCGATGAAGCGGTCTTAGCAATGAAACGATTGACTGCATCCTCTGCATCCGGCCCTCCGACGCCCGCAAGGAACATCAGTTCCCGGAAAGGCGCATCATTTGAGTATAGCATCTTTTCGAGTTGAGGCACCACGTTCTTCGCATCCACGATATCTGCTTCCTCCGGAACAGAAAGACCCAGATGTTTCAGTGCACGTGCGGCGGCTTGACGCACCGGGGAATATACTATAGCGCCTACATTAGGCTCAAGAGATCCACCGGTGCGAACTCGTGCATACGTATCGGTCTCAAGCGCATGCTTAAGAGCCGGTACGGACGCAGGGTCCTTAGTATCGAAGAGAGCCATCGCGGCTTCATATCGCATATAACCTTCCGGGTGGTTCTGAAGAATGGTCACGAGTTCCCCAACAACGGACTTGTCGCCCGTGTGCCCTATGAGCAGAATCAGCCTGTCATGCAGTTCCTTGTCGGCTTCGCCTTCTCGTTTCAATGCGTCTTTTGCCCACTCCCGGACTTCAAGGCGCTCTTGCTCACCGACATTAGGGGCGTTCGAATAGAGGAATGACCCGATGATGACGTTCTGGACATAGCCAGTGTCTATGGGTCCCCCGGCACTTCCCATTCCCGCGGTGGATGGAAGCTTCATTTCCTGTTTCAACAGCGAAAAGCATTGTTCGGCGCGCTCACGAGCACTGGCGGCCGCGCTGTATTTATTAGTTATCACCTGCAAAGCGGCAATTCTGTCCGACGATTTCACCCTGACCGGTTCTGCCGCACAAATACGCGGCAAGAATATGACCTGTGCGAGGCAAGCAATCATCGCAAGGCGGATTGATGACCGATATATTGTATTCATGACCCAGATCTCCTTATTAGAACGAGTGTTGTTTCCCGAAACACACAATGGCTATCGTCAAGTTGGCACGACTACTATCTTGATGACGAGAGCATCTTACGTATAGATAGGACGGAGACGCCGGAGCGCTGTTGCCCTGGCGGTTTCGGAAAAAAGGTAGGCTGTCTCATAAGTCCCTGAACAGGTTATTCTGGTCAGGATCTGGACGTTCCAGAAGTCCAAAAAGTCGCGAGAGGCCACTTCTCGACCATTTTCGCAAGCCGTTTTCAGAATGCGCTTCCGCCAATGACTTTTGAGACAGCTTCCCCATTTCCCTGAACAACAAAACGACGATCCGCCGTAATACTGATAGCTCACATCCTCGCTTGAGATTGATATGGTTGGTATGGGCCAGGTTGAGGGCGGCTGCAAACCGGAGCCGTCCTTCGGCGCACCTCCGGCTTTGCCGGAGGTCACTGACTCACGAGCTTTCTAGCCTCCTCGATAAGGTCTGCCAGCTTCTTCTGAGAACTCCTGCGAGTTCCATCAATATCGCCAGCCTTGATCTCCGACTGCAGCCATTCTGCCGCAACGTCGTGTGACATAACGTCAGAGTCTTCCTTCAGCCCCTCGAGAGTTAGCAAGATACGCTCATCTTTGATCTCAATCTGCAGAAGGGCCATAGCCGCCGAGAGGCGAATCTGTGCAGCCGGATGATCTAGCAACGAAACAAGCGGCACTCGCACACAGGAAGCGACCAATTCGCCAAGTGCGTTACAAGCAAGCTGCACAACCCTTTGGCACGGATCAGATAGTGCCTGCACAAGCCCGTCAATTGCACGCAGGTCACCGATTTGCAGAAGCGACCATGCAGCAGCTATACGAACAGAGTCTGACTCTTGCCCCACCATTCTGTGGACAAGTGGACACACAACAACCGCACTGTCGAGAAGTCCCAATCTCAAGCACAAGTACTGCCGTTCTTCATTTGGGCAAGCGGCGATCGCCTCATCTATCATGACTTCTGCCTCAGCTTGAGATAGCGCTTGGATCATATCGATGATTTGTCTTCTAACTCGACTGGCCGGATCAGTTGAGCAAGGATCCCGGAGCAAGGCTAGCAATTCATTAGCATCACACACTTATCTACTCATCCTTTTTTTCGAAATGCTGGCTTTCACAGGCTACGCCTCGAATCCCCGGCTCTCTTCCTGAGTTCGGGAAACCCCATTTCCCGGAACAACAAATCATGGCTTCGCAATCGTGGAAACTGTGCGGATGGATTTTTTGTGAGGGACAGTTAAAAGAATGAACCGCTCTACGCTCCAGACTCTTAGATTGGATATCTTCTCCCGTGCAGCAGTGCACACACCAGGCTGCCTGCGCCACAAACAAGGACAAAAACGGATGACGGTTCTGGAACTGGGACCCAGAGAACTGCGTGGAAATCATTGTAGTTACCAGAAACACCAACTATCTGCCCCAGGTCATTGATGCCGTAGGCTTCGCTGACAACGTCACCATCAAGTGTGCCTAGATCCTGCATAACGCCTTCCGTCCACACAAACGCATGCTGTGACACTGCGGCACCCTCCACTATCACATCGGAAATTCCGACCACAACACCATAGTTGTTGATGTCATAAGCCACACTGTAACCTCCTCCGAGGGTTCCCAGGTCTTGCATGACGCCGTTCTCCCAAAGAAACGCGTGGTGGTTTCCATTCGACGTCTGAGCGTGGCCCACAGTCTGACCATTGTCGTTAATCTCAGCTGCGAGGCTATACCAGTTTCCGTCCAGCGTTCCCAGGTCATGCATCACATCGTCTTGCCACAAAAAAGCGTGCCAGGCGCCGGCGGCTGTATACAAGCTCCCGACAACTTGGCCATTGTTGTTGATACCAGTCGCGTGGCTGTCTGTTCCTCCGAGAGCCCCTATATCCTGCATGACTCCATTCTGCCACAAGAATGCATGCATGTTGCCAGTAGATAGATAAGAGCCACCTACCACATCACCGTTGTCATTGATGTCAGAGGCACTGCTGATACTTCCTCCGAGTGTGCCGAGGTCTTGCATGACTCCATCTCGCCATAAGAATGCACGATTCGTACCATCGGTCGTATAGGAACTGCCTACCACATCCCTATTGTTATTGATGCTAAAGCCTGTACTGTCAGTTCCTCCAAGAGTTCCAAGGTCCTGTAGGATTCCACCTCGCAGTATGAACGCGTGCTGTGTACCATTGGAGCCTACGATATCTCCACTACTGTTTATCCCATTAGGATACAAGCAGATTCCAAGGTCTACGATCTGATACTGTACTGCTTCAGCATTAATAGATACGGAAAGCAGTAGACCCAGGTATAGTAAAGCAAGCAAACGTTTCACTGCATTCCTCCAGATACTTTCACAAACTGACCTGCGCAGCCAAAAATGTACACGTTAGTCGCTACGCAGTGACTGCTAATTTGTATTTGTTTTCAAACTGCTCGGGACTCATATATCCTAAGGATGAATGAATCCTCTCTCTATTATAGCACCCTTCTGCCTACATAATTGAAAATACTCCTCCTTGCCTCGGAAATATTTTTTTGTTGTTCCGGGAAACCCCTTTCCCGAAAAAACAAGACACCTTAATGGCTCACTGCTTTGCAACAGGTGAGTCGTACTTGACAATAACGAAGCCTTGCTTGCTCGGAATTCCCAGGTACATATCTCCATTCCAGGCCACGCTAGTCAGATAACGCCAGTGCTTTAGGTAGCTGTCTGAATCGGTCTGCCCCGGAATCCCGACCTTGGCGACACCGACAATATCGCCTTTATCTGTAACCGCGTACACCTCCGCACCGGCAGAGATCGGATAGCTCCTGGAAAGATAGAACACCGACCCATACAGGCGACCTGCGCCGATCAGGTGCCAACGTGAACCTTTGTCTTTTATCTGCGGGATGTTAACAGGTATTTCCTTGCGCACGAGACCGCCACCCGCTCCTGCGTCTATCTCCCGCAGCATAAGTGAGCCGGATTCGGGGTTGGCATACAGCGCGCTTGCGGTCCGATCCAATGCAAGGCCATAGTAGTACGGGCTGCTATAGACCAGATCGACAACCTCAATCCTGTGATCGTAAACGCCACCTAAATCAAAGTAGCGCACATATGGGAGCCTGTCCCCTATTCCACTCTCCTCTACGAAAATGCCGCCTGGGCTGCTCGCGCCAATGCGGTGGACATACGTTCCGCTGGCTATCACCCCT
Source organism: Armatimonadota bacterium (assembly GCA_012522575.1). Classification (GTDB taxonomy): domain Bacteria; phylum Armatimonadota; class UBA5829; order UBA5829; family UBA5829; genus DTKD01. Next base: position 620 of record JAAYKE010000046.1, on the reverse strand, counting down.
TTGAGCATCTGCGTGGTGCGTGCTGCATCGGCAGTCTTCCCCATCTTGTCAATCGAGGCAATATACCCAGCGTTGTCCGCCACCACAACGGTCGCATCATTACCGGCTGTTGTGCTCCCCAACACCATACATTCTATTTTGCCAATGTTCGCCTGAAGCTGTGCACACGCTTCCCACTGTCCCTTGGGGCCAAACCTCTGCAGCCTGCGCTGCCAGGCATCGAGAATATACACTCCTCCACGCGTGTCCACCAGCATAGCGCTCGGACCTCTGTAGTCAGCCTCAGACAACTGATCAACGGGTACGTACTTGATGTTCCCCCAGCTATCACCCCAGGGGATTGTGAAAAGGACCGTGCTCCGCATCTCGCGGAGGTCGTCCGCAACACTGCAGTTAACCAAGACGAACAACAGCGAGATAGTAACAAGCGACCACGCAGCGGCTTCTGTCATCTTATTGGTCATTGTGAGCCTCCTCTAATGTGGGCAAGTGGCGGCCATACACCAGCCGTTGCCGTTGTTTCCGTTCACTCGGGCACGCCCAGGTAGCGAATGTATTCCGTGGAACTCGCACGCTCCAACGGTGATGCTGACTTGACGCCTGCTCGCAGATGGTACACG
>JAAYKE010000045.1 GCA_012522575.1 Armatimonadota bacterium | reverse complement strand
TTCCGAGGCGAATGCCGAGGAATCTGCTTTTTCCCTTCCGATTTCTGGATATCGCTTCTTTCGGGCTTTCGCGGTTTCCGTAAAAGACGGTATCTGACTTCGTTCGAAATGACAAGGGTTGTGTGACCGGGACAGAGTCCAGGCACAGGTGTCAATCATAACCCCGATGATCCGGTTATTTACGTTTAGCCGCCATAAAGGCCGCCATCGCAACGACGAAGACTCCGAAGGCGATCTTCAGCCTTCCCGGGTCCAGGCAATTTGCTATGCTTGCCCCAACAATCGCGCCTGTGACGGCTCCCAGCGACGCCCATTTCGCCACCCGCAGATCGACATTGCCGAGACTATGATGCTTTAGCATTCCCGTAAACGCAATCGGCATCATCGCGGCAAGAGAAATCCCCTGCGCCTGCTGCTGCGGCAGATGCAACATCATTGTAAGCATCGGAACCATCACAATCCCTCCGCCCACGCCCAGCAGAGAACTTAGAAATCCGGTCAGCACGCCTGCTCCCAGGGCCAGCAGAATCCCGGCTCCTTGCGTTGCAGCCAGCGCCGTTGTCGTGTGGCCTCCGTCCAGCAGCACATAATGCAGCATTTTATAGCCATCCACGCTCATCTTAATACCTGCTGCAAGTAAAAAGATGCTGAACATCCTTCGCAGAACCCTGCTCTTTATCCTGTTCACAATCCCGCCGCCGACCAGTGCGCCCGCAATTCCGCCAATCGCGATCTCCAAAGCCAGCAGCAGATCTATGTAATGATGAAATGAATAGACAATGACGCCCGATATGCTCATGGCAAGCACAATGGCTAGGCTGGTTCCATGTGCGCGGTGCTGGTCGAATGCCAGAAAGAACACCAGCGCGGGGACGACGAACGCGCCGCCGCCAAGGCCCAGCAGGCCGCCGAGAGCGCCGCTGAACAGGCCTATCGAAACAAGTATGACCGCAGTGCGATATCGGGTTTTCTTTTTGAGGAATTCAAACATCAGAAATACAGCGGCAAAACTTCTGCGCCGAAATAGTAGTCCTTATCTATGGTATATGCTTTCAGCCTGAACTGTTTTACCGGCTGCCATCCAATCGCGCCATTGAAACGGCGGCTGTCGTATTCGCCCTGAAAAAATATTCTGTTATGCAGCTTGGCCTCAAATCCGCCCAAAGGCCCTCTGATGCCGAACAATCCCAGTCCAAAGGTGAGTGAGCACTCTTTGAGAATTGACGAGGATTTGCCTATTGGCAGGTCTTTAGTGACAACTCCATATACGCCTATCCCATCATCCGACTGCGATGCCGCGTCGCTGACCCCGAACGCCACCGCAGGGCTAAAAGACGTCTCCGGCAGAAAACTCCATTGAAGGCCCACTATATTGTCAGTTTTGAGTTGCGGTTTCTCAACGCGGGTCACGTTCAGCTCAAACTGCTGAAGTCCCGCTCCCAGTCGAAAAAAACGATCCTGAGAATCGTTGGTCCTCATCGCGGCCTCAGCGCGCACTTGCCCGGTGGTGAGCGTTGTCGCAGTTGGAGCCATTATGAGAGGGTCGGCATGCGCCGAGAGCATCAGGCAGAAAACGAGAATCGCGCCGGTTGTGCCGGTAATAATTTTTGCTATCATATTCCTCATCCGCCGTTATTGGTTTCCCGCGCCCTCATTATCTTATCGGCTGCCAGTTCCAAATCGTCTCGTCCGGGCGCTTTGGACGTATCGACAATTGCCACGAACTCGACCGTATGCGGCCTCGGTGACGGCCTCTGGCTGCTGACCCGGTATCGTTTATATGGCCTGCATACAACAGACAATTCTCCTCGATTAGCCAGCGCGCCAAGCAAATCAGCGAGTTTTATTATACCATCCGTCGAATAGCTTACCAGAATCCATTTTGCCTGCAGCGATCCGATTAGTTCGCAAAACGCATCGAGAGCCGTTGATTTATAACAGTAATCGCTGCGCCGCAGTTCCCTCCAATCCTTGCGGATCGCGGCCTTATCGCGCTCGCCGTTGCTTGAGATTCTCCGGCTGATTTCGGGTTTATCCCACAGCGCCACCGTATTGAGCAGGTGATAGTTCGCGCCGTACTGATGTTGATTATACGGCGGGTCGAGATAGGCTATGTCGCATTCGATCTTTCTGGCAAGAGTGGCCGCAGCCTCACGACATACGATATTTTCCTCGCCATTATCATACAACTCCGGCGCCTGCAGGCTCAGCCTGCTGCGGATGCGATACCACGCCGTCTTTGTCGCGCCACCCCATCCATTATGAAAACCTTTGAAGACTCCCGATGTATTGCTGCAGTACGATGCCTGATAGATCAGCGGCGCAAGCAGCAGCGCCTCCTCCTGCCTGCTCAACCTGCCCGAATCCCGCCACCGGGCAATCTGCTCTCGAACAGCGTCTATTTTGCGCCCATTGTGCTGGGTATAAAACATTCGCTCCGTATCGGTATCATAATTCTCATCGTCGCATGGGCAATAATGCGACGCGATATATCCCCGCACCCCATTTAACGCATTAAGCTCCGATATCGCCCTGTCCAGCCCTCCAAACCCGCCAAATGCCGGTTCGCGATTCACGGATATATAGGCGGTATTAATAGTCTCGGCATACGGCTCCCAGTCGTTGGCGATCACCTTAAGACCCATCATCTTGGCGAGCCGCGACACCACTCCGCTTCCTGCAAACGCATCGAAGAATACGCCGTCCTCGACACCGCTGCGCTCAATGGCCTGCTTTATCAGCGGCAACAGGTTGCGTTTGTTTCCGATATACGGTATTAACTGGTCGGTCAGATATGAATGGTTTGTTGCTGTCATTTATTCGAAGTCGGCGAGAAGACCGCATCGAAGCAGTCCCCGTCATCTGCCAGCGTAGTCACTTCGCCGGAGTCGGAATCTATAGCCACCACACTTCTTTTTTTAGTCTCAGGGTCAAGCTGCGCGGCCAGAATAATATCGCCGTCAGCCGAAAACACCAGGTTTTCAAAGTGGCCGCTGCACAGCAGTCTGGATTTGTGCGATGTTGCGTCGATCTCCAATAACCCTGCCCGTATTTCCTTATTATCCTCGAAAGATATCACCACCAACGACCCGTCAGCCGATACAGCCGGCGTGCCAAATTCGGTGTCCGGCAGCGTCTGCAGAGGGCGAATCCCATCGTCATTTGCCTGAAATACGCAGATCACCCCGCGCGGAGATTTGCCCGGCAAGACGCAGCTCGCTGCATAGGTTTCCCCCGCAGTCGCGCCACCCAGACCGGTTATTTGAATCTCGTCATTGGGAGGAATGACATAATGCGCCTCACCTCTCAACTGAGTAAGAGAGGTGATTGCATCGGTCATTCGATTCTGGCTGGAAATACCGACAAGGCTGTTGCTGTCCGCGCCCCATGCAAAAGCGGAATAAATCGGAATCTCTCCTCGACCCATCGAATCCTGCATCGCCCCGGCCATTTCCTCGGATGTCGGCAGCATTGGGTATGGGTTGGACCCGTTAAGCTCGGCTACCCAGACCCTGCCGGACTCTATATAGGCCAGTTTTTTACCATCCGGGCTGTATTGGGGATGCAGCTTTGGCCCCGTGGATGATGTGAGCGCATACGGCGCGCCCCCGCCGGAGCCGACTGCCATTATCTGGCTCACCGAACCGATCATCGATACGAATGCCACCCTGTTGCCCGCAGCCGAGATCGTAGGAGCAGACAAAACTTTTGAGTCCGTCGTCAACTGACGCTGGCCGGTCCCATCCGGGTTCATAACATATACTTCATTTGTGCCCGAACGATCCGACACGAAAACTATCTTGTCCAGAATTCGTTTGCCGGTAAACCACGGCAGTCCCCACTGCTCGAGTTTGCCGCTGAACCCGGCAAGCAGCACGCCGAGAGCCAGCGCAATCGACAAAATTACAGCTATGCCCTTCAACTCAGGGTTTTTTATAATGCTCATATTCGCCATCAACATTGGGCAGCGGCGCTCAAACGAAACCGAGCGCCGAGCCGGTATTTTTATTTCTTTCTAAGCACTTTTCCGGCAAGCTCCCCCGTCAATTCGCCTTTCTCCACGGTCAGTTTGCCATTGACAAATACGTATTCAACGCCCGCTGAGTTCTGATGCGGAGTCTGATAGGTTGCCATATCCTTCACCCTGTCGGCGTCGAATACAACGATATCCCCCCAGTTGCCGGTGGCGATAAAGCCTCTGTCGGAGAGTTTGAGTTTTTTCGCTGGCAGGCCGGTCATTTTATAAATGGCTGTTTCGAGCGGGATTACGTTTTGTTCGCGCACATAATATCCAAGCACCCGCGTAAATGTGCCGAAAGAGCGAGGATGAGGCTTGCCTTTTGAAAGTTCTCCGGTGGTGGCGCGTGCGGATGCGTCGCTGCCCACCATCACATTGGCGCTGCGCATAACCGTCTCTATGTCTTCCTCGCACATGCCGAACTGCACCATCGATACGCGCATCTCCTCGGCAATCAGCAGGTCGATCACCGTTTCCGCGCCGGTCGATCCCCATCGCTCGGCTATTTCCTTGATAGTCAGCCCTTCGCAATAGCGATTTTTATCTGAATGCACCCCGCTGATGAGTATATCATCCCACGATCCCGTGCGCCCGAAAAGCTGTCTTTCGCTTTGATCGATGAGGTATTCGATCCATTTGGCTCTTTCATTTTTAATCTGCTCCAGCATAGCTTCGCGACCGCCATCGTTAAGCTCTATAGGCAGCACGGTCGATAGCGATGTGGCCGAGGCGGTGTATGGATACTGATCCGCGGTCACATCCAATCCCTCTTCACGGGCGCGAGCAATCACCTCAAGGGAATTCTTCACCGCTCCCCAGTTCGGCGCGCCGCAGGCTTTATGATGAGCAAGCTGCACCGCTACTCCCGCGCTTCTGCCTATCGTAATCGCCTCTTCGACCGCCTCGACCAGGTGTTCTCGTTCGAAGCGGATATGGCTGGCATAAATGCCGCCGCAGGGCGCGATGCCCTTGGTTATTTCGATAAGCTCAGCTTCGTCGGCAAAGCATCCCGGCGCATATATCAGTCCCGTAGAAAGCCCATACGCACCGTCTTTCATCGCGTCGGCAGCCAACTGTCTCATCTGGGCGAGTTCGTCGGCTGTAGCTTTGCGGTCGTCAAGACCAATCACCGCTTCTCTCAGGTTATTGTGTCCTACGAGGGTGATGAAATTGATCCCAATGGGTCGACTCTCCAGCGCGCTCAAAAAATCGCCCATCGTTACCCAGTCATCGTCGATGTCGTGCTTTTTGCGCCAGTTTTCCAGATACGCACGACCCGGTTCGTCCATCACCGGAGCAGATGAAGAGCCGCAGTTGCCGCTCACTTCAAGCGTCACTCCCTGGGTGATTTTGCTTTCCGCCCTGGGATCGACAAACAGGCTAGAATCGGTATGTGAGTGCATATCTATGAAACCGGGAGCCAGCATCAGCCCCGACCCGTCAATTATGCGCTCCGCAGACCCATCAACTACGCCGCATGCGGCAATTTTTCCATCTGAAATAGCAACATCGGCAGCAAAAGCCTCTTTTCCGCTGCCATCCAATACCATCGTGTTTCGAATAATATAGTCGAACATAGATCCCCTCCACAAAAAACTTCGGCAGCGATACCACATTTTCCTTTGGCCGGTTGTATTGTCTGTTTCTTCTGCTTTGTGTTAAACTTTGGCTGTTCATGTTGCGGATGGGCAACTCTTCCATATCACCATCGTCAAGAAAGTTGGTATGCGATCCATTTCTGACTCCGGGTTTAGGCTGTTTTTGCTGGCGATCTGCTGCACATTAGTTTTATTAAATGGATGTGCGAAGCCCAGGCGCGCCAGGCCGACGCCCAAACCGGCTCCGCTGTTCGTCGATAACAATTCCAAGCCGCAACCAAAAGACGAGCCTCAACAAGCCGAAGAACCCGTCCTCGAAGGGCCAAAGCTGGAGATAACTCAGAGCGGAGTAACTTTGCGTTGGGCGGAGAAAAGTGGCTCCCAGATGACGGCATCGGCCAGGTCTGCCGATTTTAACGAGATCACGCAGGTAGGGAGTCTTATTGACTTTTCGGCCAGCCTATACGAAAATGGCAAGTTAGCTGCGAGCATATCCGCATCAAAAGCGATGGTGGATACCGCAAAACGCGCGGTAACTGCGACCGGCGGGGTGACCCTCAAGTCCATCGAACGGGACACGGTGGTGAAAGCCGCATGGATCAAGTGGGACGCTAAAACAAATAAGGTCACCGGCAATGGAGGCGTGAAAATCACCTCCGCAGCCGGAACTGCAGAAGCAGCCGCGTTCGTAGCAGATACGTCTCTTAAGAATTATACACTACTCAGCTCAGGCAAAGGACTGGAGAAATAGATGAGGATAGCCCTTGTTACGGTGATTGTAATATGTCTGCTGGCAACCTCGGCATTTGCGGCGGCGACAAAGCCGACTGCAGGGAGCGCAACAACAAAGGTGCAATCCAGGGATGGATCATTCCGTCTGGAAGCAAAGACCATCATGGGCAGCGATAACAGATTTGAGGCGGTCGGAAAAGCGCATCTTTCCAGAAACGACCCGGTCACCAAAACCGTCCTCGAAGCCGACGCAGAAAAAATTGTGATTACAACCGCGCCTAAAGCCAAGTCGGGTATGTCGATTCAGACCGCTGAACTTACCGGCCCTGTCAAAATGCTCTATTCCATTACCGATGAGAACGGATCGACCACCAAAACAATCGCTACCGCAGACTCAGCAACTTTCAACGGCGAAGCGCAGACCGCAGACCTGTTGGGGAACGTAAAGATTACCCACGAGAATCCCGCAATTTTTTCGACCCCTGCGGTCATGGCCGGGGATAAGGCGGTCATATATCTTAACCCGGATGTCGGAGATAATCAGTATCGGTTTCGCGTGGAGAGCACATCCGGCTTGAGCACCATAACGGCGACTCCAAAATCCAGGCAGGAGACTGACTAAGCGGCAAAGATCGAGCTGTTAACCTGAGAGTCTGTAAATCGGCATGAAGCTTGAAATCAAAAATCTGGTCAAAGTGTATAAAGGTCGTCGTGTAGTAAATGACGTAAGCCTGGGACTTGTCACCGGAGAAATAGTGGGTTTGCTTGGGCCAAACGGCGCGGGCAAGACCACCACCTTCTATATGATGGTTGGCCTAGTCAGACCGGACGATGGAAGGGTGCTGCTGCAGGATAAGGATATCACAACAAAGCCTATGTATCGGCGCGCTCGTCTCGGACTCGGCTATCTCGCACAGGAGCCATCGATTTTCCGCAAACTGACCGTGGCGGAGAACCTGCTGCTTGTGCAGGAGATGAATGGGATATCTCGAAGGGATCGAGCGGCGCGCACCGATGAGCTGCTGGAGGAGTTCGGCCTCGTCAAGCTGCGCAACCAAAAAGGGCAGGTGTTGTCGGGAGGGGAACGACGCAGAGTGGAAATTGCTCGTGCGCTGGCAACCAATCCCAAATTGATTCTGCTCGATGAGCCGTTTACGGGAGTCGACCCTATAGCGATTGGCGATATACAGGACCTCGTCAGAAAACTGAAGAACAAGGGAATAGGCATAGTGATCACAGATCACAACGTGCGAGAGACCCTTGCAATCACCGACCGGGCATATATAATGTCCGAAGGCGAAATAAAGACCTCCGGGGAATCCTCGAAACTGCCGAATGATCCAATAGCGCGCAAGTTCTATCTCGGCGAAAGATTCGAGATGTGAGGCGCTCATGAAACTGGTCGACAGACAGGTGTTACGTGAGCTGACAGGGCCGTTTATTTTTGGAGTGGCGGCATTTTCATCGGTGTTTTTCGCTGGCTCGGTGCTGCTTAAGCTGACAGAGTGGCTGATGAACGGTATGCCGCTTTTGATGGCCCTTGAAATAGTCATCTATTCGCTGCCGTCGATAGTCTTTTGGACGCTGCCTATGTCTACGTTGCTGGCGGTGCTGATTGGCGTCGGGAGGCTGTCCGGGGAAAGCGAGGTTGTGGCTCTATTCGCCGGAGGCATAAGTTTTTACAGGTTGTCTGTGCCGATCCTGCTGTTTGGGCTGGTGGTCAGCGGTATCTCGCTGTTGCTCAACGAGGTTGTGGCTCCGGTAGCCAGCAGCCGCAGCCTGGCAATACAGGCCGCGCTGCTTAAACAAGTGGCGATAAGCGATACGCCGTTTACTTTCGAGGACCCTGACACCAGTTCCAGGATTATCGTTGAGGGCGGAATGGATAAAGACAAAGGCATACTTCGCAACGTTTCGGTTATACAATTTTATAAGAATCGGCCTGCGCTGCTTGTGTATGCCGATCGAGCGGAATGGGCCGGGATCAAGGACCCGTCCAATCGATATCGTTGGAAGCTCTACGACGGCTTCACTCAGTTGATGGATCCAAGGGAGCCGCGGTCGATGGCGACTACGACCTTTGAGAATACGCAGACCAGGGAAATCGAGATGAAAAAGACGCCTGACGATCTTTCGGCATATCAAAACCTGAAGGCCGAACAGATGAGCTTCACACAGTTGAACGCCGTAGTGCGCAGTCTGAAACAATATCCGGATCGCCAGTTGGATCAAATCAGACGGCTCGATGTTGAGATGTGGAACAAAATTGCGGTTCCGTTGACGAGCCTGGTATTTGCGCTGCTTGCCGCGCCGCTGGGCATCCGCCCGCACAGAAGTTCGTCTTCTGTGGGTATGGGTATGAGCATTCTGGTCATATTTTTATATTGGATACTGGGACGATACACGTGGTCGCTGGCGATTCAGGGTACGGTCTGGCCTGTGGTTGGCGCATTTGCGCCTCTGATGGTCGGCGTGGCGGCGGCGTCAATTCTGCTCGTAAGAGCGGCGAAATGATTTGAGATGGCTTATACAACACTATTTGTAATCGCACTTATACTGGTCTCGGGGTTCATTGCCTATTTTGGGGACATACTGGGCCGAAGAATGGGCAAGAAACGGCTTACGCTGTTTGGACTCCGACCGCGTTATACCGCTATTGTGGTCACCACAATCACCGGCATGATTATTTCCGCGCTGGTGTTGGGCGGTGCGCTGTCAATGAACAGCGAATTCAGAAAGGGCTTCTTTCAATATGGCCAAATTCTGAAAAAAGGGCGATTGCTGGCGAATGAGAACACGCGCCTCGCTTCACGCAGCAAAGAGCTTAGACAACAAGTCTCCAAACAGCAGGGTGAACTCAAGAAAGCTTTCAACGAGGCCGCCTTTGCAAAAAAAGAGCGCGATGTTGCCAGGCAGAAGGTCGATGGCCTACGGCGTGAAATCGACAAAAGGCAGAAAGAACTCACTGATCTGCGTCGAACACAGGAAATAGCCGAAACCGAACTTGCGCTGCGCAAAGACGAACTGAAACTGATGCTGATTCAGCTTGATAACGCAAATCAGGCGTTGCGGCTGGCTCAATCGAAGCTGGTGGAGGCGCAGCAGCAGTTGATGGATACTGAGGCTCGGCTTGGAGCTACCGAGGCAAAACTGCGCGAAACCACGGGCCAGCTTGCCGAAGCCGAGGTCGCCGCTACCTTGGGTGATATCGGCACGCTGATGGCGGTCAGGCTGAGAATAGGGGATATAGCCGTCCGGAGGGGTGACGAACTGGCTCGAAATATTATCCGGTTCGATCAAACGCCGTTCGCTCTTCGAGGGGATGTCATTTCCCTGCTCGACCGGGCAAGCCAAAAAGCCCAGGCGCGACGAGCAAGGATAGGTCCAAATGGCAGGGCTGTCGCTTTGATCTATTGGCCAGACCCGGATAATCAGGAACCGCTTGATGATGAATCCGAGTGCATTGATATCGCGGTCAAACGCATTGCCGCCACCGGCTCCGATGCGCTGGTTCAGGTGGTAAGCGCTATGAACACCTTGCAGGGCGCGCAGGTCGCGGTGGAAATGCGGGTCTACCACAATCGCGAGGTCTATAAAATCGGCGACGAAATCGCCTCGGTCAAATTAAACGGAAAAGAATCGCAGGGTCAATTGCTGCTGGAGTTGAGCGATTTTATGCAAAAAGAGCTTGCGAAAGCCGCGGCGTCAGCGGGCGTTGTGCCTGTTTATGGGCAGGATCCACGTGACTTTCTAGGCTCCGACCGCACTGCGCAGATGGACGTGCTGTTGGAGATTGTCACGCGCATACAAAAGCTCGGCAGCGAAGTGAACGCGACAGTCTACGCTAAAGAGAGCATTCGCCCGTCGGATTCATTAAACATTGGCAACGTCGAGATCAGATTAGAGAAAGCGCAATAGGCAGGAGGCAGATCGTGCGGGATGGCCGTGATTCGAATGCGCGGGTCGTGCTGGCTATCGATCCGGGAAAGTGCAAATGCGGCGTTGCCGTTGTTTCAAAAGCGGACGACATACGGGTCCTTCATCGCGCAGTAGTAGATACACAATCACTCCCTGCCGTGCTCTCCGATCTTGCTTCGCGCTTTTCGCCGGATACGATCATACTCGGCGATGGCACTACATCTAAACCCGTTGCTGACCTGGCCGGCAGCCTTGGTATGCGCGTGGAGGTAGTCGACGAAAAGATGACCTCCGTTTTGGCCCGCAAAAGATATTTTCAGGAAAACGCTCCAAAAGGTTTGCGCAGATTGATCCCCATTTCCTTTCAAACCCCTTCGACTCCCTGCGATGATTATGTGGCTGTGATACTGGCCGAGAGATATTTTGCCGATAATAATACGGATTAAAAATAATTTTGCGTGCTCAGTTGGCGCTTGTCGCGTTTGGCGCGCTTAACATACTGGGAAAATAACTTACTGAATATAGCGCAGCCCATGCTCATTTTGGCGTTTTTGAGTTGCGAATAGAATTGCAGCGAACAATAGGATGCCAAATAAAGATGGCAAATAGGTAATATTACGGGGAATAACCCGTCTGGAGGTATTGACACGGATTTATGGCTGTGCTAAACTTCCGTGAATCAGCAGGCTATCACACAGATGGCAGCGCGGGCAAGAAGGGAGGTGCAATCCTTGAGAACGCTCGTGAGTGCTGCGCCGTGATGGCATAGGCAGGCGGAGACTGCTTGTCGTTTGGGTTGTCAGGTCAGGTAACAAGGTGACTGATCAAATCAATCTATGCGATAACAGATATCCTCCTGTCGATGTTTCCTAAATTTCAAGGAGGATTTACCATGAGAAAGACAGTATATCTGCTCGTCGTTGTATTTGCTCTGCTCGCGGCTCCGGCTTTCGCGCAGGGTCCTTTCAATGACGTGCCAACAGATCACTGGGCGTATGATTCAGTTAACCAACTGCAACAGGACGGGATCATCATCGGATATCCCGACGGAACGTTCGGTGGACGACGTGCGATGAGCCGCTACGAATTCGCGACGGCTATCGCCAGACTTCTGCCCCTTATCAGCGACGTGGATCTCAGCAACTACGCAACCAAGGCCGAGCTTCAGCAGGCTATTGCTGGCATCAAGACCGCAGATGCTCAGGATCTTAGCAACCTGGCCAACAAGGACGATGTCAACGCCATCAAGAAGCTCGTTGACGAGTTCCGCGATGAGCTGGCAGCGCTGGGCGTCGATGTTGACGCTCTCAAGAGAGACGTAGCGGCTCTGTCCGCCCGCGTCGATGCTCTTGAGGCCGAGCAGAACAGAGTCCGCATTACCGGCG
>JAAYKE010000044.1 GCA_012522575.1 Armatimonadota bacterium | reverse complement strand
TTGCTTACTTTACCGCGGAAAAGGGTCAGTTTGTTGCTAACTTTACCGACGACTGCGGATCAGTACTGCGCGGAGGCGACCTGGCAACTCCGGGCAAGCCGATGGGTGACAACGCAGTTAACGCCCTAGATTACATGCTGCTGCGTTCGTCGTGGTGTAATAGCCTTGCCGGTGATATAACCGGAGACGGCATCACCGATAACAGCGACTATCTGGTGATGTTCTGGAACTGGTATGTAGTCGGTGATCCTGAATAGCGAGGGTGTGGGCATCAAATAAGATACGAAACGCTAAGTGCCGGTATTATTACCAGGTTGACTATTTATGTCGAAGGGTGCATAATACAATCAGATGTAATAAAAATATCAGATTGGGCAATCCGGCATATTCAAAATGCAGAGCGGCACGGTTCGGATCGTGAAATGCGGACGTGTTAGCTAAATATATGTTGTACGTGCTGGCAATGTCGGTGGAATATTTTGGTAGATGGCATATCTCCGCCGGTTGCATTAGCTAGCGTGGATGGGAGTGGAGGTATTGTATGCTGAAGTCATTGGGGCTAGCATTAATAACATTGCTGTTGGTTGTAGTTCTGGTTGCAGTGCCAGTAACTCAGGCGGCGGCGCAATATTACGATCCGAATCCTGATGAAGACGGCGTGTTCTATCCCTACTGGAACCGTGGGCTTCCGGCTACGGCTACCTATTTTTGGAATGATTGGGCCAACCCGATCGGGCAGGACGGTTATTCTGCTGATTCGGTTATAGGCAATGTAACCGGTACAGCGGTAGTCGATGTAGCCAACGGCGGCGCCGGGTTTATTGATGGTGGCGAGTGGTCCGAAGATGCGTTTGGATCAGCGCGCAACCTCTGGGATATGGGCCCTGGCGGCACTATCACACTCACCCTGGACGACCCTAACGCCGGTCTCAACGGCATGGATATCTGGGTGCAGGTTAAATATCACGTTGGCATGGCGGAAATACCTACCATAAACATTCGCAGTGTGAGCGGCGATGGCGTCACCGAGTCTACTCCGAGGCTGATCGATAATGGCTGGTATTATCGAGACTTTGTTGAGGAAACCGGATCGTGGGAGCAAGTTGATACCGGATGGATGGTCTATCAAGCGCTGTTCCGCCTGGATCCGGGTCAGACGCTGGCGGGAATCGACATAACAACCGGCGATCGAGGAGCGATTATTGACTCCATCGTTGTGGATACGCAGATTCTGCCGGAATCAACATCAGTCTTTCTGGCTATCTTCGGAAGCGCAATCCTGTTTATGCTGATGAAAATCCGCAGGCTGCGGATGGCGGCTCATTGAAGACTTAACTAGATATTTAGTGGCCTGAAACCTTTCAGTTGACTGGGTGGTGCGTTGCGCGCCACCCAGTATCTATTTAGCTACCGCGAAATTACCCGGCGCACTACAATGCCAGACGCATCATCAAAAGTTCTGTGACCATCTGCGGGTTTGCGTTGCCGCGCAGCCTCTGTCTGGCTTGCTGTATCTCGCCAATCCTCAGCAACAGCGGCCCTGCGTGAGGATATCGAGCCGCCTGGTCTTGCAGGATATGCCGCTTGTCTGAATTGACGATAATTGCGTTATCTCCCATAAGCTTGGTCGCCAAAAGGTCTCTATACCACACCAGAAGCATCTCCAGTGACTCATTTGTCGTCTCTCTTGTTCCCTTTGCAGAAGAGGCAAATTTGGTGTCTTTTTCATCGCTGTCGTCTGTCGTATCCGACGAGTCACCCTTGCGCAGAGCCTCGGCCAATCCCAACGCCTGCCAGATATTGCCCTGGCCGGCTTTTTCTGCGACCATCGAGACAGTCTCTCGATTCTGCGCAAAATCTTTATCGTCAAGAAGGGTTATAGCCAGCCCGGGTCGACCTTGTGCATATACCGAGACAACTTCGGCCTCCTGAGGGCTTGCGCCGTAGTCCTTAACCAAGTGTCCGGCCAATTCTTCGGCGCTCACCTGATGGAACCGAACGAGTTGGCATCGAGATCGTATAGTGGGCAGCACGCTAGCAGCATTCCGATATAGAAGAATATTGACGACATATTCGGGAGGCTCTTCGAGCAATTTGAGAATGCAATTAGCAGAGTCCTCGTTTAACGTATCCCCTTGCTCGATGATATTTACAACCCACTTGCCGCGAGCAGGTCTAAAGGAAGCCAGATCGCGCATTTCCCGCATACTGTCGATGGTCGTATCCTGACCCTTGGGTGACCAGACACGCATATCAGGGAAGTTGCCGTGCTCTATCCACATACAAACGGCGCATTTGCCACAAGAACCGATATCGGTAGGGGACTCGCAGTTGAGGGTCTTTCCAAATTCAAGCGCAGTCGTAAGTTTGCCCGTGCCTTGCAAGCCCAAAAAAAGATAGGCGTGAGCTATTCGACCATCGCGCATTGCTTTTAGCAAAATGCATTTAGCCAATCTTTGTCCAATTATCCGATCAAAACCTGAACTGTTAGACACGTTCGTATTTCTCTACATCCACCACGAAGATAATCGCACCGCCAACTCCCACTTTGACCGGGTTCAAAACGGCTCCTGCGGGTGCAATGGCATCGGGCATAGGTTGAGTGATGTATTGTTCTCTGGATGAGCACCATTTGCGCACGATTTCGATAACGCTGTCCACATCCTCATCGTTGGTTCCGGCCAGAAATGTGACATTTCCATCTCTTAGAAACCCGCCGGTGCTGGCAACGATAGTGAACTTGTGCCCGGCTTGCAGCAAAGCGTCACTCACCTTGTGCTTATCTCTTTCGTGAACGATAGCAATTACCAGTTTCATAGTTTCACCTTTGCTTTCGTAGCAATGATTTCAGCCGCCTCGTCGAGAACCTCTTCGAAGCTGCGGGCAGCATTGATAATGACAAATCTTTCAGGGTCAGCCTCGGCAAGGTCGAGATATCCGCGCCGCACGGATTCGTGAAATTCAAGTCCCTGAGCGGAGATTCTGTCTACCTTCGTTTGTCTCGCCAAACCGACCTGCACAGGCAGATCCAAAAGTATGGTAAGGTTCGGCATCATGCATTTAGTAGCAAAATTATTTACCCTTTCGATTATTGCGAAATCGATGCCTCTGCCGTAACCTTGATATGCGATTGTTGAGTCGATATATCTATCGCATATCACCAAATCCCCGCGCCCCAACGCCGGTTTGATAATTTCTTCTATATGTTGCGCACGTGCAGCCTCAAACAGCAATAGCTCTGCGCGATCCGAGACCTCTTTGCAATCCAGCAGAATCCGTCTCACAACATCACCGATTGCAGTTCCGCCCGGTTCGCGGGTCACCAGCACCCTGCTGCACGATGATGTCAGGCGATGCTGCAGCGCATTGGCAAGAGCGCTCTTGCCAGACCCTTCTATGCCTTCTATGGTCACAAAGAATCCCAAAGCTGAGGTCATGGCCTGAAGATTCTCACTCTACGATATGGTTCTGTGCCTATGCTTTCGGAGATCAGATCAAACTTTTCCGCCAATTGGTGTTGCAGCCTTCTCATATAGCTCGTCTGCGGCAAGAGCTCCTGGGCGTCGCCGGTCTCCAACACTTTGGCGATCGCATCTTCGGCAGCCGATATTGCAGCCTGCTCCTCGTTTGATTCCCCAAGGTTGAAGATGTCTCGCACCACGCTTGCGATCTGAGCATAGGTGTTGCTTTTTATCACGTAGACAGGCAGCCCTCGTTTCTTGGCATCCTGCAGCACGCTCAGATTCTTTCGCTCATGGACTTTCAGCGCGATGACCGCATTTGCTTCACCGAGTTCCTTGCTTATATAGCCCGGCACCCGAAGCTCACGCAGCGCCCGTTCCAGTCGGCTTCTGCTGACGCCATACGGAAATATCTTAACGATAGCGGGCAGCGGGGCAGCTCCGGATGTATCCATTTGATGCGCGATGCCGAAAGTTTCGGCGGTTGCGTGCGATGCAAGATCGGTAGTCTGCACCACTTCCACTTCACCCTGCACGTTTCGCACACGAATTTCAGGACGCGGCGGCGCGCCTCGCAGCATCTTATCCACTATGTTAGCCACGTCGTGATGTATCGCCAGCTTGTCCATCTCTATTATTTCAATTAGCACATCAAAAGTGGGAGGAGCTTTTCTTTCAAGGACGGTTTTCTGCGTACCCCTGCGTCTGGCCTCTTCATCGGAGAGCGTGACCGCCTGTATCCCGCCGACCAGGTCCGCCAAAGTCGGGTTCACCATAAGATTTTCCAACGAATTGCCATGAGCGGTCGCCACCAGCATAACTCCGCGCTCGGCTATCGTTCTTGCAGCGAACGCCTCGGCTTCCGTGCCGATTTCATCGATTACTATGACCTCGGGCATGTGGTTTTCCACGGCCTCGATCATCACCGCGTGTTGTTGATCGGGAGTAACTACCTGCATTCTGCGCGCATGTCCGATAGCAGGGTGGGGAATATCTCCGTCTCCGGCTATTTCATTGGACGTATCTACGATGATTACCCTCTTTTTGAACTCATCGGATAGAATTCTGGCCACTTCGCGCAACTTGGTGGTCTTTCCCACACCCGGCCTGCCGAGCATAAGAATGCTTCTGCCGCCCTCAACGACATCACGAATAATGTCGATGGTTCCATATACCGCGCGTCCTATGCGACAAGTAAGCCCGACGATTCTGCCCTGTCGGTTTCGAATTGCGGAGATGCGATGCAGAGTCCTCTCGATGCCCGCCCTGTTATCTGCGCCGAATGAGCCTACACGCTCTACTACATAGGTCAAATCGTCGGCCTTTATTGGCTGGTCAGACAATTGAATCACCCGCAGGGGAAATCGAACCTCCGGCTCACGCCCGAGATCCATCACGATCTCAAGGAGATCATCGATATCTTCCTGTTCCTCGATGCTCTTTCTTATCTTTGGCGGCAGCACTTCGAGGAGTTTGTCCAGATTGTCCGTTACTCGAAGTTGTTTTAGTCCAAGGGCGATTTTATCAGGCATAATAGTTTACTGTCCCGGTTTGTCTCGACATCAGCCAAGAAAACCTTCCACATACACTTATAGTTGACCTTCAAGTTCATACATCACAGCCGCACAACCCGCAATGGCTGCCGTGTCCGTTCGCAAAATGCGATCACCAAACGATACCGACACGGCTCCGGCTGATACCGACGCTTCAACTTCATCGTGCGTCAATCCGCCTTCCGGGCCGATGATCAGCAGCGCCGACTTCGCCTGCCTGTTTAAGCGCAAAACATCTCTCAATGTCGTCTGCCGCGCCTCGTCTTCCCAGGCAATAATCGAAAGATCATAACTGCCGATGCTCTGAATAAGTTCTGCAAAGTCGATCACTCCCCGCAATTTTGGAACAATTGATCTCCCACACTGTTCCGCAGCTTCGGCGGCAATTTTGCGCAGACGAACCAGCCTTTTTTCCTGGCCTGACTCATCAAGTCTGACCACGGTTCGTTGGGATTGAACGAGAGCCATTTCAGATATTCCCAGTTCGGTGCACTTTTGAACGATATACTCAATTCGATCGCTTTTGGGAATGCACGAGGCCAGCACAAGGCGCAGCGATGGCTCATTGATTGCGGTTTGTCTGTCGATAATCGTGGCCAACACGGATTGTGCGGATATTTCGACTATCTGCGCATAATACACGCCGCCGACTCCATCCAGCAGTGTTATGTTATCTGCGGGTTTGAGGCGCAGCACCCTGCTGATCTGTCGAGCGACGCTGCCTTCTATGGTCACCTCGTCGGCTACTATCTGGTCAGGGTTTATGAAGAATCTGCGGTGGTCGGCCAATTTATCCCTCCAGCCGGCCGATCATCGCAACCCAGTCCCCATCGATGCGCTCTTCAAAAACGTTGATACCTGCCTCGCGAAATGCGATGCGCACGCTATCCGCTCGTTCAAGCACAATCCCCGATGCTATCAACAGGCCGTTGGCTTTCATTCTGGCCGCAAGCTCAGGAGCCATTTCTATAAGCGCTTTGGCGATTATGTTGGCTACGATCAAATCCGCTTTGCCATCAAAGGCCAGCGGGGAGTCCGCTCTGCCGATTTCCACTATGTCGTTGAGTTGGGCTTGCTTGATATTATCTGTCGCGACCTCAACTGCAACGCTGTCGATATCCAGAGCAACGACTTTCTTTGCGCCAAGCCTGGCCGATGTGATTGCCAGCACTGCGGATCCGGTTCCCATATCCAGCACCACGTCGCCGACTTTGACGTAGTCCTGAAGTGCGAGCAGGCAAAGTTGAGTGGTGGGATGATATCCAGTGCCGAAAGCCATTCCGGGATCAATCTCAACTACTATATCGTTCTCTCCGGCGTCGCATTCCTCCCACGTAGGCTTTACAATCACCCTGCCGGCGCGTACGGGTTTGAAGTGCTGCTTCCAGACAGTCGCCCAGTCTTGATCTTCGAGCCATACGACCGAGATTTCCTCAGAGCGTAGATTCAATCCCAAAGAGGGCAGCAGCGCAATTCTATCGCGGATGGAGTTCAGCCTTGTTTCCAGCCTGTCATCGACCGGTAAATAACTGGTCACACGAGCGGGGTTGCAAGAGGCAGTACCAGGACTTGAGCCGATGACAGCCCCTCCGGAGCCGGCGTCGGTTAGAATATCTACTACGGCGTCTACCGATGCATCGGTAGCTTCAATGGATATTTCGACCCATCTCATAGCGAGCTGAACGCGTCTTTAACGCGCTCGAAGAATCCTTTTTCGTGGGCTTCGTTGATTTCCTCGCCGCGCAGTTCGGCAAATTGCTTCAACAATGCTTTCTGATCCTCGGTGAGGTTGGTTGGGGTAACAATTTTGAGCACGACATTTAGATCGCCAAATCCGCCGTGATTAGGGTCGGGCATTCCTTTATGTCTTAGGGTATAGATTTCCCCCGATTGACTGCCCGCCGCAACGTTGAGTTTCTCCGATCCATCAATAGTTTTCACATCAATGACGCCACCAAGCGCGGCCAACGGGAAGCTGACTGGCACATTGCACCACAAATCATTTCCTTTGCGCTCAAAAATATCGTGTTGCTGGACGTGAGAAAAAATATATAGATCCCCTGACGGGCCGCCTTTAAGCCCGGCGCCTCCCTCTCCGGCAAGCCTCATACGCATTCCCGTATCCATTCCCGGCGGGATATGCACGGTCTTTTCGGAGGTTTGCGTAAAGCGTCCCTGTCCGTTGCACTTTGCACACGGTATGCTCTCCGTAACTCCTTCACCGTGACATTTAGGGCATGCAATGATGCGTATCTGCGTGCCAAAGATAGTATTCTGTTGTTGTCGCACCTGGCCTGTGCCGTTGCACGTGCTGCAATTTTGAGGCTGGCTGGCAGGGTCGGCTCCAAGTCCGGAGCAAACGTCACATTTTTCCTGCCGGGTTAATGTAAAGGTGGAATCCATGCCGTGGTAGGCCTGTTCGAGGGTCATAGTTACATCGTAGCGCAAGTCCTGCCCGCGCTCAGACCTGGATCGACCACGACCCGATCGCGCCTCTCCGGCTCCAAAGAATATGTCAAATATATCACCCAGTCCGCCAAAATCAGCATATCCCGGATTCGTTCCAAAGGTAGAATCCAGACCTTCATGGCCGTAGCGATCATACATTTCGCGTTTTTCAGGATCGGAAAGCACCTGATAGGCTTCGTTTATCTCCTTGAAGCGAAGCTCAGATGTATGATCGTCGGGGTTTACATCCGGGTGATGCTGGCGTGCAAGACGGCGATATGCCGACTTGATGGCGCTTTGGCTTGCGTCTCTATCGACGCCGAGTGTTTCGTAGTAATCTGATACGTTTGCCATATTCGGAGTTAAACGACGGAAAGCCGCGCCTTCCGTCGATAGTTAATTTTTATGATATTTGATTGCCCGGCAAGACAGATATACGCTGTTGCTTTATATGTGCCGTGCAGGGCGCGAAAATAAATCGCTCTATGCGACCGCTATGCGCATCGTTTGCTGATTATTATTCTGCTGATTCCTTTTTAGCTTCGACCTCATCGGCAGCTTCCGCCTCAGTCTCCGCTTTCTTTTTCCGAGTTCGCTTTGGCTTGGCAGGCTCTGCTTCGGGTTCAGGGGTCTGGGCTTCCTGGCTTTCCTCTTCGGCCTTTGGCTCGGCATCATCGGCCTGGGCTTCAGGTTCGGCTTTCTTTTTACGTGTTCGCTTTGGTTTGACAGGCTCCGGTTCAGTCTCATGAGCCTGAGCTTCCTGGACAATCTCCTCAGCTTCTGATTTAACATCAGCGGCCTCGGCAACCGGCGCATCTACATCATCTTCCTTTTTCTCGACTTCAAGGTCCTCTGCAGGCTTAGCATCGTCGGCAAGTGCAACCGGCTCTGCATCAGCTTCTTTGTCTTCTTCCTCATCAACGGGATGAGTAGGAATCGCCAGCAACTGCGCCACTTCGGTCTCCTGGCTGGTCTTCGGAAGAATATCGTGGTCGGCCACCTGGCAGTGAATTACGCCTGCAGCGATTTCCTCGAGAGCTATTGTCAGAGGGTTCCTCGAGGTGGTCTGGATCAGAGGAGGAGCGCCACCCTTGATCTGCTTAGCCCGCTTGGCTGCCAAGACGACCAACGAGTATTTGCTTCCCCAGTTTTCAAGTTTGTCCGCAGATGGATAGATCATGGGCCTTTGTCATCACCTCAATTTAGTGGGGTCCGGCCGCCATTCGCGCAACGTACACGAAAAGCTAGAGGGACATTAAACAGCTTCCCCCAAAGGCGTTAACCCGAATCAATATTATACTACTTGCGCGCCGCAAGGGTCAATCAAAATCCGGGATTTAAGACTTCTGCATCTTAAAGGGCAATTTCAAAGACATATTTTAACCTTCGGTGCATATAAACCGGGCCGAATATCACTGTGCAATGCCTGCCGATTTATATGCGGTTTACCGGCAGCTACTTGTCTTTAGTGCTCAGCGCGCCTATAATCCTACCGTGGAAAACAATACAGAATTCAGAAAATTGCCATCGGTGGACGAGCTTGTCCGATCTGGCCGCATCAAAGAATTGATAGCGGAGCATTCGCGCAAAGTTGTTGTGGATAACGTGCGAAAAGCCCTTGCCAGCGCACGCGAATCTATAGCGCGAGGGGAGAGCGCTCCTGATGCTGACGCGATTGCAGATATCGTTGGTAGAGAGCTTGGCAGGATCACGCAAATGTCCCTTACACGGGCAATCAACGCGACCGGCATTATAATTCACACAGGACTTGGCCGCGCTGCGCTCTCTGACGCCGCCAGACGTGCTATCGAAGCCGTAGCGGGCGGGCATTCCACATTGGAAATAGATATAAAGACCGGAAAGCGCGGGTCCCGTCAGGATCACATAACAGAGCTGATTGTCGAGCTGACCGGCGCGGAAAACGCCCTTGTGGTCAACAACAATGCCGCTGCCGTGCTGTTGGCGCTCAATACGATTGCAAGGGATATGGATGTGGTAATATCTCGCGGCCAACTCGTCGAAATAGGCGGGTCTTTCAGGCTCCCGGATATTATCGCTCGCGCAGGCGCAAGATTGATAGAGGTTGGCACAACAAACCGCACTCGAATATCGGACTATCAACAGGCCGCCTGGCAAAACGAACCGGGTCTGTTATTGAGATGCCATCCCAGCAACTTCAAGATAACGGGTTTCACACAGGACGTCTCTTTGGACGAACTCGTTGCTCTCGGCAGTCAGTTGCATATACCGGTTATGGACGACCTTGGCAGCGGCGCTTTGGTCGATTTGGTCCCGTATGGGCTGGAGCACGAACCGACTGTGCAGGAGAGCATAGAATCCGGCGTCGATATGGTGACGTTCAGCGGGGATAAACTTCTCGGAGCGTCGCAGACGGGGATACTGGCGGGCAAGTCTGAGTTCATAGACCAGTGCCGAAGCAATCCGCTGGCGCGCGCTCTTCGAGTGGACAAATTGACCCTTGCCGCACTGGAGGCAACGCTGCATATCTATCGCGAAGGTGACCCTTTTGCGGATATACCGGTGTTGTCGGCAATTGCCAGGCCGCTTGAAGAAGTGGCAGCCCAGGCATCAAAACTGGCGCGTCGCATCAACTCTCTGAAGATCGACGGCCTGAATGCATACGTAGCGCCCTCCACATCTGAGACGGGCGGGGGATCTTTACCCGGTCAGAGCATAGAAAGCCGCTCAGTTGCTCTGAAGAGTCGGGGCTTATCTGCCGAAGATTTGGGTAGGCGTTTCCGGGAGTGGAACCCACCGATCTTCGGAAGGATCACGAGGGATACATACCTCCTGGATATGCGCACGGTGAACCCTCAGGAATTGGGTGATATTATCGGCCGTGCCCGGAGCTTGCCGGGGTAGAGCCGGGAGGTTTACATGGACGTAGAGCGGACTGATCGCGGCGGGCTGCGCAATATGTTTGAGCAGACTGTCGAGGCGCTGGTAGCAGCAGCCGGACAGCGAGACAAAACAGCGGAAGGCCACAGCAGGCGCGTTACAAGATACTGCATCGCCATCGGCAAGGTGATGAGCCTGTCGATCGAAGAGTTGACCGACCTCAAATATGCGGCCGGGCTTCACGATGTCGGCAAGGTAGCGATTTCCCGGAGAATCCTCAACAAACTCGGCAAACTAACCGACGACGAGTTTGCCGTGATGAAACGCCACTCCACAATTGCCGTCAGGATACTGGAGAAAATCGACGGCCTGCAGGGCGCAGGTCCTCTCATCAAACACCACCACGAACGCTACGATGGAAAAGGCTACCCGGATGGGCTTAAAGAGGACCAAATTCCATTGGGAGCCAGAATAATAAGCGCAGCCGAGGCGTTTGACATACTGACCTCGGATGTGCCGTGGAGGGATGCGATGGATCAGGAGTCTGCGCTCGCCGAACTCGAAGCCTGCGCCGGAACTCAATTTGATCCGATCGTGGTAAAGGCATTTAGAACCGCGCTTGTGGGCGGGTTCGTCGAACGATAGCCTACTTTTCTTCGGTAACGGGTCGCGAGCGTCTCCTTTGAGGCGATATCGCCGCGCACAAAAAGAATATCACCGTCGAGAGCAAAACGATGGTCGCACCGGATGCGATTCCCAACAGGTCGGATAACATCAGCCCGACCACGCACGACCCTACGCCGAACGCGACCGCCAAAATCATCAGATTACGAAACTTCTCCGTGAGTTGATATGCCGCCGCGGCAGGAGTGACTATAAGCGCACTCACCAGCACAATGCCCACTACCTTGATCGACATCACCACGGTCAGAGCCATCATTGTAATCAGCAAAAAGTAGAGTCTCCCGGCAGGCACGCCCGTCACTTCGGCCATCTCAGAGTCGAAAGTGATAAACAGCAGGTCCTTATACAGCACGAGCACAGTCGTCAATACAACGCACGTGATGACGACGGTCGTCCACACGTCCTGAGTTGTAACCGCCAGAATACTGCCGAACAGGTAACTGAATAAATCCACCTGATAGCCCTGTTTCAGTCCGATAAGCAATATGCCCAGAGCCATAGTTGAGGCGAAAAATACTCCCACTGCCGTGTCCTCTTTTACATAGCTCCTGCGGGATGTCAGCCCTATTCCCCAGGCGGTCAAAATGCAGAATACGATGGCGCTCCATATAGGATTGATTCCAAGCAGAACGCCGATTGCCACGCCCCCAAAGGATGCGTGCGCGATGCCCGCTCCTATAAACGCCAGCCCTTTGAGCACGACATATACGCCGATAATCGCACACAGTGCGCCAACCAGCACTCCGGCAACCGTGGCACGCTGCATATATGCAAACGCAAAGCTCTCAAGCATCGGGATGTTCCTCCACAACGATATGCGGCGTATCTGAATGATGAAAATAAGCGGCATGCGAGCCATACATATCGGTCAACGCTCGCGAACAGACCTCTTCATCGGGCCGGCAGTGAGCCACCAAAGACACATTCAAGCAGGCAATCGTGTCGATATAGGATGCCACTACTCCAACATCGTGCGACACAAGCACTATCGTCACGCCATCGTTTTTAAGCTCACGCAGCAATGAATACAAGTTGCCGGTGGTAGTCATATCCACTCCGGTGGTAGGCTCATCGAGCACGAGAAGCTCTGGTTGATCGGCAAGAGCGCGTGCAATAAAGACTCTCTGCCTCTGCCCTCCTGAAAGACGCGCCAATGGTCTGTCTTTAAGATCGGCAATGCCCACCTTTTCCAAAGCAGCCATCGCAGCCGCTTTATCCTCGGTTTTGGGCCTTTTACCCACGCCGATCCTGCCGTATGTGCCCATCAGAACCGTTTCAAGCACACTTATGGGAAAGTTGAGGTCTATGTTAAATATCTGCGGCACATACCCGATTCGGGAGCGCTGCCCGTGCAGTTGATCGACAGGGACGCCAAAAACGCGGATTTTTCCGCAATCGGGCTTAATTAACCCAAGGACCGCTTTTACAAGGGTGCTTTTGCCTGACCCGTTCGGCCCGACAATCGCGGTAAACTCTCCTCTGCTCACCGTCAGCGACACCGAGTCAAGCACTTTCAGACCGTTATGCAGGATGGTCACATTTTCGATTTCAATCAGGGGATCATTTCCGTTGATCACTTCAAAGCCTCGGCCATCAGTTTCAGGTTAGTTCGCATATTATCTATGTAATCATAATCCGGCGGCGCGCCAAAGGCATCGAGCAGCAGCACTTTCGCGTTTGCCTCCTCCGCTACTACGTGTGCCGCCTTAGGGGACATTTGCGGCTCGGCAAAGATAGCTCTGCTATTGGTTTCTCTCGCCATTTTTATCGCGTGCGCTATATCCCTAGGGGATGGCTCTTTGCCCGGACTCGGTTCGATCTCGGCGGCCTGGGTCAAGCCATAACGCTGGGCAAAATAGGTCCACGTAGGATGAAACGTCACAAAACTTTTATGGCTGAAGCCTGCAACTTCGGCGCGAATTTCGGAGTCGAGTTTGCGCAATCTTTCAATATATCGCTCAGCATTGATCTCATATTCCGAGGCGTGCGCAGGATCGGATTTTATAAACGCGTCGCGAATACTCTGCACTTGATGAATGGCATTTATAGGGTCTAGCCAAACGTGCGGATTGCCGTGTTCGCCTTCGTGGCTCTCCTCGATTATTGACAACCCGTCCGCAGTTCGTACGACGATTAACGTCGTATTGTGCGCTGCGTCGATTGCTTTATCCGCCCAAAACTCCAGATCGACTCCATTCAACGCCAATACCGACGCCTTGCTCAGCGCGCTCATCTGATTTGGCTGAATCTGATAAGTATGCGGGTTAGAGCCGGGCGGAACCAGCAAAACAACCTCAACGCGATCTCCTCCAACCTGTTGTGCGAAGTGATATATCGGGGCAATGCTGGCAGCCACTAACATTTTGCCGGGTGCAATCTCTGATTTGCCGCATCCCACAGGCAGAATAATCAAAACCAGGGCTATCATAAACCGCGCCTGAGTCGCCATCGTCATCGGAACTTAACTCCCCTTGGCAGCAATCCCCGCTCCTGCAAAGTCTCCATTTTGATAAGCACATCGGGGATGTCTTTTGCGCTTTCATCGAGTCGTGTCAAGAACCAGTCCTCGACAAGTTCTGTCTCTTCTCCGGGCTGGAGTTTGACAATAGGGCCCATCACTTCCATTTCGGCATACCCTCCAGCGTAATCGGTCCGGCAGGTATAAAACGCTGCGTCACAGCCGCCATCAGGGTAAGTCGCGTCCACAATTCTTGTAGACCACCGTTTCACGTAGGCCAGCCGGTCTTTAATATAAGCCATCCATCCCGACCTCGCGTCCGTCTCCCAGTTCTCCACTTGATTGTCGTAGCGCATAATGCCTATGTCATTTATAACCTGCACCTGTTTGATATGGCCGCCGGGAGGATGCTTGACACTCCAGCCCGGCTCAAACGCGCTCTTTGGATTAACGGGAAACACCATCCAGCACGGCACTTTTACCTGTGTGACATCCCATATACTCCACTCGATTTCCTTGTCCGAAACATTACGCAAACGCTCAATCAGTCGAACTCGTGAAGTGGATTCAGATAGTATAACGTCACGAATGAACTGAAACCCGCGATGTTTTATGGGCGCGGTAGTGATCCTTACGCCGCGACCATCCGCCAGAACTTCGATGTCCGCCGGCATAGAATCATAGAAATAATCCTGGTCTGTTGTGCTCCATTTAGACTGCGGCGCATTCCATGCCTTATATCCGCCATAGTTTCGCCACGTCCTGCCGACATCATCACCGGTCAGCTTGCCCAGCTCACCGGAATGCTGCCAGAACACATCCTCACCTGCGATGGAATACTCCATAACCCGTCCGCCAATTTGAGGCGCCACAACCAGCCGCACCACCGGGTTGGTTATCTCATAGCAGCCTGTCCAGTTATGGTATTCGATTTCGCGGACATTTACCTGAGCGGACACCGATCCAATGGAACCAAGTGGGATCAATCCTGCCATGCAGCCTATGAAGTACGCTTGTTTCAGGAGCTTTAGGGCGGCAGGTTTATTTAGCAAAGTTATCCGCATATCAGCTCTACCTCGAAATGGCTTAACATTGTGCTTAGCGTGTAAAGCGGCAGGCCGACCACATTAGAATAACATCCCGATATTCCCTTGATCAAGATCGCTCCCTTTCCCTGTATTGCGTAGGCTCCGGCTTTGTCCATAGGCTCTCCGGTAGCGATATATTTTGCGATGCAATCCTCCGAAAGCTCCCGGAACTGCACTTGGGTGCACTCAACTTCCCGCAACTCCGTATCGCCGCATTTAACGACTATCCCGGAATATACCTCATGGATGCGGCCGCCAAGGCAGCGAAGCATTCGGGCGGCGTCCCGCTCACTTTCCGGTTTACCCAAAATCTCGCGATCAACCACAACAATTGTGTCCGCTCCTATGATCAGGCTGTCGGCATGTCTGGATGCCACCTCGCGAGCCTTCGCCTCGGCACAGAACAATACGTGTTCATCAGGAGTCAGATCCGAAGGCGCCAGCGACTCGTCAAAATCGCTGACTATGACTCGATAGTCACTCAAAATAAGTGAGAGAAGCTCGCGTCTGCGGGGCGATGCGCTGGAGAGTATGATGTCAACAGGCGGCACGCTATTCGTCCTCTCCGTCAATATATCAACTTGACTATTGCCTCAGCCAACTTCGCCGGGTCGTGTCTGACTACGTCGGTTTGACTGATGAAATCTCCCAGCACCGGCCTGTAACCCATCTCCCGCACCTCGGCAACGTTGGGTTCGACAAAGAACTGATTGGATTCGGCATATTTATCCAGCAGTGTCTTGTTAGGTTCGGTTCTATTGACCAGAACATAGTTAAACGTGCGCAAGTCGCTGTGGGACGCCATAGCTTTAACATGGTCAGCCGCAGTAAAGCAGTCCGTCTCTCCGGGCTGTGTCATCACATTGCATACGTAGACCTTCTCGGCCTCAGAGGCGGCTATTGCTTCAGGTATGCCCTGCACCAGCAGATTGGGAACGATGCTTGTATATACGCTTCCCGGCCCAAGCACGATGCAGTCGGCTGTTTCGATGGCCTTAAGAGTCTCCTCTAAGGGTTTGACATTGGATGGCTGAAGCAGCACATGCTTAATAGGGATTCCGGCCTCGGATATATTAGTCTCCCCATCCGCCATCGTTCCGTCTTCGAAGACCGCCTGTAGCCTGACTTGCTGGATCGTAGAAGGCAAAACGCGGCCTCTGATGGCTAAAATGTTGCTGGTTTCTTTGACCGCGCGCTCGAAATCCCCTGTGATCTGAGTCATCGCCGCTATAAGAAGGTTGCCGAAAGAGTGACCTATAAACTCATCCTTGTCTCCGAATCTATATTGAAAGAGTTTGGTCATCAAAGGTTCTGCATCGGCCAGAGCGACCAGACAGTTTCGGATATCGCCGGGTGGCAGCACTCCCATTTCCCGCTGCAGCCTTCCCGAACTGCCGCCATCGTCGGTTACAGTGACTATGGCCACGATGTTACTGGTATATTGCTTGAGACCGCGCAGCATCGTAGAAAGCCCGGTTCCGCCTCCAATGACTACAATGCTCTGGCCTTGAGCGAGGTATCTGCGCTGGAATACAACATCCGCAAGTTTGCCCTGAAGCTCCGGGCTGAGTACGCCGGTAATCGATCTGACAACCTGTCGGAGGCTGATAAACACCAGCAGCAGCCCAAGCGCGATAAAGCTGAGGCCGAAGATGAGCTTGGTATTAGGGTCATCGAGCGTAATGCCGCGCCATTTCCAGGCCACGTTATACAGCGGGCCGACTATATCGATAATCTGCGTGCCGGCTAGAATTACCACCCCTGCAAATGCGACGGCCATGCCAACCGGGACAAGCAACAGCCATCGCTTGATTCGCATCCCCGGATAGAGCCATTTAAGGCTGCTCATCAATCCCTTGACACGCATCGGCCTATCCTCGCCTCTGAGCAAGGTCCCTGTGTTCAACGCGGACAGTATAGTTGGAGGCGTCCAAAAATCGCGCCAGTTCGGTTGCCACCACCACAGACCTGTGTTTGCCTCCTGTGCATCCGATGGCAATGGTCAAATAGGCCTTGCCTTCGCGCAGATACTGAGGAAGACTAAACTCGACCAGGTCGAACAGTTTTTCCATCAGCGGCTCGGTGAGCGGGTCAGACAGGACATATTGCGAGACTTCCTCGTGTGTTCCGTTGAGGTCGCGCAACTTCGGAACCCAATACGGATTGGCAAGGAAACGCACATCGAAAACAAGGTCAGCGTCCAACGGGGTGCCGTGCTTGAAGCCAAAGGAAAGCACCGCGATCATAAGACGTTCCTGGCTTTGAGACGGGCCGAAAAACTCTCTAATCAGCCTGCGCAATCCCTCAGATTCCAAATTGGTGGTGTCGATAGTTTTATCCGCATTCTCCCGAAGATCCGCCAGCATAGCGCGTTCTTTGGTGATTGCCTCCAATATCCCGCGCTCTTTCGTCACAAGCGGATGTTTGCGCCGGGTTTCCTTGAATCGTTTTACGAGCACTGCATCGCTGGCGTCAAGAAACAAAACAACAGGCGGCTGGAAATGCTCGACGGGATTTTCTCGCAGTTGACGACACATTGGTATCAGTTGATCGAAAAACTGCCCTGCGCGAACGTCCACAATTATGGCCACGTCCTCGGTTTGGGCCGGCGGCTTCCAGAAGTTGATCACATCCGGCAAAGCTCCCGGCGGCATATTGTCGATGCAGTAAAAATTCAAATCCTCAAACGTATTTGCCGCCATCGACTTTCCCGCGCCAGACATCCCCGTCACAATGACCAGTTGCTTGTGTTTCTTCACGCTCATATCTCCTTGATCGGCCAGCAAATCGCGGTGCTGAGAAAGGCATACATAACAGAACCGAACAGCGCGCCCGCCGCGTTCATACTCATCGCGGTCACCACTCCTGCCAGCCAGAAAAGCAGGGAGTTTACGATAAAACTGAACAGCCCGAATGTCAGGCAATTGATCGGCAAAGCCAGCAGCTTCAGGAACGGGCCGATAATCGCGTTTATCACAGCAAGGGCTGGCACAAAGA
Source organism: Armatimonadota bacterium (assembly GCA_012522575.1). Taxonomy (GTDB): domain Bacteria; phylum Armatimonadota; class UBA5829; order UBA5829; family UBA5829; genus DTKD01. The sequence goes on along the minus strand of JAAYKE010000044.1, from coordinate 13,168 downwards.
CGATCACCTGCCAGGGGTGCTGCCATTCGATCTGCGTAAAAGGCATCACCCGCGCCACGCTAATAGTGACAATAAGCGCCGCCACTCCCGCTGCCCACCGAAGTATGCTCTGTTTCACTAAATATCAACTCCTTCAAGCCTCAAAAGTGTCCTCTTCCACTCCAGACCGGGGCCAAAGCCTCCTATGGCTCCGCCGGCGGCCACTACCCGGTGACACGGCACTATGACAGGGACAGGATTTTTGGCCATCGCAGTGCCTGCAGCGCGGGCTGCTTTGGCTCGACCTGCCATTCGCGCCAGTTCCCCATAAGTAACGAGCGTGCCATAGGGAATTTTTCGCGCCACGTTCTGAACAGCCATTATAAACTGCCCCGGCTTGCCAAGATCAATCGCGATATCGGAGAAATCCGTTTTGATTCCCTCAAAATATCGCGTAAGCCTGCTCGACACTTCATCAAAGTTATTATGGTTTTCAATGCTGCCGGCGTCTAATCCTGCCTCTATTAAAGCAAATGCAGCATCCCGTGTTTTTTGCGGCAACGTAGAGCGCGTCAAAACGCCTTCGCGACCGGCCAATGCAATCCAGCCATTGCTGACTTCAAATATATGGTGATTCGTCATCGTATGCTCCTTATGACTCTTTATCAGGCTCCTGATGCAGCGCTCTGAATACGGCCTGCGCCGCAGGTTGGCTCATCGAGGGCGCGGCCTGCAGTTCCTCTACGGTTGCCTGCCTAATCTTTTCCAGCGAACCAAAATGCCTTATCAACGCCCGCCGTCTCTTAGGGCCGATTCCGGGGATGTCGTTTAGTATTGACATCCTCATCGCCCTGCCTCGTGAAGCGCGATGAAATGTTATAGCGAACCTGTGAGCCTCGTCCCTTATCCTTTGCACCAAATGCAGGGCTTTAGAGTTCCGAGGTAAAATCACGGGATCGGGCTGAGTCGGCAGAAATATCTCCTCATTTTGCTTGGCAAGCCCGATTATCGCCGGGATTATCTCCCCGGAATCTGCGATCGAATCCAGCGCGGCGTTTAGCTGGCCTTTGCCGCCATCTATCAATACTAAATCCGGCAGCTCGGAAAATGCCTCTCCTCGCCGCAGTGTTCCGGTCAGCCTGCGCGTGATTACCTCTCTCATGGAGGCATAATCATCGGGTTTGCCTTCGGGACGAGTGATTTTGAACTTTCTATAGTGCGATTTTTTCGGCTGTCCGTTTTCGAATACTACCAGAGAAGCCACGGTATAGAAACCCTGAATGTTAGAGATATCGTAGGCTTCGATTCGCCGAGGCAGAGCCTGAGAATGTATGGCATCCTGCAGGTCTTTCAACTCTTCGTTGATTCTTTCTTCATCGGAGGCCATTTTTAAGCGCAACTGCTTCAGCGCCAGGTCCGCATTTTTTCTGGCCATCTCCACCAACTGCTTTTTTTCTCCTCGTTTCGGAGAAGCGATGGTAACTTTGGAGCCTTTTTTTCCGCGCAGCCAGCTTTCGATGATATCCGGCTCCGCAATATCCGTGCTCAGCAATATCTCACGCGGAATATATGCCGAGTTTTTGTAGTATTGTTTGAAAAACTCCGCGGTGCTTTCGCTCAGATCGTCATCAGAGACGTTTTACAGCATAAAGTGCTCCTGGCCGATTAGTTTGCCGCCGCGCACAAAGAACATCTCCGCACAGGCGTTGCCATCGTCTGTTGTGAGCGCAATCACGTCCTGATCCTCCAGGGCGCTGGAGATGACCTTCTGTCGCGCAATCAGCTTCTGAATAGCCTGAATCTGGTCACGCAGCTTCGCCGCACGCTCAAATTCCAGATTCGCTGCCGCATCCTCCATCTCATCAAGCATCTTATCTACAAGCTCATCGCGCCTGCCCTCCAAAAATGCCATAACATCCTTAATTACCGCCATATATGCCTCATGCGTTATTTTGCCCGCACAGACGCCGGTGCACTGGTTGATGTGGTAATACATACAAGCTCTGCCGTGGGATTGCGTAGGATCTTTATAGCCACAAGGTATGCGAAATATTCGCCTGATCAGCCGAATAGTTTCCCGCACGGCCTCATTGTCCGTATATGGCCCGAAATATTTATCTGTCTCCCTGGGCTGCATCCGCAGTTTGCGCATATATGCCACTCGCGGCCATTGCTCACTCAGCGTAACTGCTATATATGGATAGCTTTTGTCGTCGCGCAGCAGCACGTTGTAGGTGGGATGATGTCTTTTTATGAGGTTGCTTTCAAGGATAAGGGCTTCGAGTTCGCTGTCGGTAACGATGGTGTCTAGATCTGCAATTTCATATACCATCCGACGCTTGCGACGGGTGAGGTCGGCGCCTTTTTGAAAATAACTGCGCACGCGGCTGCGCAAAAGCTTGGCTTTGCCGACGTAGATGATCTTGCCGCTGGCGTTTTTCATCATATAGCAGCCGGGCGCGGCGGGCAGGGAAGCGAGTTTGTCGGTCAGGGTCACGGGATATTTCTTCCTCAAAGTCGTCCAATCCAGCGATTCCGCCGAGTCGTTGGAACGGGCGCATTTTTCCACCTCTCACCACCTGCCTTTCTTTTCAAGATATTAGCACCGCACCTCAGTTTGCACAAGCAGACCGGCAAAAAGTTCACAATGACAATTTCCGCTGAGCAAACGGCGGAGGCGCTGACATTTATATTTATGTGCTGCGCCGAAAATCTTGGCCTGAAATTAGTTGACAGCGCAACCTGGCCTTGTTATAATCTTTTTGTCCGTTGGCTGTGTCGGAATTATCTGATTTGCTTGACGGCCAGCAATCGCGGTCTGTATAATATGCCCGTTGATTGTGTGGACGATTAGCTCAGTTGGTAGAGCAGTGGACTCTTAATCCATTGGTCCAGGGTTCGAGTCCCTGATCGTCCACCACATTCCCTTTATGGGCGAGTGGTGGAATGGCAGACACGCTAGCCTTAGGAGCTAGTGCCGAAAGGCGTGCGAGTTCAACTCTCGCCTCGCCCACCACAGCTTAGAGGACATGGATATGCGGGGGTGGTTCAGTGGTAGAACGCCACCTTGCCAAGGTGGATGTCGCGGGTTCGAGTCCCGTCCCCCGCTCCAGTTTTGCGAAGATAGGGTATAGGATAGAGTCCTGTATCCTTTTTTTTTGAGGGTACTAGCATGCAATTTACGCAGGAACAGACCAAACCTTGCGAGGTTGATCTGCGCATCGAAATCGAAGTAGATGATGTCAACTCTGCCATCGACAAGGCATACAAAGATTTTGCCAAATCGACAAAAGTGCCGGGCTTCAGACCCGGCAAAGCGCCAAGAGTCGTTCTTGAGAAATATGTCGGCGACGAAGCCGCCAAAGAACATGCGCTAGACACACTTATCCAGCCGGCTTACCTCGAAGCTCTGGAGCAAGCCGATATAGATCCGTGGGCTCCTGCCAAGATCGATATTGTAGACTATGAACTTGGCTCACCTCTGGTATTCACGGCTAAGGTCCCGCTGGCCCCGAAAGTCGAAATCGGGCCTTATACCGGCCTGGATATCGAGCGAAAAATGGCTCAGGTCACAGATGAAATGGTTGAAGGCGAGATCAACGCTCAACTGAAGCGACATGCCACCTACAACAAAATCGAAGATCGCCCGGCCAAAGTGGGTGACAGCGCATTGATTGAAGCTGTGGACGAAGCATCACCGTACTCCGAGCCGTTTCGAGATGTATAAGTTGTCGGGCAGACGTCCCCGGAAATGGATAAAGACCTCGAAGGGATGAGTGTCGGCGAAGAAAAAACTACTGCCGTAACGCACCCGGACGATATGGCCGATGAAGAGTCGGGCCCAATAACCAAATCGATACGTTACAAATTGCTGGAGTTGCACGAACCCATTTTGCCGGAACTTAACGATGAATGGGTAAAAAGTACATACGCAACGCCGGCAAATGAGGAAGAGGCGACTGATGACGACGCGGCCGATGTCTTGGAGACGGTCGACAAACTGCGCTCCAAGATTCGCGAATTTATGGAAAATTCGGCCACTGCAAAAGCAGATGCTGAAGTGAAAGAGCAGATTATCGACAAGGTGATTGAGGTATCCAAAATAGACTACCCTGATGCAATGGTCGAAGAGAGGGTAGATGAGCGCGTAGAGGCGCTTATGGATTCTCTCCAAAAACGGGAAGTCACCCTGGAGGCATATCTGAACCATATCGGCAAGGATTATGAACAGCTTCGAGCGGATTATGCCGGGGAAACTGAGGAAGGGTTGAAGGCAAACCTGGTATTGTATGAGATAATAGAGAAAGAAGGCATCAAGGTCGAAGACGGCGACATAGAGGCCGAAGTGGCCTTGTTGGCGCAGGGTCGCAACCTGCCTCCTGAGACTGTGCAGGCGTTTGTAGACTCTGCAGGGCAGTCTAAGGAAATTCAATCTCGCATATTGCATAAGAAAGTGCTAGATTTTTTGGCGGGCGTTTCCAATATTAAAGATGTGGGGTAGCGTCCGATCCCTGCTCGTCAGCGCGCGGCTGTCCGATGCAGAGATTTCGCTATCCCGGTGAGAAAGGAGTCTCAGGACACTATGTCTCTCATTCCTATGGTTGTAGAACAAAGCTCGCGCGGTGAGCGAGCGTATGATATTTACTCGCGGCTGCTCAAGGACCGTATCATCTTTATTGGCACTCCAATAGATGACGATATCGCAAATCTGGTCATCGCGCAGTTGCTCTTTTTGTGGAAAGAAGACCCTGACCGCGACATTGATATCTATATAAACAGCCCCGGCGGCTCGGTCATTGCCGGTCTGGCTATTTACGACACAATACAGATCATCAAGCCCGATGTCGCAACGACCTGCGTAGGCCATGCGATGAGTATGGGAGCTGTGCTTCTGGCGGCTGGAGCCAAAGGCAAAAGAAGCGCTCTGCCTAACTCCAGAATAATGATTCACCAGGGAAGCGCCGGTTTTCGAGGCACTCCTTCGGATATCAGCATTGTCGCCAAGGAAGTGCTTCGCTACAAGACCTTGCTGGTCGACTTGCTGGCTAAACACTCCAATCAGCCGAAAGAGAAAATCGAAAAGGACATTGACCGAGATTTCTATATGTCCCCGGAAGAATGCATGGAGTATGGCCTGATCGACAAGATATTGACAGGGTCGCAATAAAGGGTATTTGATCTCAGTGAGTTGACCGGCGTATGGAGCCGGGCTTTGCAGGCATTACCCGCGATTTGCTTACTGGAGGTAGGACTTGGCACGAATTGGTTATGATCGTACCGGAGAACGTTGCTCGCTATGTGGTAAAGGCCGTGATCAGGTAAGAAAACTGCTCGTCGGCGTCCACGGGGGCATCTGTCTGGAGTGCGTAGAGCTTTGCAACGATATTCTGCGCGGTGAGGCTGACCTGCCGGAGGATATGTCCGCTTTCGGTTCGATACCGAAACCCAAAGAAATATACCGCATCCTGAGTCAGTATGTGGTTGGGCAGGAGAAGGCCAAGCGCTCTCTTTCGGTGGCTGTCTACAACCACTTCAAGAGGGTCAACGCCCAAATGAGCGATGTTGAACTGCAAAAGTCCAACATTCTTCTTATCGGGCCGACTGGTTCAGGCAAGACTCTGCTCGCTCAGACTCTTGCGAAGATACTTAAAGTTCCATTCGCAATCGCCGACGCCACTTCGCTAACGGAAGCCGGCTATGTGGGCTAGGATGTGGAGAATATCCTTCTCAAGCTGCTTCAGGTGGCCGATACCGGGGATAGTATTCAGAATACAGTCAAAAACGCTCAGCGGGGAATCGTATATATTGATGAGATAGACAAAATCACCCGCAAAAGCGACAACCCTTCCATCACCCGTGATGTGTCCGGAGAAGGGGTCCAGCAGGCGCTGCTCAAGATTCTTGAGGGCACTATCGCCAGCGTGCCTCCGCACGGCGGCAGGAAACATCCGCAGCAGGACTATGTTCAGATCGATACTACCAATGTATTGTTCATCTGCGGTGGCGCATTTGAGGGTCTCGATGATGTGATTCGGCGTCGAGTATCTGACAATAATATGGGTTTCCGCGCAGATATCCAAAGCCGTCGGGACAAATCCGTGGGAGACATCCTGGCGCAGGTGCTGCCGGAGGACTTGCTGCAGTTTGGCCTTATCCCCGAATTCGTCGGCAGGCTGCCGGTAGTCGCCACGCTGGACGCGCTCAATGAGGACGCCTTGGTGCAGATTCTGACTCAGCCCAAAAACGCCCTGGTTAAGCAATATAAGAAGTTTTTCGACTATGACGGCGTCGATCTCGTCTTCACTGATGAGGCTCTGAACGCTATTGCCGCTGAAGCAATGGGCAGGGGAATGGGCGCAAGGGCTTTGCGCGCAATCATAGAAGAGGTAATGCTCAACATTATGTATGAGATACCATCTTCAGAAGACGTCAAAAAGTGCATCGTGACCGAAGAAACCATTTTAGCCAAGAAAGATCCTACGCTCGTGACATTGAGCGAGGTTAAACAAGCGTCCTAGTATGACCAATATCAGCCAAGCGATTTCAGAAAGGCTCCAGACGCTGTCACAGGATAATGCCGCCCGTCGCAGGATGCCCAGGGTGCTGCCTGTTCTGCCGGTGAGGGACACGGTATATTTTCCTAACATCTTCTTCCCGCTTTTTCTTGGGCGGGAAAAGTCGATTCGGGCTTTGGATTTCGCCCTGGAAAGCCACAGATTTGTTCTGCTGGCGACACAGTGCGAAGTCTCCATAGAGGATCCCACTCCGGATGATATATATAAAGTGGGCACAATCGCTGAGATTGTACAGGTGCTGCGCGTGCCTGACGGAACCGTAAGGGTGACTCTGGAGGGCATTAGCCGCGCTAAAATCACCCGCTTCGCACAAACTAACCCGTTTTTTAAGGCGCACGTCAGGCGTCTCCCCGAAACGCGACCCACAGGCGTTCGCATAGAGGCATTGATGCGAAGTGTCACCTCCCTTTTCGATGAGCTTGTCCAAAACCAGGCAGGGCATGGCGGCAATCCTATCCCGCCGGCACTGCTGATTACCGTCTCTAATGTGGACGATCCCGGCAAGCTTGCGGATATGATAATGCCTCATCTTCCTCTTCGAACCGAGGTCAAGCAGGAGATGCTGGAGGCAATCGCGGTCGAAGAGAGGCTGGAAAAGCTCAATCTCATACTCGAACGCGAGATAGAAGTCCTCAATATCCAGCGTAACATACGCAGCCGGGTCGAAAAAGAAATGGGCGATACTCAGAGGGAGTATATCCTTCGTGAGCAGCTCAAGGCCATACAACAGGAACTCGGTGAAAGGGACGGTCGGTCATCTGAGCTTGAGGAATACCGGACCAGAATCGTTGCAGCCGAAATGCCTGAGGCAGTCGAAGAAAAGGCGATGACTGAGCTTGATCGACTAGACAAGATGATGTTCGCATCCCCTGAAGGCACTGTGATTCGCAACTATCTGGACTGGCTCATCGCCTTGCCCTGGAGCAAACAGACTAAAGAGTCGCTGGATGTTGACAAGGCTGCCAGGGTGCTCGACAAGGATCACTATGGGCTGGCGAAAGTTAAGGAAAGAATCGTCGAGTTTTTGGCTGTTCGTAAACTGGCCGGCGAAATCAAAGGCCCTATACTCTGCTTCGTTGGCCCTCCCGGAGTAGGCAAGACCAGTATTGGAAAGTCAATCGCAAGGGCGCTGGGTAGAAAATTCTACAGAATGTCGCTTGGAGGAGTCAGGGACGAGGCCGAGATCAGAGGCCATCGCAGAACCTACATAGGAGCTATGCCAGGCCGAATTATCCAGGGAGTCAAACAGGTCGATACGCGAAATCCCGTTTTCATGCTCGATGAAATAGACAAAATCGGAGCTGATTTTCGCGGCGACCCATCGGCGGCCCTGCTGGAGGCTCTGGATCCTGAGCAGAATGACTCTTTTGGCGACCACTATCTGGATGTGCCGTTCAATTTGCGCGATGTGATGTTTATCACAACTGCGAACGTGCTCGAGACCATTCCGCCTGCACTGAAGGATCGAATGGAAGTAATTCGATTCTCCGGCTATATCGAAGAAGAAAAAATGAACATCGCCAAGGAATTTTTGATTCCAAAGCAAATCAAAGAGAATGGTCTGAGCAAAAGATTGCTCGCGATTCACGATTCCGCGATAAGAAAACTGGTGCGCGAATACACTCGCGAGGCGGGAGTTCGCGGGCTGGAGCGAGAAATCGCCAGCATCTGTCGCAAAGTGGCTAGAGAAGTGGCCAAAGGGAACACCAAAAAGACCATGGTCAAGGAATCAGATATCAGAACCTATCTTGGGCATCCCAAGCATCGCTACGGCCGCGCAGGAGAAAAAGACGAAATTGCAGTGGCAACCGGGCTTGTATATACGGAGTTCGGCGGTGACATAGTATCAATCGAGGTCGTGCTTATGCGCGGCGAAAAAGGCAACCTCACCCTCACTGGCCAACTAGGTGATGTTATGAGAGAGTCCGGTCAGGCTGCTCTGACCTATGTGCGCTCTCGTGCAAATATGCTCGGCGTGGATGAGGAGTTCTACCTGCACGCGGACATACACATACACGTGCCCGAAGGCGCAGTGCCAAAAGACGGCCCGTCGGCAGGAATTACACTTGCAACGGCAATCGCCTCGGCGATCACATGCAGGCCGGTCAGAAAAGATGTTGCCATGACCGGTGAGATAACTCTGCGGGGCAGGGTATTGCCTGTCGGAGGAGTCAAGGAAAAAGTGCTCGCTGCACACAGGGCAGGCATAAGAACCATAATACTGCCCAAAGAGAACGAAAAAGACCTCGAAGACATCCCCGAAGACGTTCGGCTCGATATGAAATTCCATTTCGTAAAACACGCCGACGAGGTCATAAAGTTAGCTCTAATATAAATCTTCTGAGAAGAAACAAAAGCGCCTCGACTTGTATAATCGGGGCGTAACTGCTCACAAATGATGAGTACTCCTGTCCGTAGTGTCCGATCTCCGTCTCGGACTAGGCCGTTTAGAGGTTAGAAGTTGGAAGTTAGAGGTTAGAATGTTTATTGAAAGGGCTCGAGTAGCCTCCAAATTTTGTCATTCCGAGGCGAAAGCCGAGGAATCTGCTTTTTTCCTTCCCATTTCCGGGTTTCGCTTCTTTTGAGCTTTCGCGATTTACGGAAAAGCAGATTTCTCACTTCGTTCGAAATGACATAGTTTGTGTGGCCGGGACACAGACCAGTCACTACAATCACTCACGAAGAGTGAGTTGTTACATCGGGGCGCTTTTTTGACGCTAAATATATGCTAGATTGTCCGATCAGCCCTGCAAGCCTCTGCAAAATAGTCAGGGTGCATGCGCAAATCGGATTGTCTGACCGGAGCTTGACGTTTATGATGTTCGCGCAGAGGGGCGCTCATACTTAGATATACTGCAATTCCGGCGATCAACAGGATCAGCAATGCTGCGATAGCGATGATCCATCTGCGGCCAATGGTTTGCGAAGTTGCTTCAGTCATATTGCCCTGCCGATTACTTTTCTGCCTGAGCCTTATCTATGAGTTCTTTTTTGCGATCATCGGGGATATTGCTCATTTTCGCAATTCGATCGATTCGATCCGGAATATCCGGGTGGGTTGACAAATATTTGTCCACTCCGGAGGTTCGCTTAATCCCTAGCTTTGCCAGGGCTTTAATTCCTTGTTCTGCGTTGTAGCCGGCCTTCGTCATCAACTGATAGCCATAATTATCGGCTTCATATTCCTGGTCTCGGCTGTAGCCTCTGGTGTAGAGGGTATACATAACATTGGCTCCGATGCGCATTGCATCCCCTGAGTTTCTCAGGAGCAGAGCAGCCACGTTTTGTGCGATGAGGGCCTGATTAATAGCTTTTCTGCCGTGTTGGGCTGCAATATGGCCGGTCTCGTGCGCCAGGACAAACGCCAACTCTCCATCGGTTTTGAGCATCTTTGCCAACCGCTGAGTAATTACGATTGGCCCGCCGGGTGCTGCAAATGCGTTTACTTCTTCGGAGTTGACTACTTTATAAGTATATGTAATATCCTGTCTAGGAGAGATTTGCCCTACCTGCTTTCCAACCCGGGCAACGCGCTCGGTTAGGGCTTTATCTTTGCTCAGCCCGCCATATTCCTTTATCATCGAGGCTTCGACTTGCTTGCCGATGCTGACCTCTTGAGATCTGCTTACAAGCATAATGGAGTGGGCCGGCAGGCTGAAGCCGCAACACAGCGCGGTTAAAACTATTGTTGATAATAATATTCGTATTCTCATTTTGTTATCCCTTTCATCTGATACGACAACTCACGCCGATTGCCAATGGACAATTCAAGGCATAACACGAAGCTTAAGATGTGCTTATATATGCTATCACACGATACCGAATGATGCCAGACTTGTAGTAACAAGACGAAGGAGGGCCATCATTGTTCTATCTGTGTCGAGAAATGTGGTACAATGCTCTGCAGCAAAAATTATATAGGGGATTTTGATGAAGATAGGCATAGTGGGGCTGCCCGGTTCGGGCAAGACCTCTTTGTTTCGCGCTCTGACAAGGGGCACGGTGAAGACTGATGATTATGGCGAGGCTCACGTTGGCGTGGTCCACGTGCCCGATATTCGGATAGACTATTTGTCCGCTCAATATAAACCCAAAAAGACGACTTATGCAAGCATAGAATTCACAGATGGCGCTGCTAAAATAACACAGGAAGACTCCAGGGCGCGATTTGGTTCGGATTTCTTTGCTGATGTGCGCCAGGTCGACGTGCTTGTCCACGTAGTGCGCTGTTTCACATCACTGGAGGGCAACCCTCCCAACCCGGTCGCAGATGCGCAGACTTTGGGAGATGAGTTGCTTTTAGCTGATCTGCAACTGGTCGAAAACCGCATTGAACGAATAGAAAAACAGCTTCACGGCGTCAAAAAAGGCGTTACGACGCCGGCTACGACTGAGATGGCGCTGTTGGAGCGATTGAGGGATTCACTCGAACAGGGCAAGTCGCTCAAGCAGATGCAGTTTACTGGCGATGAGGAGAAATCCATACGCGGCTACGATTTTCTTACCCTCAAGCCGATGATTCTGGTTCTAAACGTAGCAGAAGAATTCATCGGGTCGCAAAATGAGGTAACCGAGGAATTTCATAACTATTGCGCGCAGGCCGATCTGCTGTGCTTTGATATAAGCGCGGAAGTTGAGATGGAGGTAGCGGAGCTATCCGATGACGAGGAGGCGGAATTTCTTGCATCGTTGGGAATTGACGAGCCTGCCCGCAATGTTCTTATCCAGGCTTGCTATGCGGCTTTGGGACTTATTTCGTTCATAACAGCAGGGGAGCCTGAGGTGCGAGCGTGGACCTTAAAGAGAGGCTCAAAGGCAATTGATGCGGCTGGAACCATTCATTCGGATTTAGCCAGAGGCTTCATCAGGATGGAAGTCGCGAATTTCAAAGAAATTGAGGCCGCCGGCGGATGGGAATCAGCCAAACAACAGGGCATAGTGCAACTTCAGGGCAAAGACTATGTCGTGCAGGATGGCGATGTTGTCTACATACGGTTTAAGGTCTGAAATTGCTGAAATTGAGATAAGATTTCTGCCTGATGAGTCTTGACTTTGGTGCGGCCGGTCTTTATAATATATCCTGCGCATCGGCTTGAGGGCCGCGCTGAATGTGAGTCTATGTCGATATCCGTTTGCGACATCTGAAAAGTCGGCTCATTAAGTAGATCGTTCCTTTACAATGGGAGGCGGGTCGCTTCCCTTTTTTGCTGATATTTGATATGTGGGCCTATAGCTCAGTTGGTTAGAGCGCACCCCTGATAAGGGTGAGGTCGTTGGTCCGAATCCAACTAGGCCCACCATTTTCTTGTCTGTTTACCCATGCCCATATCAATTGAGGACCTTGGAGATAAACGGAGACTGTCCGTTGAGGGTGTCCAGTGGGACGGCCGGAACCACAGACAAGTCAGCCAGAGCCTGGATACTGTGCTGTCAGTTCCGACGCTGCAGGAGTTCGTCAGATTAAACGGCGAGCAATGGGTCATAAACGACCTCAGGCGCACCGAAAACGTGGAGTATGTCGAACGGGCAATGAGAGCGGTCTTCCGGCATTATCCTCCCAACGGTGACCCTGCTGAGATACTTGATTTCGGTTGCGGCACGGGGACCTCTGCGGTTATCGTGGCTCGCTGCGGGCATAAAGTTGTAGGCGTTGATGCGGACGGCAAGTATCTTGCGGCGGCTCGGATGAGAGTCGAGGATTATGGGTTATCCGATCTCGCGACTTTTCTGGAGACCGAGGTAACTGACAGGCTGCCGTTTGAGGATGGCTCTTTCGATGGCGTATTGGCCTCGGGAGTCTTTGAGCACATACCGCCTCAGCAAAGACAGCGGTTTGCGGCGGAGTGTTGGAGGCTGCTGAAACCCGGCGGTCTGTTTTATGTAGTGGGATCGCCAAACAAATTTTGGCCGTTGGAATATCACACTACAAATCTGCCGTTTGTGCATTGGCTGCCGATGTGGTTGGCGTTGCCGATTGTGCGGCGATTCTCCAGGCGTTTTGGTGGCGAGATAAGCCGGGAGCAGTTAATTGATGAAGGCTTCTTTGGCGTAAACACGTTTGCCTTGCTAAAATGGCTGCCGGAATCGAGCCTGTGTGAATCTGCCGATGGCAACGTTGGGATTTACTTTCGGGATATTATGAACCCGGATAAGGGTAGTAAGATTAGGAGAGCAGTTTACAGAGGGCTGCATCTGTTTTACAGACTGATGCATTATCCGTTGAAGCTGTTCAGAATCCCGGTGCAGGCGTTCTTTCCGTATACGTATCTTGCAATACGCAAGCAGTCTGGCAAAAACATGGGGGCTTAGCTCAGCTGGGAGAGCACATCCCTTGCACGGATGGGGTCAGGGGTTCGAATCCCCTAGCCTCCACCAGATAAAAATAAAATAACGCGCAAATGTCTTGACTAAGGCGAACGAAGCGTTGTATACTAGTTTTCCGTGCCGGCACAGGTTTGGCGCGGCGCCCATTCAGGGCGTTATTTGTTCATTGTCAATTGAATATTGTATTGAGTGCGCATGCGTAGTTTTTTAAGGACCGGGCGGCGGCATTGTATTGATGTTGTTGTCCAAATAAAAGGTTTGGTCAAGCTACAAAGGGCGTATGGTGGATG
>JAAYKE010000043.1 GCA_012522575.1 Armatimonadota bacterium | reverse complement strand
CGGCAGGCGATTGATCTTGACTCAGAACAACTGCCCTGCTGAAAAAGACCAAGCTTGCTGCAACAACAGCAATAGACAGGATCAATATTGCAGGTTTGAGTGTTTTACTCAACCCGCTTGAGGAAGCTTCTACTGTCGTCTTATTCTTCATTTTCAACACCTCATATCATATAGAAAATCAGAATACGGACACACCGCTACTTCAGACCTGCATCCTGCTGAACCGGCACTGCATCAGATGGAGGTTCAAGCGAGAACAGTTTTTCATCTATAGCCCTGTTGTAATCGAACTCATCCATTTGAGATCTGATAACATTTCCTGACTGTAGAAACTCGGTAATGGTGGCTATTGCTCGCCCACTGCTCTTGTCTTCAAAGATCGCAACTCTGACGTGCTGGCCCTCCATATACAATTCGAGTTCGACAGCGTCGCGCTCGACTCCACGGAGTTTGCGCCTTACATTCTTCTCTTTCAGATTCGGATCCTGGCTGCGCCACATACTCTCAATGCCGCTCCGAACCCACTTGTTTGGATCAAACAACGGTAAGTCATCTGGAGCATACTTACCGACCAAAAGACGCTTGCTCGCCTTATTGTAAACCCAATAATCGCGACCGTTGTTCACAATAATCTCATCGCCTGACTCGACCCGCCGCTTATCCGGCAATATGAACCAGACATCAGACACCAGATCCTTATTGCCGAGAGCTGTTATTGTGGATTTGAAATAAACGTGCTTTATCTCCTTTGCAGCAGACGTTCCATTTGATGACACGGCGCCACAGATAAGCCAAATGCATACTCCGGCTGTCAGCAGAACCCCGACCGCAGCCGATGATATTCGAGCAATACGTGAAGCGTTCATTATCAGTTACCTCCAACAGCAATTCAGTAGGTTCAAAATATCCGTTTGTCCGGCGTTTTGTTGTTCCGGGAGGGTTTCCCGGAACAACGGAAAACCTGTAATGTCGCTGAATCAGGTTTTCTTCTTGCATCCCTTGCAGCAGGGACCACACTTGCATGCGATGTGCGAATCCTCTATGCTCTCATCGTAGAAGGTGTAGTACGACGCTTTTACCTTCACGCCTGACACAACAATGTTGTATGAGCCTTCGCCTTTGACGTAGCAGCCGCGCCGGTACCAGTTCCCACCCGGAATCCGCGCACGATTCTTGGCTTCCTGGTAACCGGAGCACGGTCCCAAGGACACCGCATCTGTGTATCGTCCGATAGCATGGATGGTTTCAAGGACCAAGTCACCTTCGATTTTGAAATTGCCGTGCCCGACGAACACAGTCCCGGCCGCACCACTGGAGCGCCCAGATAAGGTCCAGTTCTTCATGTGCGTGCAGCAGTCTTCTTTCACCATTGCCTTGCAAGCGGCTTCCGCTTCCGCTCTCACACTGTGGCCCCGAAGGTCTGAGAGCGGATCACCCGCCCCGGAGTGACATTCACCAGACAAGATGATCATAAGCAGCCCCAGGGCAAGCGGTACCAGAGGGCGCGTAATGGAACGTGAGTTCATACCAATTCTTCTCCTTTCAGCAATCATCAATACCCGTGGCACTCGACAACATCGACATTCATGTGTGTGGCGGAACTGCCGCCTGCGCCAGGCTCCTTGTACACGACATTCACCGAATGGGCGCAATTCGCCAAGCCTGAGACCACCATTCTCGAGTTGTATTTACTTCCATGACCCTTACTGCTAAAGTCGATGTCGCCCTGTGGCTGCCCGTCGACACTCCATGTGGCTATGCCGCCATCGTCAGTGCTAACAGTTACCAGTTCGAACTCCGGCCCGTTAACAGTGAAGACCACCGCACATCCCGTTGTCCCATCGCTTCGCATGTATGCTCCTCCGTGGGCCTGTGAATCTCTAACGTTAGCCCAAGTTCCGGTCCATGTTGCTGAACCGTCTGCATCTTCCGCCTCAAGCCAGGCAACTGATGACGGCGCGGCCAGGGGTTCTGCAGAAGCAGCCGACGTGGCGACAGTGTACCGCTTGTTGTGGTCTTTACCTCTCACCTTGTAGTAATAGTTGTTGCCATGCAGGACACGGTCATCTCGGAAGGATGTCTCTCCGTCGGTCGTGCCGATGCAGTTGTCATCGTCACAGGTGAACCCTTCGCTTGTTCCCCGGTGAATGGAGTAGACCGCAATATCCGACCCACCGGCTGTCCAGGATAGACCAACGCCGTGCAGCATCGCCGTCGCACTAAGACTTGCAGGGGCGCTCGGAAGGACAGCGGCTTTGAATGCGCCTATGCCGGAGAGGCTCTTTCTGCCGTCTGTGTCAGTCGAGGCTACTCGGAAGTAGTAAGTCTGTCCGCCTGTAAGCCCGTTCACCTGTTCCGAATGCGAGGTCACCATGTTGGGGTTCATTGTCGTTGATGATCCCAGCGATTCCGTGGTTCCATACAGTATCTGGGAATCCGAATTCAGCGAGGTAGCCCAGGTTATCGTGACTGAGGAATTACTTGAATCCGCGACGGCCACATCTCCTATCTGTGGCCCCGGAGATTCCACGCCTATAGTGGCGTGAGCGAAGCGCCCGGTGGACGGTAACCCCAGAATTGTGACTATATGGTGACCGGCACACTGCAACACGCCGTCGTTGTTCTTCCCATCCCAGGTTACGGAATGCTGGCCGGCGCTCTGAGGCTGAAAGTCCAGTAGCGTCTTCACAAGGCTAGCTGCGTTCGAAGTATCGAGCACTCGAACGGTTACCGTCATATCACTGGGCAATGTGTAGGATATCGTCGTGCTGTTTCCTGCAGTGAACGGGTTCGGGGAAGCGCTTACGCCCGTAATCCCCGGAAAGGTGCTTGTATAGGTGCTCACGCTCCCGGTTATGCAGTTGGTGTCGGTTGCTATGAGGGTGTTACTGCTAAGCAAACTCGACAAATCGATTGTCTTGAAAAGATTACCTGCGAGGGTAGCGGTTGTCTTACCTACAGGAGAACCATTCAAAGTGAACGCGACGGTATCACCGGGATACGCATTTCCAACCACCTGCGTCTGTGTCAATGCCTGCGCGAACAAGTCTGCCTCCGGCCAGACAACTCTGGTCGTGGCGCTTGAGCGCACCGCACTGGCACCTGGTCTAAAAGCCACCAGGCAAATATCATACACACCGGGATCGGCTTTCGCACCGTCAGTTCTCGTACCATCCCATACAACGCTATGGGAACCCGCCATCACTGATTCTTCCTTACATAGCACCTTAACGACGTTGTCGTCGGAGTCCCACACTTTAGCGGTAACAATTGCATCGGCGCTGATGGTATAAAGAAGCGTCGCGCACTCACTTCCGTAAGGGTTGACATAATTTGATGCCATGACTACGTTTTGAAACGATATATCTGTTGCTGCCAGAATCTGCGAAGCCGCCAGAAAGACGACAATGAGTATCAATAGGTGAATCACACCAGTTGTCCGTTGAGCTGTTCTCATAGGTTTGCCCCATTCTCCAGCTTAAAGATAGGACGCCTTCTCGCCGGAACTGAGTTATAGAAATGCGTTTGTTGTTGTTTCGGGAAAGCCCTTTTCCCGTAACCACGTAACAGGCATCATTTGATATAGACATCCGCCGGTAGCTTTAAGCTTTCCTGGTCCGAAACCTCCACAGCATTGGCCGGCGGGCTGAAAACGAACATCTTGTCGCCAAT
>JAAYKE010000042.1 GCA_012522575.1 Armatimonadota bacterium | reverse complement strand
GCTCCTGATCTATCCGCTCTGCCGTGTATCGTGGAGGCGATACGTGTTAGCTTCAATCAATATCATGAAAACTCCTACGTAGTAGCCTGTCGCAACAGCAGGCAGGCCGCGGTAGTTGATCCGGGGGGTGCGGTGGATGATATATTAAAGATTGTGCAAGATAATGAGCTGAATCTTATGCATATTTTGGTTACTCACAGCCACAGCGACCATATCGGAGGCTTGCGCGCACTTCTTGAAATGCACCCTGCAGCAGTGGTCGTTTCATCGACCATCGAACGCGACGCCCTGACACTGGGCAGCTACCGATGGCAGGCCGCCGATGCAGACGGCGTGTTAGAGTTGGGAGACCTGAAAGTTAACTGGCTTTCTACGCCCGGACACACGCCGGGTTCCGTGTGTTATAGCTTGCCCAAAGCGTGCTTTGTGGGAGATACGCTGTTTGCAGGCTCCATCGGCAGACCTGCCGGCAAAAACGCCTATTTGAAAATGCTGGATGCAATAAGATCAAAGATACTGAGCTTGCCGGACAATACGGCGATCCTTCCCGGACACGGCCCTGTAACAACGGTTCTGCAGGAGAAGACATACAACCCGTTTTTCTGATGGGGATATCAATGCAAGCGTGTCTGATTGCTTAACGGAGTAGCACGAACCAAGTGAGCTTGAGAGTATTCGGGCAAGGCTGGGACAGAGGCCAGCCACTACAATCACCCACGGAGAGTGAGTTGATACGCCCACACAGTCCCCGTTTCACGCTCAGACATCGAATCTGGTGGGGATGAGAGGAGTTGAACCTCCACCCAGTAACCTGGACTTGGCCCTCAACCAAGCGCGTCTGCCATTCCGCCACATCCCCGAACGCAATATATTTTACATCCCTCCCCGTTCCATGTCAACACATTCGGCGATGATATAGCTCAGCAGTTTGCGAAAATATATCATCAAGGGGAGAATGCAGAGATTATTCTATGGAATCCTTCTCCTCCGGTGCGGGAAGAAAACGAGGAGACGATACGCCGCCTGCTACGAAATATAGATGCAGTCCCCGCGCCGCCACCAATGAACCCGCAATGCAGAGCACCATAAGCAGTAATATCTGATATATAAGCCGCACTACCGATGCGCCCAACGCAGTCGTCATATCTCCGCCCTTTGCTTGCACCGGATTCAAGCTGGCAGTGAAAAGCCCATAAGCCTTGATCGCTACTACCACTAAAATAGCGATCCCAATCAGAAATACTAATATACCAAGCAGCCTGCCGGCGATGCTGTCCTTACGCATCGATACCTCCGTATGTCACTTACTACACCCACTACTCTTATACCCCGCACGGGGTCCTTCCTTCCGCATCCTGCTGATTCATAAATCGCACCGGCGCAAAACCGGCATTACAACCAGTATCCACACCACATCGGCAGTGGAACAATAAGGCAGAGGAGTTATAATTATGCTGCTCACAATCGTCGAAGTAGTAAGCTGTGAAAATCAACGATGTAGGGATTTTGGAAAGATTTCACCAAATCCCCACCGACTGCGTTCCTACTACTGCCCAGTTTGCAGCAAAGTCAGCAGTGTGCGAGTGGTCGATGTAAACGTGGCAGAGTCCGCGCAGCGATTCAAAGAATATCTGCTGCAGCGCGTAGAGACTACTGATGATTCATCAACAGAATCATCTCAACAGCACATGCGAACTTATCGCTGAAGCCAAAGCCGGATAGTCTGTCGAACGCCGACCATTGAGTCGGCTTTTTTTACGCCTCAGCCCTCCATTTTTTCGGAGGCTCCTTAGCTATATCGTGCATAAAGGCTTCCTCTGCCGCCAGAATCTCCTCCGAGACCTGCCGCAGTGTCTTATTCTGGTTGCGACACTTCTGCTTAATGTGAGCGAACGCCTCAGCCTCGCTCAATGATAGTCGTCCCATGAGCACATGTTTGGCTCGTTCGGATAGCTTTCTAACCTCCAAAGCAGTTTTCATATCCTCGGCTTCTTTGCGCAGCATTGCCAATTCCGCCGATCGTGATGCGGCTAATTCGACATTGGCGCATAAAGCTTTTTTGTCCACCGGCTTGAGCAGATACGTGAACGCACCTGCGCGGGCCGCTCCTTCGACGAACTCAGAGTCCGCAAAAGCCGTCACAATTACCACGCCTATATTGTGATTTTCAACCACCTTACTGGTAGTCTCAATTCCATCGATACCAGACCATTTGAGGTCAACAATGGCAATATCCGGAGCATCTTCTTTGGCTATTTCCAACGCTTCCTCTCCGCTGCCTACAGCGCCTACTATTTCGTGACCGGCCTCCTGTAACATAGCCGCAAAACTCATCGCAACTGCAGTTTCATCCTCAACAATCAGAATACGGTAACTCAAAAGAAGTTCCCCTCCACCTATTGACTCCGGTAAGTTGCACAATGTTTCGGCATCCGGCTCATTTACAGATTTTTTATTAAGCAACAGCCCATTAAACAGCCTGTTTGCAGAGATAATAACGCCATCCCATTGAATTATAATTCATCGTTCTTCACAAGGCAACCTGCCTGGCCCAGAATCAATAGTTGAGTTTCAATCGATACCATATTGTCATTTACAGGCAAATATCGCGGCGCTTTCCGCATAGGCATGAAAGCCCGGAAAAATCAAGCATCCCGCTGATTTCGATATGACGTCTCAATACTCACCAGGCAGTTATATATAGCCACAAATTAGCCACCCGATCCAGGGTGCGGTTAGCATTGATGTCCGCGGGGAATAAGGTAGAAGTGGAGACTCTAAAATTACCATTTTCAAATCGGCAGCAGGCCGGAAAAGAACTGGCGGCGCGTTTGAGCCATCATCGCGGCTCCGATTCCCTTATACTGGCAATCCCGCGCGGAGGCGTAGTCGTAGCCGCAGCGGTCGCATCTGAGCTAGACATTCCCCTGGATGTAATCGTTGCGCGCAAGTTAGGAGCACCCGGCCACCCTGAGTTTGCGATTGGAGCGGTGGCCTGCTGGGGAGACCACGATATTATACTCGACGATAATACCGTGCGTAATCTGCACATTTCGCAGGAATATATCAAATCGGAGTCCGATGCTCAATTGGCGGAGGTTGGGAGACGTATCAAAGCATATCGCGGAACTGCAGAACCTCCCGATGCCGCCGGAAAGCACATTATCCTGATAGATGATGGAATCGCCACTGGCCACACCATTATGGCGGCTGCAATGGCGCTGAGAAGTCTCGATGCATCATCTGTCACCCTGGCAGCGCCGGTTGCGCCTGCGGAATCCCTGCGCGCCATCAAACGCTATGTAGATGAACTCATCTGCCTCGAGACTCCCGACCCGTTTATTGCGGTAGGCCGATGGTATGTCGATTTCGAGCAGACATCCGACGAGGAAGTCATCAGCATATTGAACAAATTCAGATCAAATCAGCGATAGCAAGAGCCTGCGGCGTGCTGCTGTGTGCGACAGACCTCACCTGCTTTGTTTCTTTTTCGCCTTCTGTTTGGGTGATTCAAGGGCCAGAGACAAAACCTGGTCGATGTTCTCAACATACTCGATTCGCATCGACTCTCGAATGTCCTCCGGCACATCCTCTATAATATCTTTACGGTTGTCTTTAGGGACGATTACGGTTTCAACTCCCGCTCGACGGGCTGCCAGTATTTTTTCTTTCAGTCCGCCGACCGGCAGCACTTTGCCCTTCAGGGTGATCTCCCCGGTCATCGCAGTTCTGGGTTTGACCTTTCTGCCGCTCAGCAGCGAGGCAATCGCAGTCAGCATAGTAACTCCGGCGCTTGGGCCGTCCTTTGGAATTGCGCCGGCAGGCACGTGCAAATGAATGTCTGAATCCTTGTAAAAAGCCGGGTCTATGCCGAGTTCGGGACCGTGGCTCCGCACATAACTCATAGCAGCATGCGCCGATTCCTTCATCACATCGCCGAGCTGACCGGTTGTAAACAAATGCTTGCCGCCGGGCATCTTTGTGGCCTCGACGAACAGCACAGATCCGCCTGTCGGTGTCCACGCCAGCCCAACCGCTATTCCCGGCTCATCAGTCCTGTCGGTAAGCTCTTCATGTGAATATCTGGGCACTCCAAGATACTCATGCACCTGCTTTGCCGACACCCTGACTATTTTGCTTCTGCCCTCCGCCCACTCACGTGTCACTTTTCTGCAAATCGTGGCAACCTGTCTCTCCAGATTGCGCACGCCCGCTTCTCGCGTGTATCCACGGATGATTTCCTTAAGCCCGGTATCGAGGAAGTTGATATGCCTGCTTTTCTTCAGGCCGTGTTCTTCTAACTGCTTTGGCACGAGATGGCGTTTGGCGATTTCCAGCTTTTCCTCTTCGGTGTAGCCGGCTATCTCCAAAACCTCCATCCTGTCGCGCAGCGGCGGTAAAATGGTATCGAGCACATTAGCCGTTGTGATAAAAAGCACCTTGGAGAGGTCGAACGTCACCTCGAGATAGTGGTCTCTGAAGGTCGAGTTCTGCTCGGGATCCAAAACTTCCAGCAACGCGGACGAAGGGTCTCCCCGGAAATCCGCTCCAACTTTATCTATCTCATCCATCATAAACACAGGATTATGCGATTCGGAGCGTTTGATCCCCTGAATTATCTGGCCGGGCAGCGCGCCGATATAAGTGCGCCTGTGTCCTCTGATTTCCGCCTCGTCGCGCACTCCTCCCAGGCTCATCCTCACAAATTTTCTGCCTAATGCGCGGGCAATGGATTTTCCAAGGGAGGTTTTGCCGACTCCCGGCGGTCCGACAAAGCAAAGAATCGGATGGCGCATCTCCCCTTCTTCGCGGAACTTGCGAACGGAGAGATATTCCAAAATGCGTTCTTTTACCTTATCCAGGCCATAGTGATCTTCGTTGAGAATCTTATGCACCTGCGGTATATCGAGGTTATCTTCCGTGAAAGTGTTCCAGGGCAGACCTATAAGGGAATCAATGAACGTTCTGGCGACAGTGTATTCCGGCGCGGCTGGGGACATATGTCTGAGTCGATCAAGCTCGCGCAGGGCTTCTTTTTCCGCCTCGTCGGTCATTTTGGCGTCAATTATTTTTTTGCGAAGCTCTTCTACTTCCGCGGTGCGCTCGTCCCCTTCGCCAAGCTCTCTTTGAATGGCTTTCATTTGTTCGCGGAGGTAGTAATCCCTTTGGGATTTGCCCATCTCCGAGTGAACCTGCGACTGTATCTTGCTGCCCAATTCGAGGACTTCGACTTCTCGCATAAGAATTGCCAGCAACGCTCGAAGCCGCTCTTTGACGCTTGACATCTCCAGCAGGGTCTGTTTTTCCTGTATTGAAATGGGCAGATGCAGCGCAACCGTATCGGCAAGCACGCCCGGCTTCATTATTGACGTGGCTATGCTTTGCAGTTCGTCCGGCAGACCGGAAGACAGGCTGACAACTTTTTGGAAATGCTCCGCCACATTTCGGCGCAGAGCCTCGATCTCCACCATTTCATCCTCGGTCCAGTCGTCGATCTCCGGTATTTCTTCGACTTTGACTCTGAGGTAAGGCTCCGTCTGTATGCACTCGGTGACGCGAATTCGCTTTAGACCCTGGATAATCAGCCTTTGATGTTCCGGGAGTCGCAGCATCGTGTGTATGGCTGCGGCCACGCCTATTGGATAGACATCGTCAATGCCCGGAGCTTCGATGTCAGGGTCTTTTAGCGTGGTGAGTGCGATAATCCGCGAATCGCTGACAACCGCGTCGTCTACGAGCTTCATCGAGCTTTCCCTGGAGACGATCAGCGGCATCACGACCATTGGAAAAAGCACCGTATCCTTGATCGGCAAAAGACTCAATTCTTCAGGTATGGCCACGTTTCTATCTAAAGCGGCAGGGTCTGATTTCTCTGCTCCGACTTGTATATCCATGCATCTCCTCTAGGCTTTATTCAATATCGATCGACCGCACTTCCTGAGCAACTTGTCTTTTGGGCAACACGACCTTGAGGAAGCCATCTTTGTATGTGGCGGTCAGTTTGTCCCTTTGCACAAAAACATCCGGCGGCAGGGCTATTACGCACTCAAATGGGCCATAATATACTTCCAACTGGTAATATCGTATGCGTTCGGCTCTGTCTTCATCGGTTTCGATGCGCACTCCTCGCATAGTGAGGTATTTGTTATCTGAGGATATAGTCAGTTCCATCTGGTCGGCAGCAAGTCCCGCCGCGCAGACTTTGACCACAACGTTTTCTGCGGTTTCGTAGACGTCCACTCGCGGAGTCCACAAATCTCCGGACATCCCTGATACTCGAAACACCTGCAACAGCACATCGTCGGAGACTCGACGCATCTCACGCTCAAGTTCTTCGAGCATATCATCATAAGACTTAAACATCCAGGCCACCACCTCGGCGGAACGATAGGAGGCTCTCGCCACCAGCTTGGCGATATTGTAACACTCAAGCAGGCCATATCACAAGTGCGCCCGCCTCACAATGCGCATGAAACCAATGTCAATAGCCGGATTTTGAGGCGCTATATGTGCT
>JAAYKE010000041.1 GCA_012522575.1 Armatimonadota bacterium | reverse complement strand
GCTACTCATATCGCACAGTCAGAAGACGTCCGACCGCCGCCACTCGCGCAAAACGAGAAGCGCGCAAACGGACAAAACTGTTTCGGCTTTGGAGGCGTCGGTTTCTGATCGCGGTATTTCTCGTCGTCGCCCTGCCGATAGCGGCTCGTCTTCTTATTCATTTCTCGGTTAAGGATCGTGTCTATCCGGAGGTTCACTCCGTTCCTCACTGCAGAGTCGCCCTGGTTTTAGGAGCAGCGGTGCGTTCGGACGGCACTCTTTCGCAATCGCTGGAAAGCCGAGTTGATAAGGCTGTGCAGCCTTGGCGGGAGGGCAAGTGCGAAAAATTGCTGATGTCCGGGGATAACCGGGTTGTGGAATATAACGAGCCGCAGAGGATGCGGACCTACGCAATGCAGCGAGGGGTCCCCAAAGAAGCAATCGCGATGGATTTTGCCGGCAGACGCACCTACGATTCGATTTATCGGGCAAAGCATATATTCGACCTTGAAGAGATTATCGTGGTCACTCAGAGGTTTCACGCCGACCGAGCGGTGTTTTTATGCGACCGGCTGGGGATAAAGGCGTGCGGAGTGCAGGCGGACTCCGGCGATATTAAGGCCGCGGTGAGGGAGATTCCCTCCTGCCTGCTTGCCATATTGGATGCGTATATTCTGCATCCTCGTCCCGTGATAGGGGACAAAGAAACGATTTGATCTTATCGCATCCAATTGTCGAGCACGCGTTTGGTCGTAAGATTCGGCAGTTTCATAGCTTCACTTGCCGCCTTGAGCAGGGATTCTTCTCGAATCGTCCCGATCAGCTCTGATTCCAGCACCTCAATGCCCATAGCGTTCGCCTCGCGCTCGACGAACGAATAGACCTCATACATCGATGCCTGATGCGGCAGTGTGATATTTGTGGATACCTGAGCGATATCGCGGGATTTGAGATAGACCGCTATTGCTTTGACGCCCTGCAATCCACCTCCGCTGTCTCGAATATCGCGCATTTTTTTCGCTATCGCACGAGCGGCTTTCATATCGTTGCTCGCCAGGTTCACATTGAACGCGATAAGCGGGCCGCGCGCTCCTACCACCGTCACGCCCGCGGTGGGATGCATTTTCGATGGCCCAAGATCAGGCTCCCTGCCGTCGATCAGCCCGTTTTCCCTCAGCGCCTCGAACCCGCCCTTGCGAACATCTGCAAGATTGGTTCGATGCCGCATTGTCGCTGACTGTTCGTAGAAATAGACGGGCAGTTGAAGATTGTCGGCTATGTCTTTGCCGATTTCGCGGGAAAGCGCGACAGCCTCCGCCATAGAGATATCCTGCAAAGGGACTATCGGGATGACATCGACAGATCCTACCCGGGGATGTCCGCCTTTGTGCTTATTGAGATCGATTAGCTCCACGGCTGCTTTCGTCCCCGCAAAGATCGACCTGCGCACGTCCTGCGGCGGCCCGACAAATGTGACCACGGCGCGGTTATGGTCGACGTCCATGGAATAATCGACCACTTTCACCTCAGCTTCAGAGGCAATGGAGTCAACAATGCGCCGCACCACATCGACTCTTCGGCCTTCGCTGAAGTTGGGAATGCATTGAACAAGTTTTGCCACTAATCAGCCCTCAAAAGGTAACATCTCACGAATGATGATTACTCCTGTCCGTAGTGTCCTATCTCCGTCTCGGACCAGGCTAGGACAGATGGCAGCCACACTTGAATGCGTCAAGTAAAGTGTCATTCCGAGGCGAACGCCGAGGAATCTGCTTTTTCCCTTCCCATTTCTGGGTTTCGCTTCTTTCGAGCTTTCGCGATTATCTAAAAGCAGATTTCTCACTTCGTTCGAAATGACATAGTTTTTGGGACAGCCTCCAGATGCCAGCCGCTAGAACCACTCACGAAGAGTGGGTTATTAACTCAAAAGCGATTATCAAGTCAGGAATTGATATATAGGCACGCTGAATATCCACCCAAACAGCGCCCACGCCCCCTGTATCACCACATCCCCAAGGATCACTCCCACAAAAAACGCAACGCTTGTCCGGTAAGCCTTGTTTCCGCCAAACCTCAGCACGATTGTCTTGACTAGCCACGCAATGAAAAACGGCAGGATGAACGCGTTCATAATCAGGCTGTTGCACATAACATATCCTATCGGATGCAGCCCGAATAACCCTATCCTGCGCATCCACGCCAGGGCAACGGTAAATGCAGCGGAGAGCGCGACCGCAGCCACCCCTGACGGATCCCACGACTTGACCTGCGTCGCCACGCGATCAACTTCGGTGAATGTTTGATTTGTCTTAACCAGCGGATAGGCATTTGCCTTAGCAGTGGCAGCCCCCAATCGGTAGACTTTTTCAAGTGTGCTCCACCAACCGATCGCAAGAGCGGTGATCGTGCCTATGGCGACAAGCTTCATTACTATTTTCCAGTCTATGCCGGACTTCTCCGCGATATCCATACCTTCCATAAGAAAAGGCAGGGACTGCGCCCGGATATCCCAGTGGACGAGATTAAAATGTCCGTTTGCCACCAATGCGCGATCGTTGAGTCCGTTGGCTCCAATGAAAGTGGTCATCGTGCGGCTTGGAGTCATTCCCAGAGGCGCAAAAGTCCATATAGCTCCCGCCTCTGCCCGTACGCGCGCGCCGCTGAGCACATAGGCCAGATATACAATAAATACGATCGACGCGGCCAGCAGCGGAATGCCCGTTGCCACCATCATGCCAATGCAGATAATCGTGCACAGCGTAGCCACTTTGATCATCATGCGCACCGCTCGCTGTTCGGACTGAGAAACCATCTCAAGCACGGTTCGCCAGTGATGCCGCGCTCCCCAGATCACCAGTCCAGCCAACGCAAGCCACGCTCCGCACGCCTGCTCCTCTTTGTAAGGGAACCTTGAAGCTCCCGTACCCGCCGCTTCCACGCCGAATATAGCCGCGCCGACATAAGACAACCTCATCAAAACCGCCATCAACCAGCAACTCAGGCTCACATCGCTCGGCACAAAATAGGCAAGCCCGATCCCCATCGGATAAAAACCGATCGGCACATTCGGTATGGCATCCCACGGCGGGGAGGTGAAGATCAGCGGTTTGATGTCATAGGCTTTAAGTTGCATCGCGGGCACTGCAGGGAACCAGTTATGAAATACCAGCAGGCTCTGCAAAATCACCGGAACCGCAAACCCTATCCAAAAGAGCGGTTTTTTGAATATGTCCTGTTTGGGGTTCATAATCTCAAGCGGCATCTGCGCTATCGGAAAAGTGAGCCTCTCCTGATCGATCCATATCCGACGCAGTATCCCCGCCAGACAAATCCAGATCACGCTCAGCAGCATTAAATAGACGCTCCAGAACCCAATCGGCACGATCCACGCGCGCCACGGCACGGAATATCCCCCTTTATACAACTGCTGGACAGCGTCGAGGTTCTGCAGCACGGGGAATGCTTTGAGAGCCGGCAGATATCGGGACCACTGTGGCATACTCTCCGAGAAGAACGGCAGAAAACCCATGCCCGTTATGACGAACCTCAGCCCGCCGAAGCCGATTATGGGGATAGTAGCCGTCAGGACGATGTAGATGAGAATGATTTCATAGTCACGAAAGGGCAGCCATCGTCTGAAGGCCCTTGCGAGCAGCAAATACATCGCTGTGGGCATCATTATCGAGTAGCAGACCAGAAATATGCCTCGTGCGACCTCGCTATCGACCGCCCAGTAGATCATCGCGGCCTGCAGAATCAAAATAGCGACCCACACCCGCGCCCTCACGCCCCTGGGCTTCTCCTGCTCCACTATCTCCGGTCCCGTTTGCGATTCCATATTGAGGCTAATTGTACCACGCCTGCGTATGTGACTACAATATACAACAGATCAGCTCGATGAGCGCGGCTATATTATTTTGTCTTCTATAAAAGCCGGTCAAGTCAAAAATTGATATATATGAACGTTAAATATCCACCCAAATAGCGCCCACATCCCCTGGACTACGACATCTCCAAGAATCACTCCCACAAAGAACGCGACGCTTGTTCTGTATGCCTTGTTGCCGCCAAATCGCAGCACGAGAGCTTTGGTGAGCCAAGCCAGAAAGAACGGCACAATGAAATCGTACATGATTATGCTGTTGCACATCACATATCCGATCGGGTGCAGCCCGAACATCCCTGCTCTGCGCATCCACGCCAGCGCTAGAGTGAAAGCGCCGGAGAGCGTGACCGCGACCACTCCCGCAAAATCCCATGTCCTTGCCTGTGTTGCCACGCGGTCGACTTCCGTAAAAGTTTGCCTGACCCTGTCAAGCGGAAAAGGATTCGCTTTGGCAGTAGCGGCTCCCACCTGGTAGACCTTGGCCAGCGTGCTCCACCAGCCTATTATAAGAGCCGTGATAGTGCCGAATGCGACCAGCTTGAGCGCCACTTTCCAGTCTATTCCGGACTTCTCCGCAATATCCAGGCCTTCCATCAGAAACGGCAGAGATTGCGCCCGATTGTCCCAGAGCACAAGATTGAAATGCCCGTTTGCCACCAGCGCGCGATCGCTGAGTCCATCGGCTCCCATAAACGTCGTCATCGTGCGGCTTGGTGACATTCCCACCGGCGCATAGGTCCAGATGGCCCCTGCTTCCGCCCTCACACGCGCGCCGCTGATCGCGTATGCCAGATAAACGGCAAACACAATCGACGCAGCCAGCAAGGGAATGCCCGTGACAACCATCATCCCGACACATATTACCGTACACAAAAGGGCAATGTTGATCAGCGTGCGCACCGCTCTGTGCTCCGATTGAGATACTAACGTGAGCACAGTGCTCCAATGGCGTCGCGCTCCCCATACCACCAGCCCTGCCAGCGCAAGCCACGCGCCGCAAGCCTGCTCCTCTCTATACAAATATCTCGAGGTTGCCGTGCCCGCGCCTTCCATGCCGAAGATTGCGGCAACGACATAGGACAGCTTCATCAGAACCGGCATAACCCAGCAACTCAGGCAGACGTCGCTCGGTACGAAATAGGCAAGCCCAATCCCCATCGGGTAAAAGCCGACCTGCAGGTTCGGTATGGCATTCCACGGCGGAGAGGTAAAGATCAATGGCCTGATGTCAAAGGATTTGAGTTGTATCGCGGGCACGGCAGGGAACCAGTTATGAAATACCAGCAGGCTCTGCAGAATAACCGGGAGCGCAAAGCCTAACCAGAACAGCGGTTTCTTGAATATATCCTCCTTGGGATTCATAATCTCCAGCGGCATCTGCGCTATCGGGAAAGCAAGCCGCTCCTGATCTATCCATATCCGCCGCAGCGCACCCGCAAAGCAAATCCAGATAACGCTGATCAGCATCATAAACAAGCTCCAGAACCCAATCGGCACAATCCACGCACGCCACGGTATCGAATGACCTCCTTTATACAACTGCTGGATGGCTTCGAGGTCCTGCAGCGCGGGAAACGCCTTAAGAGCCGGCAGATAACGAGACCACTGCGGCACAATCTCGGAGAAAAACGGCAGATAGCCCATGCCGGTTACGACAAATCTCAGCCCGCCGAAGCCGATTATGGGGATGGTGGCGGTAAGGACGATGTAGATCAGGATAAGTTCATAGTCGCGAAACGGCAGCCACCGCCTCAGCGATCTGGCAAAGAGCAGATACAGCGCGGTGGGCATCATTATCGAGTAGCACACCAGATATATGCGACGCGCGATCTCGCTGTCGGCTGCCCAGTAGATAATCGCCGCCTGCAACACTAAAATGGCGATGCACACCCGCGCCCTTACGCCCTTTTGCGGATTTGTCTGTTCGTTGCGTGATTGTGGACAGGAATCCATGCTGCTTGACATTCTCTAATCTGCCAAAGGCTTAATTGATGTCAATTCTACTACGACGACGCGCGCTTCTTCAACAATATGCAGTTTTGCAACCCGGCCAACCAAGTGACGTTACGATACCGGCTCGAACTTCGGACGTCTGACCTCGGATCCCCATTCCCAACCTCTAACCTCCAACTTCCAACCTCCAGACCGACTTCGGACATCGAAAACAGTAGATTTCTCACTTCGTTCGAAATGACATGGGTTGACGTTCGAAATAACATAGTTTGTGTGGCTGGGTAGAGGCCGGCCATTGCGCTTGAATGCGTCAGGTAAATTGTCATTCCGAGGCGAATGCCGAGGAATCTGCTTTTTCTCTTCCCATTTCTGAGTCTCGCTTCTTGCGGACTTTCGCGATTAACAAAAAGCAGATTTCTCACTTCGTTCGAAATGACATGGGTTGACGTTCGAAATGACATAGTTTGTGTGGCTGGGTAGAGGCCGGCCATTGCGCTTGAATGCGTCAGGTAAAGTGTCATTCCGAGGCGAATGCCGAGGAATCTGCTTTTTCTCTTCCCATTTCAGAGTATCGCTTCTTGCGGACTTTCGCGATTAACAAAAAGCAGATTTCTCACTTCGTTCGAAATGACATGGGTTGACGTTCGAAATAACATAGTTTGTGTGGCTGGTTTTAAGCGCTCGACTGTGGGTATCTAATCCATGTGACGATCGCAATTTGCGAAAGGTGGTGTCAACATGGATGGAAAATATGAGGCAATCGTCGAAGATTACCTGGACCCACTTATGGAGTATGAATTGCTGTTTCGGACCGTGTTCGAAATGTCCCAGGAAGCATTCTTCGTCTCCGAACCCGATCCTGATGGACGCATAATCGAGGCAAACCCCTCAGCGGCTGCGTTGCACGGTTATGGCATTGAGGAATTCAGGAAACTCAAAACCAGTTCACTGCACCCGATCAAGTCTATGCACGATGCCAGACAGGGGATCAATCGCATGCTGGAAGGAGAATGGGTCGAAACCGAGCACGAGCATATCCGCAAAGACGGCAGCAGGTTCCCCGTTCTCTATAGAGCAGGCGCGATGCAGTATCTTGGCCGCAAAGTCATCATTTCGTTTGTGAGGGATTTGTCGGCGGAAAAACAGGTCGAAGAGGCGCTGCTTCAATGCGAAATGACGCTGGCTTCCTGGATCTGAAATCAGATGATAAATGATAGCCAAACGCCGGGAGAATGCAAAATATATCGCAGGAGTGAGGGAGTCGATTGCCTAACACTCCATGCGGTATGAAGAGTATTTATGATTGCAAACTGATTGAGCAACACGAAGTCTCTCCCGGCGTTTGGCTGAGCAAGCTCACCGGACCGGAAATTGCCCGTGGAGCCGTGGCAGGGCAATTCGTGAATGTGCAGGTGGCAAAAACTACCGATCCGTTGCTGCGGAGGCCGTTCTCCCTACACGCCGTTGACAGGGAAAAGGGGACGTTCTCGCTGTTGTATGTGCTGGTCGGTCGAGGGACGGCGCTTTTGCACCGGTATGTCAGCGGGGACATTATCAGCGTTGTCGGGCCGCTGGGCAATGGATTCGACCTTGGAGACTCACCTGATGCCGAACACATAGTAGTTGCCGGAGGATGCGGCGCGGCTCCATTGCATTTCCTGTGTGATTCGTTATGTGAGAAGTGGGGCTGCGAAAAAGTGACCGTGCTTGTCGGCGGCAAAAGCAAGGATGCGCTGCTATGTGAAGATGAGTTTCGGGAACATGGAGTGTTGACCGAGGCGGCGACCGACGACGCAAGTTATGGCTATGGCGGGTTCGTGACACAACTCCTGCAAGCCCATCTGGACAAACGCTCCGATGCTTCCAACCTGCGAATATATTCCTGCGGCCCGCACGGCATGATGCGCGAAGTTGCCCGGATTTGTTCGGAGCATGAAGTGCAGAGCTGTCAGGTCTCTTTAGAAAACAAAATGGCCTGCGGAATAGGCGTCTGCACGGGATGTATTCAGAAGATAAAAAAACAATCACAGGGCTGCGATCCGGCCTGGGAATATAAGCGCGTGTGTGCGGATGGGCCGGTTTTTGAGGCGGAGAATATAATATGGGAATAGAGCCGTTTTCTGACCCGAAATCAATTGATTTGACGGTTGATATCGGGGGGATAAAGATGAAAAATCCCGTCACGGTTGCATCCGGCACCTTCGGTTTTGGCCGGGAGATGGCGGATTTTTTTGACTTATCGCTGCTCGGAGCAATCACCGTTAAGGGAACCTCCCTTGAGCCTTGGCTCGGCAACGAGTATCCCCGCACAGTCGAAACCCCGTCGGGGATGCTCAACGCCATTGGCCTGCAAAACGATGGGCTGGAATCGCTCATAAACGAGAAGATGCCCTTCTTGAGGCAATATGATGCGCCCGTGATTGTCAACGTTGTGGGTCAGTCGCTGGAGGAATATGCGGAGGTTGCGGCCAGACTTGATAGCGTGGAGGGAGTCGACGGCCTGGAAATCAACGTGTCCTGCCCGAACGTGAAGAAAGGTTGCCTGGCGTTCGGAACTACGCCTGAAGGAACCGCCGAGGTAGTCCGCGCCGTGCGCGATAAAACCGACCTGACGATCATCACCAAACTATCCCCAAACGTCACCGACATCGCGTCTATCGCACAAGCGGCTGTAGATGCCGGCAGCGATGCGCTGTCGCTGATCAATACTCTGATGGGAACCGCCATAGACCCGTGGACACAAAAGTTTCGTCTGGCCAACATCACCGGCGGCCTCAGCGGACCGGCTATTAAACCGATTGCCCTGCGGATGGTATATGAAGTCGCGCGCTCGGTGGACGTGCCGCTGATTGGGATGGGCGGCATAATGAATGCGCTCGACGCCGTGGAGTTTATTCTTGCCGGAGCGACTGCGGTGGCGGTCGGAACAGGCAATTTCGTCAATCCGATGGCCGCAGTTGAAATTATCGACGGCATAGAGGATTATCTCAAAAAGATGGACAAATCCAGCGTGATGGAAATAGTCGGCAAGGTAAGTTGACAAGGGAGGAAGCAAAAGTATGAACAAGATCGTTTTGCCGCTTGATGTGGATACGGCGGAAAAGGCCGTTGGGTTGGTCGAGTTGCTAAAAGATGACGTGGGAGCTTTCAAGGTCGGGCTGGAGCTTGTCAACTCCGCCGGACTGGACGTATTTGCGAAGATAACCCAGGCGGGCGCAGGCAAGATTTTCTACGATTGCAAGTTCCACGACATACCAAATACCGTAGCCGGAGCGTGTCGGGCGGCGGCAGCCCTCGGCATCTGGATGTTGAATGTGCATTGCACCGGCGGGTTTGCGATGATGAAAGCGACAAAAGACGCCGCCGCCGAACAGTCCGCGAAGCTGGGCGTGCAGACTCCTCTGGTAATCGGAGTCACGATGCTGACCAGTATCGACCAGGATACCCTCAATAACGTTATTCGAGTTCCCGGAAGCGTTGCCGATGAAGTCGTGCATCTGTCTGTATTGGCTCAAAAGGCAGGGCTGGATGGGGTAGTCGCATCTCCTCACGAAATCGAAGTCATTCGAGAAGCCTGCGGTCCCGATTTTGTCATTGTGACCCCTGGAGTTAGACCGACAGGAGCAGATATAGGGGATCAAAAACGGGTTATGACTCCTGCTGAGGCCGTCGCAAAAGGCGCTGATTATCTGGTCATAGGCAGACCAATTACAAAAGCTGACGACCCAAGGGCAGCCGCGCAACAAATCACTTCCTCCTGCATGCGCTGATTTATGGAAAAATCGGTGTGGGAAGAGTTTTCGGCCACTTTACGAATTCTTTTCTTAAGAGATATTGATATTTTCTTAAGACATAGGGTATTATGATAGGTACCTTGAAAGGAAAGGGTGGCAAGATGCGTTACTTATACTTTGTTATTGCTCTTTTGATGATTGCCGGCTGCGCGGTGGCCGATGACATCGTAACTATGCCGACTGCAAACCAGCTTAAAGCCGGCGAAGTGGATGTTGCGGTCTATTATATCAAGCTGGATAATCCGCAACCGGCTCCCCAGCAGGTGCATTATCAGACGGTTTATGTGGGCGTGACCGATCGGCTGGAGATTGACGCTCATTTCGCCCAGGTGCACCGGGATCGCGACTCGACGGTTTTGGTGGCAAGCTACAAGGCTCTTAGCGAGACCCCTAAGCAGCCGGATGTGGTGATTGGGTGCCGAAACCTGACCGGTTCAAAGACGACCAACAACCCGAGCGTCAAGAACTTTGGCAAGGACAGATCATACTTTGTCGCTGCGGCTAAGACATTTTTTGCGGACAATTCACGACCGGGGCCGCCGCTGTTGCGGGTTCATCTTGGAGTCGGCACTGCCGATCATACCCTGATGGGTGAGGTTCGTCATCGCGGCCTGTTCGGCGGTCTTCAGTTCCTGTTGAGGCCGGACATTGGCATGGTGGCGGAGCACGACGGTCAGGATATGATAACGGCCCTGACTTATATGCCGAAAAACACCGGGCTGACCATCAAAGGCGGAGGATACGGCAAGCACTGGTGGGCAGGGGCTGCTCTCAGGAAGACTTTCTAGGGCTTTGCAGCATTTTTCCATGTATGGGTGGCGTGTTGATGCGCCACCCGTTATATTTTATCAGCCTAATCGGGCAGCTTCTGACCCTTGGTCTCCGGAGCAAACCAGATCAGCACAAGGCCGAGCACATAGATCATACCGACAACGGTTGCGGCTTTCGCGTAGCTGCCGAAGGTCGATACCAACTGACCCATTCCGAACACCACCCCTGCTGCTGCGATGATTCGTCCGAAATTGAACGTGATTCCCTCCCCTGTCGCTCGAATTCTGGTAGGGAACAACTCCGGCAGATACAGCGGCAGCCATCCGAAGAATGTCGTGGTGCAAATGCCGGCCACCAGCGCCAGCCATAACAACGCCGGGCCGAATGTGGTGACGCAGCCGTATAATATCATGACCGATGCAAGGCTGGTGACGCAGAACAGAACGTATGACCACCTGCGTCCCATCCATTCAGCCAGCGGCCCGCCTAAAAACGCCCCTATAATCTGTCCTATAGCCATCCATGTCGCGGCAATGGCGCGCTCCGAAACCACTTTGCCGCCGACTATGTCGTCCACCCATGTTGGTATCCACTGAAATACTCCCCAAGTGCCGATAATCGCCACGCTGGAAAGCAGGCAGGCTATGATTGTCTTGCCAAGCAGCGGTTGTTGGAAGAGTTGAGCAAGGTTCGATTTTTGACCGCTCTGCTTTGCTTTGACCCAACGCTGGGGTTCTCTGACAGCAAAAAATATAGGCAGAGCCAGCAAAGCAGGCGCCATTCCTATGCAAAAGATCAGCCGCCATCCCAACACCTCAAAGAACGCTCTATTGATCAATGCGCTGACGAGAAATCCAACGTTCGATGAACTTCCGAGCAGCCCGGCAAGCACCGGCCGCCTGGCGTTGGGCCAGGTCTCCATAACCAGAGCCACTCCAAGTCCCCATTCTCCTCCTAATCCCAGCGCGCCTATGAACCTGCATATTCCGAACTGCCAGGTGTTCTGCGAAATGGCGCTCAGCCCGGTAAAGACGGAGTAGATGATAATCGTGAGGATCATCGTCTTTACACGGCCATATTTATCTCCCATTCGACCGAATATGAAGCCGCCCAAAGATGCGCCCAAAAGAAACAGTGCGAACATTATGCCGACGTAATATCCGACGACCTTTGTATCATGCACGCCAAGCAGGTCTTTGAGGGCGGGAGCGGCAAGCACGGAGTATAATCCCATCTCCATGCCGTCGAACATCCAGCCCAGCCACGCCACCAGCAAAATTATCCAAAGTGAAGTAGCCTTGACAGAGGATTTATCAGAAGTGACGCCGTTTGTAGCAGATTTACCCATCTTTGCACCCTCATCTTCAAAAGCAAACCGAACAGCAATGTTGCATCGATTATATGAACCAGCCGCATCTGAGTCAAGAACGATAATGGCCCTGCTCGAAAGGTGTCAGCGACCAAAATGATGAATTATCACTCAACTCCGCGCTGCGGATATGATACAATATTGCCTGTTAACTGCTATGTGGCTGGCAAGCCGCCTGATGTGCAAGGAGAACAATATGCCGTTAATCGATATGTCGCTTGAGCAACTGAAAACCTATCAGGGGCGCAACCCCAGGCCGGACGATTTCGACGATTTCTGGGATGGATCAATTGCCGAGATGAAGGCTGTTGATCCGAATGTCGAGATGGTTCCATACGCCAGCAAATCAAGCGGCGTTGAATTCTTCGATTTGTTCTGGACAGGTGTCGGCGGGGCGCGAATTCACGCCAAGTATATGCGACCTTCAAACGTTGCAGGGCCGCATCCTGCCGTGGTCTCGTTTCATGGATATTCCGGCGGCAGCGGGGACTGGTTCGGACAAATGGGATGGGTTGCAGCCGGCTATAGCGTGGCGGCGATCGATGCCAGGGGACAGGGAGGCTGTTCTCAGGACACGGGCGTCACCACCGGCAACACCTATAAAGGTCAAATAATCCGCGGCCTTGACGATCCGCCGGAGAAGCTTCTGTTCCGCTCGATATATTTAGACTGCGCACAACTGGCAGGCATTGTGATGGGCCTGCCGGAGGTCGACGAAAATCGAGTCGGATGCACCGGTGGTTCGCAGGGCGGCGGATTGACCATCGCTTGTGCGGCTTTGGAGCCTCGAATCAAGCTTGCCGCGCCGGTGTTCCCGTTTTTGTGCGACTACAAGCGCGTTTGGGAGATGGATTTGGATGTGGCGGCTTATGAGGAACTGCGCACCTATTTCCGTCAATTCGACCCGAATCACGAACGCGAAGACGCGATATTTACCAAGCTTGGATATATAGACAATCAATTTCTGGCCCCGAGAATCAAAGCCGGCGTGCTTATGGTGACCGGACTTTTGGACACCGTTTGCCCGCCTTCGACTCAGTTTGCCGCATATAACCGCATCTCTTCGCCGAAGGATCTGTTGATTTATCCGGACTTCGGACACGAGGGATTGCCCGGATGCGCCGACAAGATTTTTGAATTTATGATGGGACTGTAGCGCGAAGTGAGCCAAAGGAATGCAGCGTCAAGCGCGCCGTACTTATGCGGTGAAACAACTCAAATTGAGCGCGGCGGCTATTGTAACAACTCACTCTTCGTGAGTGGTATCAGTGGCTGGCCTCTGTCCCAGCCAAACAAACTATGTCATTTCGAACGAAGTGAGAAATCTGCTTTTTTCGATGTCCGAAGTTCGAGGTCAGATGTCCGATGTCCGATACGGGAAACCGCAAACCCTCTCAATAAACCTTCTAACTTCCAACTTCCAACTTCTAACCTCTAACCTCTAACCTCTAAACGGCCTTGTCCGAGACGGAGATCGGACACTACATGCAGGGGCGCTCATCATTCGAGCGGTTACCGGCTATTCCCTGTTTTGTCTGTTTGTGTTAGAATGTGCACGATTCTGTGCTGCGGCTCGGAGGAGAGTGTTTTGACTGACAACCCGCATTCGATAGATAGTATTCGTGGCGCCGGCCCGATTGCCGCCGACGCAGAAATTGGGCTTTTGAAGTCCATTCCATCGCTGGGCAATCAGGATTCATCCGGCATGGTTCATCCCGGTATTCAACAACAGCTTCTGGAATCCGCTGACCGAGACGCTGATATCGTGATTTTAGGCTCCGGTCCGGCGGGCTATGTCGGGGCTATTCGTGCTGCTCAGCTTGGCGCGAGGGTAGTTATTATAGAGAAAGAATCGGTGGGGGGCACGTGTCTTAACGTAGGCTGCATACCCACAAAAGCTCTGCTTGCCTGCGTCGCAGTTGCGGATGCGGTCAAGAGCGGCGAGGAATTCGGCGTAAAGGTCGATAAATATGAGCTTGATATAGCGGCGATGATGTCGCGAAAGAACTCGATTGTGAAGCGGCTGGTGGGCGGAGTCGAAAGCCTGTTTGCCAAAAATAAAATACGACTGGTGCGCGGTTTTGGGCGAATCACCGATCCGCATACGGTGACGGTCGACGCTCAGGCCGGAGCAGAGACTATCCGTGCGGGCAAGATAATAATCGCCACCGGGTCATCTTCGGCGTTGCTCAAAGCGCCGGGATTTGAAATCGGCGAAAACGTGTGGACGAGCACGGAGGCTCTCTCATTTGAATCGGTCCCCAAAAGCCTGCTCATAATCGGCGCGGGTGCTATAGGGCTGGAAGCGGCCTACACTCTGTCGAGGCTCGGCTGCGAAACGCTTGTAGTGGAGATGAAACCTCAGATTCTCCCCGCGGCGGATACCGAGACCGCAAATGAGCTTGCCAAAGCCCTCAAAAAAGCAGGGATCAAGTTTATGCTTGACGCGACCGTAGTTGGCGCGGAGGATATCGATGGCGGCAAGCGCGTGCGCATTAAATCCGGGGATAAAGAGGAAGTGCGCGACTTCGAAAAGATACTTGTGGCGATAGGCCGAAAGCCCGCCACCGAGGGCATTGGTCTGGACGAGGTCGGGATAAAACACGATCGCGGACGTATATTAGTTGACGAATATATGCGGACAAATGTGCCCGACATTTACGCCGCCGGCGACTGCATTGGAGAGCCTATGCTGGCGCATGTCGGCTGGACGGAGTGCATCGCTGCGGTCGAACACTCGCTTGGTATGGATTCGAAAATGGACTACAGCGCGATTCCGGCGTGTGTTTATACAACTCCTGAGTGCGCGTCGGTCGGCTTGACAGAACAGCAGGCTCGCGAGCGCTATAAAGAAGTGCGCGTGGATAAATTTACATTCAGACATAACGGCAAAGCGATGGCCATCGGCGGACTTGATGGTTTTATTAAGATAATTACCGAGCCTGGATATGGCGAAATACTGGGGGTTCACATGGTTGGGCCTCACGTTACCGATCTGATAACCGAGGCGGTGGTTGCGATACGCAACGAACTTACAGTGGATGAGCTGATCGCCAGCATACATCCGCATCCGACCCTTGCCGAGGTGGTGCAGGAAGCTGCCTATGACGCGCTTGGCCGTGCGATTCACAAATAGTTTTTGGAACAATTCTTGATTTGAAGTGGGGATAGTATGTCCTGTACTTGCGAAAATAAATTTGAAGAACTGGCGCAGTTTATCGATAACGTCTATGACTCGAATCATCCGCAGTCCTCGCTGATTGCGATCCTCCATCACGCTCAGAACATATACGGATATCTGAGCAAGGACGTGATGGATTATGTGTCCTGCAAGACGCTGGTTCCTACGGCTGAGATCTATGGAGTGGCGACTTTTTACAGCTATTTCAAGCTCGTGCCGCAGGGCAAGCACCGCCTGAGCGTGTGTATGGGGACGGCTTGTTATATTCGAGGCGCCGGCAAGTTGCTGGAAGTGATCGAGGATGCGCTCAACATCACTCCCGGAGAAACTACCGAAGACAAGCTCTTCACTCTTGATGAAACCAGATGTATTGGAGCTTGCGGCCTTGCGCCGGTGGTCACGGTCGATGAGAAGGTATATCCCAGGGTCGAGCCGGAGCAGATGCTGGAGATAATAAAAGAGTATCAGACCGAAGAATAAGCGTTATCCGGGCTTGAAAAACACCATTATGTATTCGTGTTTGAATATATAGAACCCGCCGGCGAGGGCGCGATAACGCCATAGGTTGTTATTTTTACCTTTGGCCTGTTCGTTGCCCTCTATGTTTTTAACTATTATCGCTTTGGTCTTGAAGCCGACATCGTTCATTTTCTGCATGCACTTGAAACTCAGAGGGTCAAGCTCCCCCGCGCAGTATTTGTCCCCGATCACCAGCACGGCGAACCTGCCGATTTCGAGGGTATCGTAAGCATTTTTTGCCACTTTCTCGAACTCATCAAGAAATGTATCGGTGGAAGGGCAGTTGGAAAGGTCGGCTTGCAGGTCGCTGAACTTTATTATATCAGCGTATGGAGGGTGTAGAATTGCAAGGTGAGCTTTATCTGCGCCGAAATTTGCAATGTGATCGAGCACAGCTTTGGCGGTCTCGCTGCTGGCGCTGTCACCCTGAATCAGCTTGATGTTACTGTCAAGGGATTGGGCGGGGAGTTTTGATTTAACGTATTCGACAAGCTCGGATTTCAGCTCTACGCCAATCAGGCGTCTGTTAAGATTTACGGCCTCTATTGCCGACGTCCCGGAGCCCAGAAACCAATCCACCACAATATCGTTTTCGCGGGTGTAGCGTCTGAACACCTGATTTGCGATCTGTGGAATAAAATTGCCGTGATAGTCGAGCGAGTGTCCGCCGTGAGCATCGCGAGAGTTCATCAGCCACAGCGAATCCGTCAGCAAATCGTCGTAATCTCGCCAATTGGATAAATCGATATCGTTGTAGTCCGATCGAGTTTTCTTTTTCACGGGCTAATTTTAGCACGTTATAGAAGAGGTGTCATTCGAATCAAGCGCGGGACGAATGAGGTTATAGTAAATCGGGACTCCGTGCGCGTGCTGCGTTTGGAATCCCGATACCATTATCCCGAATGCCGCTATTGGACGGACAGCGTCGTATTATGCCCGCTGTTCCTCGTAGTCGTAGATGTCGAACAGAGTATAGACGACCTTGTTGCGCGGCACAAACTGCTTTACGTAGCCCTCCATAAAGACCTGCAGTTCGACGGGGACATCGCTGAGGCGTCTATCGCGTTGTTGATTGTTCCAGGGGACAATTTCCTCGGCTGTTTTCTGCTTTGCGCGCTCACGAATCCATTCCTCCACCTGCTCATCCGATGCTCCGGTCGCGAGAAATCCACGCAGTTCATCATAATCTATCTCGGCAAAATCCAGCCATACGCGATCAAGCGGGCAATTAGTGCCGTATTCTCCCAGCCAACCCGCCAGATCAGCACGACACTTATCAACGACACGCGCCGCAATCACATAACCCGCCAGAGTCTCACGCGGACTGCGCGGAAAATCCTTGCCATCGCGCAAATCAGGAGCCAGAAGTCTTACCTTATCCAAATTTTCCATCAAACACATCTCCATTCAATTAACTTGTTGAGCTTATACCCAACTATTGCCTGCGCCATATCTCTTTAAGCACAATTGCTGCGGGTTTTGGATTTCCGTCTACATCTACAATGGATGTGTTGGCTGTACAGGGATAGCAGTCGTGACCCATCCAGAGTATAATTCCTCCGCACCGCGGAAATCTGTCTTTGCAGGCTTTGACCGCTATGCTGAGCGCCTTGGTCTGCCGCGCCTGACTCCAGTCGACATATTCCTCTATGCTATCAGGCGCACGACCGAGTTCCCTGATCGCCTCGTGCCTTTCTATCCACCACGGCGACGTTCGCCTCCATAACGCATTGGCGGCATCTGCAGGCATCGCTTCGAGGTCGCCAGCGGATTTGCGGATAATTTCGACAGGACTCGCACCCGGAGCGCCTGCCTCCGACCTGAACAACGCATCGTCGTTTGCCCAGTAGCGCGCCCAGTCGCCATCGAGGTCTCCATCCGCTTTCCACGGCCCGTGAACGTCCCAATGGATTCCTTTGCCAAAACTTTGCTCGGCTGCGGTGAAAGTCGGCCCGGAGGAGGATGTTGTCAGGAACCGCCGAGTGGGATCCTCGCGCTGTGCTATATTTTGCATTCGAGCCAGCATAGGATGTGTTTCGTCGGCGGGTCTGCCCTGCCCCGGAGCGCCATCCATATCCGTCTGCAGTTCGTTGCCGCCGCACCAGATTATCA
Source organism: Armatimonadota bacterium (assembly GCA_012522575.1). Classification (GTDB taxonomy): domain Bacteria; phylum Armatimonadota; class UBA5829; order UBA5829; family UBA5829; genus DTKD01. The sequence continues at coordinate 2,164 of JAAYKE010000041.1, read as the reverse complement.
ACGACACGTGATGCTGCCTGCGCGCAATATATGATTCGACGATGCCGGCCATAGCTTCTATGGACTTCTCATCGCTCGGCGGATGATTGTCAATGCCGGACGATGACAGCGGGAATTCCTGCCACACCATAAGTCCCAACTCGTCGCAGAGGTTGTAGAATATCTCGCGCTCAAGAAACGCCCCGCCCCACACTCGCAAAATATTCAGCCCGAGTGTCTTATAAAGCAATAGTCGCTTGCGATAGTCAGCCTCGGTGAGGTCGGCATAGTTCGGCCTAATGGGAACCCAGTTTATCCCCTGCAGAAAAATCGGCTGGCCGTTTACCGCGCATATCCACGGGTCGGCATGCTCGGCGCCTTCGCAGCGCTGCCAGGTTACGTTTTTGAACCCTACGCGGCGGCTTTGCGCATCAATTTCCGTTCCGTTTTCGTCCAATAGCGCAAATCGCAGATCATAGAGCGGCTGATCCCCGCTCAGATTCGGCCACCACAAATCAACCGGCAGATCGTTCCATTCAATGCCCGATGAATTGAATTCGGCAGCATCGATCTTTTCATCGCGAATTATCCGTCCATTTTTACTGAGGCTGACTCTGACTACCCTGCCGCATACGCGACCCCACGCTTTTATGACGCCGGTCGATGACGCAACATCGGCATCGGTAGTGCATCGAAAGCTGAGAATCTCCTCGCGATCGGTCACTTCAAGAAAAACAGGCTCACATATCCCCGCCTGCACCAGCCTCGGAACCCAGTCCCAGGTGTAGTTAAACCTGGGCTTCCATTCGCGCATTTTAGATGTGAATCCGAACTGTCCCAGCCAGCGCGGGGAAAGATCGAAGATAATGCGAATTGTATTGCCGCTTTGCCGCAGATGATCGGTTAGATCGAAGATGTGAGGAATAAAAGAACCGACAAAGTCACCGGCGATTTTGTCGTTGACCATCACCGTTCCGCAATAGTCCAACCCCTGGCAGTTTAGACGCGTGGTCATGTTCTGCTCCATCCATTCGTCAGGCAATGCCGCCTCGTAGACCCAGTGCCTGTTTTCCACCCACTCGCACGCACGATAGTTTAGGCCGACAGTCCAGTCAGGCAGCAAACCGGCCGTCAGCAGGCTCATTTGCACCGAACCGGGCACGGCGGCCTCGATTCCGCTGATCTCAGCATTTGGAGATGCGCCGATTTCCAGGCTCTGTTCCATGCGCCATAGCTCAGGAATCCAGCCCGATAGAGTCCATTTGAGCTGAGAAAGGTCGTATCGGTTAATCACTTTTCTTTATTTTCCATCCCATCTGTTCAGGAGTCAGAGGTGTCACTCCAAAGGACGATTCCACGCCGGGAGTAAATTTCTCGATAAGCTCGAAGTTTTCGTAGGATACGCCTCCGGGAATCTTCGTATTAGTGCCATAATACAAAGCCCGACCGTTAACCCTGACCAATAGCGGCTCGGATATTGAGCCGGAATACTTGCGCCAATACTGCGTTGCGACAGATGCCCTGCATATCCACCATTTGCGCGCGACCGCAACCGATGCCGGGTCGGTTTCATTTGGAGTGATGGCCACAGTGAGGGTTCCATCCGCATCCGTTCTCAGCCTGTTCATCGGATAATCTTTTGCAGGGAAGAACCCGTGGCCGATATCTTCTGTCCAGAGCTTGCGGCTGTCGATGACTTCGTCGCCCAGCCATAGCCGCCTCGCGCGCGCAAAATTGCCCATAGTTGCGGTGAGCACGCATGACTCCATCGCCGCGCCGGTTTTTGCAGAATAGCATGTAAACGACACTTCGTGCGGTCGATCTTCTCGGAATGTGGCAAGGATAACGGGTTCTGCGCCGTTTTCGAACTTTTCGACTCGAATTGCAATGCTGAGGGTCTTTATCTGCTTGTCACCAGATTTAATTGCGCCTGTCTTGCCGCGCGGACAATGCCAGGGCATCGCAGGGTTTGCAGTCTCGTTAATATCCTCTGCAAACCACAATCTCTTGCCGCCTATGCCGTCGAGCTTGCTTTTTTCGAGTTCGGAGAACGATCTGTGCCCGTTGACAACCGGCTCTACAGCGATGAAGTTGATCCGCGAAAGGGAATCCTTGGGGAAAACATAGGGAGCATATACCCTGATGATCCCACGCGGGCCGTTTGGAGCCGGCCAGAGTCCTATGC
>JAAYKE010000040.1 GCA_012522575.1 Armatimonadota bacterium | reverse complement strand
GGCTGGGACAGATGCCAGCTACCTGCTATACTTGAATGCGTCAAGTAAATTGTCATTCCGAGGCAAATGCCGAGGAATCTGCTTTTTCCCTTCTCTTTTCCGGATTTCGCTTCTTTCGAGCTTTCGCGATTTACGTAAAAGCAGATTTCTCACTTCGTTCGAAATGACATAGTTTGTTTGGCTGGGACAGATGCCAGCCACTACAACCACTCACGAAGAGTGAGTTGTTACGACAATCAAGCAGCCCAAACTACAATTATAAGTCGGCTTTACGCACAGACTTGTTCCATTATCCCGGCGCAACCAGGCCAATCCAGGCTTCCCACGCACCCACAAGCTCAGGCCAGAGCAATATAACCGCCAGTGCGCCCGCAACCATATACGGGCCAAACGGGATCTCAGCCCTCCACGGCACGCCTCGCTTCTCAGCTCGAGAACTCAACACCATATATGTTACGCCGATAAGCGATCCCAAAACAACCGCTATAAAAAAACTTACCAATGCGGGAATAAGCCCCACTACCGCGCCAATCCCGCCTGCCAGCTTAATATCCCCGCCGCCCATTGCGCCTTCATACTCCGCCAAAGCCTCTTTATCCTTTGGCCGAAACGCATAATAGCTCACAAACGCAATAGCATAGAACAAAGCAAAGCATATCACCGCGCCAAACACGCTCGGCGGTATCGGAATCCCGGACTCCGTCGGGGGCAGAGCTATCCGCACCCACTGCAAATCCCCATTTATCCAATGCGCGATATCTTTGCCGACCCCAATGACAACTCCCGCAATCGGAACCTGGTCGGGTATTATAAAATGATCTAAATCGACGAAAAACGCTATCAGCAGGGCGGAAATAAAGAGCACATAAGCGAATACGTCGATCGAAAGGCCATATCTCAGATACGCAGCCACCCACAGCAGCCCCGTCAAAAGCTCAACGGAACAATATCTCCAGCTTATCGGGACCTTGCAATACCTGCATTTCCTGCCCAAAAGCAAAAAGCTGATCAGCGGGATATTATCCCAGCCCCGCAGCGGAGTCCCGCAATTAGGGCAATGCGAAGGCGGGTTAACGATAGACTTATCCGCCGGCATGCGAAATATGCATACGTTCAGAAAGCTTCCTACTATCGCACCGTATACGAAGGCTATCAGGCTTCCAAGCCAAACCGGCAACATAAGCTGTTAATTACTGCCGCTTCCTGAGCCTGCCCCGCTCAGGTTCTGAATTACAGCCACAAGCGGCAGGAACAACGAAATAACAATAAAACCGACCACTCCGCCCAGTCCCACGATCAGCACCGGCTCAATAGCGCTGGTAAGACTCGCAAGCGCAGCATCGACCTCGTCCTCATAGAAGTCCGCCACCTTAGGCAGCATCGGGTCAAGCGAACCGGACTCCTCCCCAATGGTAATCATCTGAACTACCATAGGAGGGAACAGCCCGCTACGGGCCAGCGGCTCGCCGATCTTATCACCCTCCCTGATTCGCGCCCTCGCTTCAAGGATTGCGTCCGAGATAATATCGTTAGAGACAGTTCCCGCCACAGTCTCCATCGCCTGCAGGATGCCGACGCCGCTGGAAAGCAGCGTAGAGAGCGTCCTCGCGAACCGGGCAAGTGCGACTTTATGATTCAACGAGCCAAACACCGGAGCCTTTAGCTTCAACCTGTCAAAAACCCTGCGACCAACTTTTGTCTTGAGAAACAGTCTCAAGGCGACAACAAAGATCACGGTGAACAAAATCATCCAATACCATTTGGCCAGCATAAAGTTGCTCGACGCCTGCAGCACTTTGGTCGGCCCGGGCAGTTCTTCGATCCCCAAATCCTCGAAAAGTCCCATAAACTTAGGCAAAACGAACGTCATCAGACCCAGCACCACCATAGTTGCGAAAACCATAATGATCACAGGGTAGGTCATCGCGCTTTTGACCTTGCGCCTGAGTTCAACGTCCTTTTCCAGGAACTGCGAAAGCCTCTGCAAACTCTCTTCCAGAGCGCCGCCGACTTCTCCGGCGTTGACCAGACCAACAAACAGCCGGTCAAATATGTTGGGATATTTTTCCAGAGCTTTTGAGAGCGTGTTTCCTCCCTCGACCTCATTTTGGACATCGGTGAGGACTGCTCTAAGCTTGGGGTTAGTGGCCTGTTCTGCAAGAACATTGAGACATCGGACAAGCGTGACGCCCGCGTCTATCATTGTCGAGAACTGACGACACATAACCGCGAGGTCATTCTTTTTTACGCCGCCATATCCGCCGATTTTCTTCTGCGTGCTCTTGACCTGTTTGATCTCGACAACATCGAAGCTGTTTTCGGTCAGCCTCTTACGCAGAATCTCCTCGTTTTCGGCCTCAGAATTGCCGGTAATAACCTGTCCCGTCGCATCACGAACCGTATACGCAAAGTTTGGCATATCAGATCACTCCTGCCTGGTCACCCATAATCCTAAGCTCGTCACTCCTGCACGCCGTCTCTATTTACGCGGCCCCGGCGCGCCCGCCGCACCCATCGCGGACGTGATCATGTTCTTAAGCTCTTCCTGGCTCATGGCTCGAGTCATAGCCTCGTCGTAGGTGATGACTCCCTTTTGATACAAATCTCGTAGGTGCTGATCCATCGTCTGCATGCCAACGTTGCCGCTGGTCTGGATAATGGATGTCACCTGGTGGCTCTTTGCCTCACGGATGAGGTTCCGAATCGCCGGAGTAGCGATCATAATCTCCATACAGCAGACTCTTCCGGGCATGCCGGCCCTGGGCAGAAGCTGCTGACACAAAACGGCTTCAAGGCTGTTGGACAACATCAAACGAATCTGTTCCTGCTGTGATGCAGGGAACGAGTCGACTACGCGGTCAACGGTGGAGGCCGCGCTGTTGGTATGCAGGGTCGCAAAGACAAGGTGGCCTGTTTCCGCCGCTCGAATCGCGTTAGACATTGTTTCGAGGTCTCTCATCTCACCAACCAGAATAACGTCCGGGTCCTCGCGCAGAGCAGCTCTCAGGGCGTTGGCAAACTCTTTTGTATCCTGGCCGACCTCGCGCTGGTTAATTACGCTCAGCCTGTGCTGATGCAGATACTCGATCGGGTCCTCGATCGTAATGATATGGCTGCTTCGCTCGGTGTTAATCTGGTTTATCATCGCCGCCAGAGATGTCGATTTACCAGACCCCGTCGGCCCTGTTACCAGCACCAGACCTCTTGGCCTTCTGGTAATCGTCTCCAATACCGCCGGCAACCCCAACTCTCTAAGGGTGGGGATCTTAATCGGAATAAGCCTGAACGCCGCTGCGACAGTGCCTTTATCCTTGAATATATTCACCCTGAAGCGGGATACGTCCTGAAGCGAATAGGAGAAGTCCAACTCCCACGTATCTTCAAAACGCTGTATCTGCTCATCGGACAAAATATCGTAGAGCATCCTCTGCGTCTGCATCGAATCAAACTTGGTGAAGTTCAACGCAGTCAACTGACCATCTATCCTGATGATCGGCGGGACTCCCACGCAGATGTGAAGGTCCGATGACCCTCTCTGCACCATTTCATTTAGAAGTTCATCTATATGGGTTTCGTCAAGCCCCACCGGATCAGTGGCTTTTTTGCCCGGCTCTACCTTAACTTGAGCTATGCTTCCAACTGCTGCTGTCTCTGACAATCCGTTCCTCCGAATATATTAAGCGCCTGCTGTAAATACGACCCTCATAACTTCGTCCGGGGTAGTGATACCCTGCAGAACCTTATCCAATCCATCGTCCTTAAGCTCATGCATGCCATTGGCCTTTGCAGCCTCCCTGACATCGGCAAGAGGTGCGCGGCGCACCACAAGCTCCCGAATCTCATCGTTCATTCTCATCAACTCATATACGCCAAGTCGACCTTTAAATCCAGTGTGCCTGCACACATCACAGCCCTCGCCGCGATAAAGCGTGACCATCTCATTGGCATCTTTCGGCTTGAAACCGAACCTTCTCAATTCCGTAGCCGGAACCTGATATGGAGCTTTACACTTGGAGCAAATCTTTCGTGCCAGCCTCTGCGCCAGAACCCCAATCACAGTAGCGGAGATCAGATAAGGCTCAACGCCCATGTCAACCATTCTGGTAACGGCGCTCGGCGCATCGTTTGTATGCAGAGTCGACAGAACAAGGTGACCTGTGAGCGATGCTTCAACAGCGATTTCACCCGTTTCCAAGTTACGCATTTCACCAACCATGATAATATCCGGGTCCTGTCGAAGGAAGCTGGCAAGCGCGTTAGCGAAGTTCAAACCAGCTTTTTTGTTCACCTGAACCTGCGCAATGCCGCTGAGCTGATACTCAACAGGGTCTTCGATTGTGATGATGTTCTTTTCGACCGAGTTCAGTTTATGCAGCACCGAATACTGCGTTGTGGTCTTGCCGCTTCCGGTTGGCCCTGTGGACAAAAACATTCCGTTAGGCTGAGCGACAAGTTCCTCCACCTGAGCCTGCACCTCAGGGCTGAATCCGAGTTTATTAAGTCCGAGCAAAACGCTGGACTTATCAAGGATTCTCATAACGATCTTTTCGCCGTTGACAGTAGGCAAACAGGAAACGCGGAGGTCGTAGTCTTTGCCCGCCAGCGTGACCGGGATTCGGCCGTCCTGCGGGATTCTGCGCTCGGCGATGTTCATATCGGACATAATCTTGAATCGCGAGGTCAGCGGTTTTTCGATATATTTCGGCAGAGGCATCACTTCGTGCAAAACGCCGTCAATTCGGTAGCGGATTCGCACCGACCGCTTATCGGGTTCCACGTGGATATCGCTGGCTCCGTCGCTGATCGCCTGCTGAATAACGGTATAGGCGATTCGGATTATCGGAGCTTCCTCAGAAACCTTGGCTATGCTCTCGGTGTCCTCGTCGAGTATGTCCTCTCGCGCTCCATATCCTGCGATTGCCTGTCGTATATCAGCCGACAGTCCCGATGTATTGGCCGCGCCTCCTTCAGGAGCAGCCACCGCAGCCAGATCAGTCGCAGCCGCGTTTGCAGGCGTGGCAGTGGAGTCTCCGGACTTATACATGCGGTCGATGGCGTCCATCACGTCATCTTCAGTCGATAACGCCATAGCGATCTGTTGTACGCCGCTGGCCAGCTTTATATCCTGGATCGCCAGCAGGTCGCTGGGGTTGACCACTGCAACGATCAGTCTGTTTCCATTTTTGGCTATTGGGAGGACTTTATGTCTCTTGGCGATATGCTCCGGCACGGAGTTTACCGCCGCCTGGTCGATTTTCTGGGTCGAAAGGTCAACAAACGACAAATTCATCGTTTCGGCACGCACCTTCGTTGCCGCCTTATTGTCAGCAAATCCCAAATCGACGATTATCCGTCCAATATCGCCGGGCGCGCTGCGCTGAACTTCTCGAGCTTGATTAAGCTGCTCTGTTGTAATAACGCCTTTCTCGACCAGCGCTTCGCCCAGATCTTTTCTTGCCATTACTTATCACTCCCGGAGTCCCTCCACAAGGGACAACTTGCAATTATAACATATCTTAAAGGTAAATGTTTCCGACGCAGTTTTTTCGTAAAAACTCACTCTTCGTGAGTTATAGTAGTGGCTGGCCTCTGTCCCAGCCAGACAATCTATCAATGAACACTAGCTGTCCGAGACGGAGATCGGACACTACAGGCAGGATTACTCATTACTTGTGACCTGTTACGTTTCTCCGCCTGCCTGCGCATCGCCAATCGCTACCTGGTCTTAAGAGCCTCGACAACAGCTTCTTCCATAACCGCAATGGGAGGCTGCAACCCTGTCCACATTTCCAAAGACAGCGCTCCCTGATAAACCAGCATTTTCAGTCCGCCGAGCGCTCTCGCCCCGCGCCTCTCGGCTTCTTCGATCAACCGTGTCCGTGCGGGGTTATATATGAGGTCGTAAACCAGCAGGTGCGGGTGAAGATATTCGGGCGGCACGGGAATCGAATCCGTATCCGGGTGCATTCCAACCGATGTAGTATTCACCATCAGGTCTGTTGCGCGAATCTCATCACCAATGACATTCTCGTTCAAATCAGCAACCCTGAACCTGCCAGCCTTATAAACCTCTCTCAAACCCTCTACCAGTTCAACTGCGCGTTCCCGCGTTCGGTTCGCGATTACGACTTCACAGCCGATTTCCGCAAGCGAAAAAGCTATCGCCTTCGCCGAGCCTCCGGCTCCGATCACCAGCGCTTTGCATCCATCAAGCTTTCCCCACTGCTCCGTCACAGACCGCATAAAACCCGGCCCGTCGGTCGTTTCGCCTCGCAAGCGCCCATCTATGTTTACTATCGTATTTACAGAGCCTATGCGCGCTGATTGCTCGCTTATCTCATCAAGAAGCTCAATGACCCGCTCTTTATGCGGAATGGTCACATTCACTCCGGCTATTCCCATCGACGAGATGCGTCCAATGACGCGCGGCAAAATCGATGGCTTCACGTGGCACGCCACGTAGATATAATCAATTTTCAGCGCACGAATAGCTGCATTATGCATAACAGGTGATAGGCTGTGATATACAGGATCGCCTATCACCCCCAGCACATTAGAATACCTGGTCTTCTTCAACAGCTATCCTCTTCTCTGACTTACTCGCTTTCGACTTTGTTCCCGGCTGAGTAATTTGATATTACATGAAAGCTTCGGCCAGTCGCTTGCGCGCTCATACTCGGCTTGGCTCTTTGAGCGCAGCAAATATCAGCCTTTCGATCATCCTGCTCACTTTTGTCCCAATAAACTCCCTTGGATGCATCGGGTTTACAAGTATTGTAAACGCTCCCGCGCGATTACCACCCCATATATCGGTAAGTAGCTGATCTCCCACTACTACGCATCGGGCAAGCTCACAATCAATAAGCTCTGCGGCCTTGATGAAGCCATAGTTGCGTGGTTTCAACGCGCGTGCCAGAGCGTCAATGCCCAGGTGTTCGGCAATTTTGGTTAAACGGTTGGGATAATGCGTGTTCGAGACGATGCACAGCTTCATCCCCAACTGCTTTGCCGACTCGATCCAACTCTCCGATTCCTCCGGCAAAATCGGATCCTTCCAGGGCAGTAAAGTGTTGTCAAGGTCGAGAAGCAGACCGCAAAATCCCTGTTTGTGCAGAGCTTCAACGTCTATATCTTTGAGTCCCCGCGCTCGCATATCCGGTCGGAAACTGTCAAGCAACCCTCCCATCACAAAGCCCCTTCTTTTATCGCTTTTTTGGCTGCGTTGTGCTGCTCGAGCGTTTTATTGAAAACGTGCGTGCCATCTTTTCTGGCAACGTAATACAGGGCGTCTATATCGGCGGGTCGAAGCGCCGCCAGAATCGAAGCCAGCCCCGGATTGCATATAGGAGCGGGGGGAAGCCCCCAGTGCCTGTAGGTATTGTAAAGCGAGCTATTTTCCAGGTCTTTGTAGTAGACCCTGGTTTTATTTGCGCGACTCTCACCAAGCCGATAGGTCACGGTAGCATCGATCTCCAGTTTCATATCCCTTGCAAGCCGATTCCAGATTACAGCGGCAATTTTGGGCCTGTCATCGGGCGTTTTGGCCTCCCTTTCGATCATAGATGCAATCACCAGCACTCTGCGCAATCCATAATCGAACCCGTCCTCTCCAAGACCGAATTTATTTTTTATAACTTGTTCTATCTCGTCGCGGTGCTCCCTTACCACTTTGCGCTCGAAGGTATCGAGCATCATCCTTATAATTTTATCCACCGTGGTTCCGCGCTCTATAAGATAGGTATCGGGAAACAAATAACCCTCCAAATTTCCGTCATACGGCAGATGATATGCGGCGAACGTATCCCCCTGCAGCATCGTCAGCCCCAGAAAAGTGTCCGGGTTGGCCAGTTGTTTGGATTCGAGAATATCGGCGATCTCCCGCAGAGTCTTTCCTTCAGGTATCGTAACCCACGACTCCAGCGTATTGCCCTCTACGAGGACGCGCACAACCTCCGGAACGCTCATAGATCGGTTCATTTCATATACGCCGGGCTTGAGCTTTTCGCTGACGCTGCCCATTTTACTGGTGAGCAAAAACGTCAGCGGGCTTCGAATCACTCCCGATTTTTTCAGGCTATCCGCGATGATTCGAGCCGACGCCCCCTGTGTGATCACCACGCGAACGGGTTTGGTATCCCTTGAGACAGGCATCGAGCCAAACACCATGCCCCAGGTCGCCGCCGACAGAGCAATCAAAATAATCACTATATAGAGCTTTGTATCAGCAATAAATGTTTTCAAGGGTGTTATTGTGACGAAGGCCCATCGTCAAGTGAAAGGGAATCCATATAAGACTTCAGGATCACCATCGCCGCCATCTGATCGATTATTTGTCGCCTTTTTTCGCGAGACACATCCGCTTCCAACAGCAGTTCCTCGGCCTCGACTGTGCTGAGGCTCTCATCGTACAACACTACATCAATATGCAGCCTGCGAGCGAGCCTGCCATAAAAATCCCGCACCTTTACAGCCTGCGGCCCTTCCTGCCCGGAATGCAGCAGCGGCAGTCCGACTACAACTTTAGACGCATCAAGTTCGCCCAGCAGTTCCTCAACAACCCGCAAATCAGCCTTGATACTTTTGCTGCGATGGATTGTGCTGACGGGGTGGGCTGTCAATCCAAGCTCATCGGTAGCCGCTACACCGATTCGGGCGTCACCTACGTCAAGGGCTACTATTCGTGACATCGGCGACCTCTTCTATTAAAAAGTATAACAGCATCAGCACGGTCATGGCTATCATCGTGATTGCAAAAACGATCCCTGAGTCGTTAAACAGGAACGCCGCAACCGCACCCGCCAAAATGGCCTTGGTTCCGGCCAGCATCTGTGGGTTCTTGACAAGAGATGCGCTCAATTTCCCCTTGACTCCCCAGAACCACAACGTCAGAAATGGCACAAATGCGCACAACACTGAGATTCCTTTCACGGAGAACGTCAATCTCAGGTTGAATATCATCTTGCGAATAGCCAGCGACCATATATAACTCCCGCCCAGGCGTCCTGCCAATCCTGTAGCCTGCGCAGCGTGAGAACCGGCCCGGCCGGCCAACGCCCAGTCGAGGATCGCAAATAACGCCACCGCGCCGAATCCGGCGCCATACGCAGCCGCCACCTGCCATCCGCCATATCGACCACGCTGCAAAGCAACCCACACAAGCGCGAACACAATCACCGCGACAATAACGCCTCCATAGTTGGAGCCTAGAAATCCCATGCCGAGCGTTACAATCGTAATAATCCCGATTAGCGCCGCCATCCACCTGCTTTTCTTAAAATACAAAGCCGTAAGCGCGGCGGTGGAGATCAGCGCTCCCGCGTATTCGTTGCCTATGCCGTGAAAGCGCATTGCGGAGATATAATATGAGCTTATTCCATTGAATTTGCCCAAAGTTCCGCCGGTTGCCGAGTCAATAATAATTATCAACGCTGTAATTGCATAGGCGGCCGCTACAGGCAGAGCGTGCGCTTTTGTGGTGTCGTATCGTCGTTGCAGCGCTTTTCCTATGGCCATTGACAACGCCGACAATATAATTAAAAACCCGACAGCTCCCAGCAGATACGTCGCATATCCAATCGGAGCCAGCGGAGCCAGATACAACGCTGCAGGCGCGCAGGCAGCCACAACCAGCGCGTTCAATATGGCCTTTTTTATCCGCTGCGAAGGTTTGACGGAGAAGGCGATAACACAAGCGGCCGATGTGAACGAAATCGCGCAGATAACCGCCAGCCCTACGCCTAACGGCAGCAAAAGCCGATGGTTTGTCGCGACTCGCAGTCCAATGTCGGTCAATTTCTCCGCGCCTCGCGAGCTACTGACAACCTCAGCTGCTCGACCGAGCATTTCCTTTTCCGATGACACATCCAGAATCTTCAACAGACTGGGAGCAAAATCAGATGCGGCCACGATTCCTGTGCTGCGCGTGGCCGATGTGATCAACAATCCCGGCTTTGCAGATGGATAAATGACAACGGGAGTCATCTGATCCCAGTTCGGGCTGTTTGGAGGGGAAAACGATACAAGGACAATCGTCGTATTTTTTGCCTTTGAGATCAGCTCATCAAGCAAATCGTCCAGATCGCGCATACAATTCGATTTGTGTCTGGCGAATGCGGCATCAGTCATAGCGAGCTTGCAATCATCGAGTTGCGCAGGCAGGCCGAAGTGAATAACCCCGACATATCTGCCGTCCCCGTTGACTCGAAAGCTGTCGATTACAGCGTCCGCAGTCGGTTCGGCAATCAGTTTTCCATCATCGACTATGCCCGCAGAATTCATCACCAGAGCAGCCGCAGATCTATCCGCGCCGCGTTGAGTATCCGCATTCCCCGCCGCAAGGGTTCTGATTCCCGCCCTCTGCAGCGAATCGCCGATGCAACCCAGGCTGCCCGGCAGGTAGTTTTGTTTGAAAGCATCCCTCAGAGCGGGCGCAAGTCCCAAAAATACGGCTGCATCTTGCGGAGCGCGTCTGCCGGTACGAGCAAAATATGCATCCGCTGCATTTTCTCCATTGGGAAGCGATTCAGAGGTATGGTAGAGGTCTCGAATATATGATCCGCCTCTGGATGGAGACCCGGCGTTCGCGGTGAGAATCACAGAAGCCTCGGTCTTCGGCCCTGCGCAATTAGGGCTGATCAGTCCGATCGCGCCCATTCGCAGCATTTTCTGAACGGCAGGCAGTTGGGGATCGTTGAGATCGGAGAACAGCAGGCGGTTTGCCACAACCACTATAACGCTTTCACTGCGCTTTAATCGGGCAGGGGAGGCCGCCTCACAAGCCGACAGCGTCACCAGCACGATCACCAAAGTCGCCAATACACCTTTGATTGCTGCCTGCCGTGTGCCGTTGGTAATCAGAATACTATTCCCCCGCTAGAGATCGAATCAATTCCGATGCCTTAGCCAGCGCCTCGGCGACCTTGGATGCGTCCTTGCCTCCGGCCTGCGCGAACTCCGGCTTGCCTCCTCCGCCTCCGCCGGCGACTTTGGCTGTCTCACGCAGGATATTGCCCGCCGAAAAACCTCGCGATACAAGATCGGAAGTTACCTTGCCCACAAACAGCACTTTGCCGTTCGCGACTCCGGCAAGCACCACAACCCCGGAGTTGAGTTTATCAGCCACATTGTCAGCCAGTTTTTGAAGCGTCGGCACATCCGTCGTCGGCACAACCGCAGCTACAAATTTTATTCCTCCGGCATCCTGCGCGTGGTCCGCCAGATCACCGCCGGCTTCTGCGGCGCTCTTCGATTTGAGCTTGTCGATCTCCTTTTGAGCTTCCCTGGCAGCGGCAGACACTTTCTCAGCCGCCGAGACCAGTTCAGCAGGCGCAGCTCCAAGGGCCGCAGCCGCATCTCGCAACTGATCTTCTATATTGTGCACCATTTTTAGGGCCGCCAGACCGGTGACCGCCTCGATTCTTCGCAGCCCCGCCCCTACGCTCGATTCACTTGCCAGTTTGAACAACCCAACCTGAGCAGTATGATGAAGATGCGTGCCGCCGCAGAGTTCTATGGAGTCATCTCCCATGCACACCACCCGCACAACGTCGCCATATTTTTCACCAAACAGCGCAGTGGCCCCCATCTTTCGCGCCTCGGTCGCGCTGGTCTCCATAATGTTGGCGGATATGTCGGCAAGGATCATCGAGTTCACTTCGTCCTCTATCGCCCGCAGTTCCTCCGGCGTGACTGCCTGGAAGTGCGAGAAGTCGAAGCGCAATCTCTCCGCATCGACCACAGATCCCTTTTGGAGGGCGTGTTCGCCGAGCACCTTATGCAAGGCTGAGTGGAGCAGGTGCGTCGCTGTATGGTTTCTTGCGATTGCCAGCCGTCGAGCGCAGTCTATTTTCGCTGTTACCACATCTCCCACGTTCAACGAGCCGGATTTCACTTCAGTCACATGAAACGCGAAGTGCGATACCTTTTGAGTGTCGATCACCGCCGCCGAGCAATTTCCGCAGACCAGTTCCCCGGTATCTCCCACCTGTCCGCCCGTCTCGGCATAAAAAGGCGTGCGATCCAGCACAATTTCCACTTTATCTCCCGCATTTGCGGTGGAAACAAGCTCCCCTGCGCGAATGATCGCCATCACGCCTGCCTCAGTTTCGACTGAATCGTATCCAAGAAATACCGTCGGCTCAAGGCTCTTTTCCAATTCAACAAGCGCGGTTGCGCCTCCCGCAGCCATCACCGACCCAAAATCGCTGGCTTCTTTGGCTCGCTTGCGCTGTTCCTCCATTGCCGCGTTGAACCCATCGACATCCACGCTCATGCCTCGAGCGGCTGCGATGTCGCGTGTGATCTCCAGAGGGAATCCATAGGTGTCATACATGGTAAACGCGCAGCGGCCATCAACTTTTCTGTCATCAGAGCTTTCCGCCAGTGCGATATGATCCTCCAGCCTCTGCAGGCCGGTTTGCAGGGTCGCGCGGAACTTGTCTTCCTCGCTTGCTATCACCTTTTCAATATAGCCCTGCCTGTCGGCGATCTCCGGATAGACATCTCCCATCATATCCGCCACCGTGGATACCAGCGAAGCCAAAAACGGCTTATGCAAATTGATATCCCTGGCCTTCACAACTGAGTTTCTGATCAGCCTGCGCAGCACATATCCGCGGCCAATGTTTGATGGCATGACCCCATCCCCAACCACGAAAACTGCAGACCGCGCGTGATCTGCAATAACCCGAATCGCCCTGTCGGTGTTAGCATCATCCCCATACTTCACGCCACACATCTCTTCAACGCGCCTGATGATCGGCATAAACAAATCGGTTTCATAGTTGGTAGGCGTCCCCTGCAACACGGCGATTGTGCGCTCCAGTCCCATTCCCGTGTCGATGTTCTTATTCGGCAGGGCAAGCAACTCGCCATCTTCCCGGCGGTCAAATTGCGTAAATACGAGGTTCCATATCTCGACGAACCTGTTTGCGTCGTGCGCAATCGACCACGCGGGATCAGCGGGCGCGCCCATCTCGGGGCTGATATCCAAAAATATCTCATTGCACGGCCCGCAGACGCCGTTAGGTCCCTGCGAGGGAGCATTGGCAGGCCAATAGTTCTTGTCCTCGCCCAGCCGTACAATGCGCTCCGATGGGAATTTTACATCGTTAACCCAAATATCATACGCCTCATCGTCGTCCAAATAGATGCTGGTCCAAAGGTGATCGGCATTGATCTTCAGAACATCGGTAAGGAACTCCCACGCCCACGTGATTGCCTCAGCCTTGAAATAATCTCCAAAGCTGAAATTGCCGAGCATCTCGAAAAACGTGTGGTGCACTGCATCTCCGACCTCGTCGATATCATCAGTGCGCATACACTTCTGCGATGTTGTGATCCTGGTAGCGGGAGGCACTCTTTCGCCGAGGAAAAACGGCTTGAACTGAACCATTCCCGCCGAGGTATAGAGCAGGCTCGGATCATCCGGCACCAGCGAATCGCTAGGATAAATCAAATGGCCCTTGCTTTGGAAAAATTCAAGATATTTGGTTCTGAGGTCTTTGCTAGTGAGCATGCGTCATCCTATTTATTAATGAATTAAAGTCAGTGTTAAATACCGGTGGTATGATATGATCTGATAACCAGTTAAATGTCAAGCTGGAATTGAGGCACCGGTTCTTGGAGCGGTTGCACCCAGCGCGACAACTGATCGGGTATTGAGAAGCCTGGCTTGATTATCAATGCCTCGTCCATCTCGCCTCTCAATTCTTCTGTGGCTCCCAAGTGGTAGAAATGGCGACAAATTCGGATGTCCAAGCCCGGCCAGCAATCGTCAATGTGCTCATTTTTTCTATGCCGATTTTTCAGCCACATCGAAAGTGCGAATCCACATGGCATATTCTGTGCGGCAAATGCCAGTCTCTCCGCTTCATCGGAATCCCAAGTGTTAAAGTAGTCAGTGTGTCGCCCGATGTAAGGCGGATCTAAGTATACGAAATCTGAAGAAGACACATCGGCGAAAGTCTCCTCCCAGGTTGCTACGCGAAAAACCCATTCTTTGCCATGCATCTGCTTGGCTGTCCAGATAACTTGATTCACGATTTTCGTAATATATGCCCTAGAGAATCGTTTAGGTTTGTGTCCAAAGGGCGTGTTAAACTCTCCACGCCGATTGAAGCGCATCAATCCATTAAAGCACGCCCGACTGAGGAACAGCAAATCCAATGGAGAACCGCCTCGGTTAAAGCGGCTTCTTACTGTATAGTAGTATTCGTCTCCAATTGCAGCAAGTTGAGATCCTTCCTGTTCCAAATATGCGCGCACGGAGGGACCGTTTATCTCGCCGGATTGAATTGCCTGATAAAAACCTATGATATGTTTGTTGGTATCAGATAGAATTGCTCTATTCGGGGCTAGATTCAATGCCACCACTCCAGAACCCAGAAACGGTTCAACCCATTTACCTTCGTTACCGGATTCCCATTTAATATTCCTAAAAATAAACCGGACCAGCTTTGTTTTGATACCCTGACATTTGATGGGGGGCACTCCGACATTGTGGAGGTTGAGTGGGAGAGTAGTCATTTCACTTACCGCGGTCCTTTCTTATAATCCATATAAGCAGAAAGGTTTGTATATGGCGGTTTATCCAGTTCAAGGGCTTTGGCCATATCTGTGGTTTGGTAGTACATCCAATAGTCATCAAAAACACGTTCGCCAAGATTACTGAATGGTCCTTCACCATTGATCAATATGGAAAGTTGGTTTACTGCGCCGATGTTTTTTGTGTTTCCGCTACCGGGTACATCGTTTGCTATACGGTACTTGGGTTGAGCAAAAAAAAGTAAGTCCTTTACCACCGACGGGATTTTCTCCAGGTCCTCAATCTGATGTTTTTTACACTCATCAATTTTAGTCTTGACGCGCTGGTAAATTACTCCAACAGTGAAGTGTCCATTATATTCATTATATGGGAATGTTATATTTTTCTTCGAGTCTCTCTGGCGGAAATAACCTGTAAACGCACCAAGTGTCATTGTGCTTACCCTGTCATTATCCGTCCTGTAGGTACTTTTGAGGTCGACTGCATATTTATAGCCGTGTTTGTCGATGAAAGTCAGGTCGGGATAAAAGTTTTGTTCTGGTGCAGGCACAACTTCGTACGAATGCTTTCTCGCGAACTCTTGGAAATACGGAAAAAGCATGAGTTCTATAATTTTTGAAATGACTTTGGTGTCGCAAGAGAGAGTGTACACATTACGGAATACGTCAATAAATCCCTTGACGATACAATCGCCATTATTCATAGTGAGCAGTTCGTCGAACCCCTTAGCAACGGCTTGTAGATTGCTCAAAAAGCTCTCGTTCTGATGATTCATAACCGCTGTCCTTACCAGTGTCCTAAAAATGCAGTGTGCCGTGGCTTTTCACTTGCATCATTCGTCCGCCTCTTTTTGCTTTTTCACATCCAGCCGGGTTATGAACTCCCCTGACAGCATTTCCCCTGTCCTTTTGAAGCCAAGCTCCCCGAACAACCCGGCGGCTACGTTGTTCCACGGTTTATAACCCGCATAAATCTCTTCGCTATCGGGCAGTTGGCTTATCATTTTCACTAATTCTATCAGCGCGGCTTTGCCATAGCCCTTGCCCTGATGATCCACATCGATCATAAGCCTGTATATCCAGTATTTGCCATCGTCCGGGTCAAGTCCGTACATCGCGAACCCTATCACCGTATCCCCGGCATATATTGCCAGCGGCACAAATGATGGCTCGACTTCGGATTCGGCGATCGTATACATGTTCGGCGCTACTAACCCGCCCTGCTTGGTGCTGAGTTTCAGTTTGCAGCAATCGTCCCAGTTATTCTTATCCACGTCTTTGAGTTTTACTTCGACCAATTTAGCGCTTCCTGTCATTTGCTTTTATCGCCTGACTCACGGGCTGCGATAAAGGCTTCGATAGTATTTTGATCTTTAATGCCCGTAGTCGCCCCCAATGCCGTAACGCAGAACGCACCGGTCGCATTAGCGAATTTACCCGTGCGCTCCAGGTCCCAACCATTTACGATCCCCGTCAGAAAACCGGCGGCGAACGCATCACCCGCTCCGAGGGCATCGACTACATCCACCTTATATATCGGGATACTCAGCTCCAAGTCTTTACTGCGAATATAGCAACCCTGATCCCCCATCTTCAAAGCGACCGTGCCAACTCCCTTATCCATCAACACCGCCGCGACATCGGCAGGCTCGTGTTTGCCGGTAACCATACGCGCTTCTTCGATGCTTGGAACCGCATAATCGAGATACTGCAGGCAAGGCTCCAGCAGCTTCATCCAATTCCCTCGAGAGTCCCACGCGGTATCCAGAGAGGTTATCACGCCCATTTCCCTGGCTTTTTTCAGCACGCGGGCAGTAGGTTCTCCATCAAAGCCCGGCAGCAGGAAAGATCCAGCAATATGCAGCGCCTTGCTCGACTTCACAACATCGAAGTTCACATCCTGCTCTGTTAGCGTTCCGTTGGCTCCTATGTAGTGAATGAAACTGCGCTCCCCATCTCCGTGCACCAGCACCATAGTAGCGGAGGTGGCGGCGCTGTCATCGCGCACGACTCCGGCGCAGTCGACTCCGTTGCGGGTCAGGTTGTCTACCATAAAGTCGCCGAACCCATCCCTGCCGACTTTGCCGATGACCGCGGTTTTAATCCCCAGCCTCGACAGCCCGATCCCAGTGCTGTTTGCGCATCCGCCGCCGTGAAGCTCCATTCTATCGACAAGCATCAGCTTGCCTCTGTCCGGCAGGACATCGACCGGCTTGCCCACCACGTCAGCCACCAAAATCCCCAGACAGGTTACCTCAGTCATAGATACTCCTTCTCAGTCACCCAAAGTCCACGGCTTGTCCTCGACAACTTCGGACTCAGGTTCCACTACATCGTACTTAATATACAATTCACGCAGAGAATATGTCAGCACAAACGCCGCCGTGCCCGGAAATAACAGAGCCATTCCAAGCATGGCAGGCAGCGCACACAGCGTTGCGAAGGCGATTATAACAACAAACAACCCCACTGTAAAGGCAGGGTTATCCGCCGCAAGCAGGAATGATTTGTATATTATCTTCTTCGGCGTCGGAGCGGATTCCATCTCAAGCTGCATCATCATCACAGGCAGATGATACAGGCACATCAACATCCACATCAGCCCGATATAAGCGGACAGCATACTGAGTGCGGCAAGCGCGATGCCGCCCTTAGAACGAAAAGCCAGCACAAAAAATGCGACGTCGCCGATGAGCAGTGTCGATATCAATAAATCCGCCACAAACATTAACACCGCAGGCACGGCCAGCCTTTTTATTCCCTCCAGCGTATCGTGCGGCGCAGGGTGTTCGTGAAATACTGACTTCTTCACATAATAAAACACTCCAACCGTACCGATCCAGGCCACGAACAGGACGGGGATAATCAATAACACTCCGAACGCACTCGGCAACAACGGCAGGACAAGTCTCATTATGCCGAACACCGCCGCAGTCGCGAGAAATACCATAAATGAAGCCCCGGCGACATAGCCGAGGGAATCATAAGCCCCTTTGAATCCTAGTTTAAGCGCCCGGTTGAGGCTCGCCGATGGTTGTTGTGTCTGCTGGTCATCCATACCTATATTATACTAGAGCAGGGCTATTGAGGTGCAAATGAAACGAAATAGCTCGAACCGCGGATCAAATACCACCTGCAAATAGCGTGATATACCTGTTATATATACCAGTAATGCGCCTATATATCGCAAGAAATGCGAGCATCCATTGACAAACACGTAATCATGATGGCATACTGCCCGTAGGGATCGTGTGAGTCTACCGCGAGTGGAGAGATATGAGGAGCTATGATATGCGAACTTTGACCTTAATACTGTTAGGATTGCTTGTTACCTGCACTGCCGCGTCGGCTGCAAGGGTTATAAGCCAGCCCATATATCAAGAACCAATTTACCTCTACAGCGCCTATCCGGGGAAGAATTGCGCAGACAATGGCCGTAAAGTAATCGGAACAGCCGCAATTATTCCATCGGAACCTGTTCTGGCCGTGCCTGGCGTGCTCTCAATCGATCCCGGAGGCATTACGCCGATCAATGGCTGGCCGAACTATGTGTCGGCTGGCAAAAGCGATGGCCCGTCAGATGGCCTGTGGAATGTTATGAACGTCGCCCTGCGGAAAAACTCGCCGCGATTCATCTGCACTGTGCCGATCAACAGCGCCGTCTACTACCGGCAGGGAAGCGGCAACATTCAGCGATGGTGGCCATTGATGTATGAAGTGCCCGGAACAGAGTGGGTGCTCACCATCAGCTACAAAACCACCCCTTGGGATGACGATGGGCCGGCAGGACCCAACAAGCTTGCCACCACCCATCAGGACGTCTGGACGTGGAGGCTGGATGCCAACCTCGACAGCATGCAGAACCTGGTTGACCTGTTCTACCAGCTTCCGATTGGCAGTTGCGGCACGCCGATAATCAGCAACGAAGCCTTGCGAGACGACCTGATCAATCGCCTGCAGAGCCTGAAATCATATCCGAGCACAGACATCCCCGAATATACTATGGAGCTCTATGATCTCATCATGATGATCCAGGACTGCTGCCTCACCGTAGACTGCGGTTACTGTTCTCAAAGGGCGGGCATATATAACACCGTGGAAACTCCGGCATGCTGCAAGCTGCTGGCCGAGGCCGAATACATTCTGTTAAAAACGGCTATTCCGTAGGCAAAAATAAAATGCATCGGGACCGAAAAATCCCGATGCATTCAATTGCGAAACAAAACCCGCAACAGCTCACAATTTAGATGTTAGAAGTTGGAAGTTAGAGGTTAGAAAAGCAGTACGATGGGAGGTGATCTCCGAATCGCCGTTTCCTTCTACATGGCACAACCCCTCGCGATACCACCTCGAACTTCGGACATCTGACCTCGGACATCGAAAAAAGCGGATTTCTCACTTCGTTCGAAATGACATAGTATATGCGGCTGGGACAGAGGCCAGTCACTACGGTTTAGATGTTAGAAGTTGGAGGTTAGAGGTTAGAAAAGCAGTACGATGGGAGGTGATCTCCGAATCGTCTCCCCAATCCCAACTTCCAACATCCAACTTCCAACTACCAGACTGATCTCCGAATCGCCTCCCCAATTCCAACTTCCAACATCCAACTTCCAACCACCAGACTGATCTCCGAATCGCCGTTTCCTTCTACATGGCACAACCACTCGCGATACCACCTCGAACTTCGGACATCTGACCTCGGACATCGAAAAGAGCGGATTTCTAACTTCGTTCGAAATGACAAAGGGGAGGGCGAAATGACACGGGGGGCTTGACGACAGCGGTCGGAATTTAGTTCTTCGGTTTCTGTTTTTGGATGCCCTTATCCTGCTTTTTGTCGTCCTTTTTTATCACCGGCACAGGTAGCACCCATTCTGGGCCGGTCGGGACACCGTCTACCTTAGGTGTGAATGTATAGATTATGGCATCACCAGTTGTCCACTCGCCCCGCTCTTTTTTGCATGCAATACTGACGATGTTTGCCGCTTCCAATATTTCATTGCCGATACTTTTTCGGAGTGGTTTCATCAAGGCGTATTGCTCTTCGGAGAGCGTAGAAAAATCAAGCCCTTCACTCGATAGCATAGCTGTGCGCTGATCCTGCCTGAGGCTGGCGTATAGTTTGAGTATTTCCGGATTGCCGAAGTCCCTTGCGTGCGCTGCTGTCCTGGAAAGTTCCTCATCGTTCTCAACGTTTTGCTCATATTGTCCTTTCGTGAGCAGTGATATCTGAGCAAGACCATCCAATCCAATAGACCCGTTTTTTCTGACATCCTCACGCCACGCTTCAATACGTGACTCCTGAATTAAGTTGAGGCGCTTTGTGTACCAGTACCTGTCCTGAAACTCGATAATATCTCCCTGCTTATCCCAGTTATAGTTAAAGGTGTCGCAGAGCAAATCAAGCACCCACCCGATCTGCGTTTCTTCACGCAAAACACCAAGCAAAGAATCCCTAGCGCCATAATAATCGGAGACTATCGACAATTTTGCCGCTTTAGCGAATGCTAATTGCAAATCGGGGAGTTTTCGGCTTTCGGTATCCAAAGTGATCTTTTCGTGGAAATCAGGGTTATCAGGGTGCTCGATAAGAGGCTCACAAATGGGCTTACCCTCATCTTTGCGATCAGTAGCGCTTGCTCCCCAAATCTCCATCAGTTGATCTTCCGGTATTTCATAACTATCATCCTGCTGCTCTCGTGCGTCAAGCAACATCGAACCCGTAGCTAGTGCCGTTTTGCTTAGCGGGTCAAGTAGGTCGAGATCGATTTGTCCGTGGTAATAGCGAACGCGTATCTCACCCAATTGGTAAGTCGGCATAGAGAAAGGACTGTCAGGATCCAGTGAATTATTTATTTCGATTGTAATTTTGGAAGGGCGCAAAATATCAAGCTCTGGACGGTCGTTTCGTAGCATTATTTGATCAAAAGAGTGCATATCTCTCATCAGAGCCATTAAGCTGGATTGTGCTGTCGCCGACAACGATGAGCTTTCTAGTTCAAGCATGCGGCCATTCGCAATGGCATCGAAAACTGCCGGCGCTTCCTCAAAGAATTTACCCAGCGATTTGCCAAGCCCAGTATCTGCAATCAAATATAGATAGGGATTCGTTTTTTGAAGGTCGTTTTTTTCCTCCTCGGTGAGGTTCATAAGTTTTTCGTATTCCGCGAGGCCGTCGGCACGTTTTTTTGCTTTAGCTTCCTCAATCTGCTGGTCAGATAGATCGTGCTTAGCTTCCTTGTTGAGTAGGTATTTGTAGTTTAAGTCGAGGCGATAAATCCACTTTCCTTCCTCCCCTGATCGTCTCCATTTGAACTTCATAACCCTGGCGATTGAGTCCATCAACTGACGAATCGGAACATCGGTCACCGATATCGTCATCTTTCGATCTCTTACCTGCCAATGGGTATTGCCGATTCCAGCTTTGAACGTGATGCCGGTGGCGGCGGTGAGATCGTCGAGGATTGAGGCTGCCGTGCATGCCGAGGCAGAGTAGGTTATTTTTTGGCTGAGGCGGCTGTCCGCTTTGTCCGGCTCATCGCTCTCTTGGGCCGCGCCGGGGAGATTTGGGTCTACCGTGACCTTGCCTATGGCCAGTGTCATCGCTGGTGAAATAAATATCAATACTAATAGCAGCCACGTTCTCATATCGGCACCTCGAATATTCTAACGCCAGCTCGCACTATTAAAACAGTGGGTGTCCTTTCACTGGGAAAATAACGTGAATGTCGTGCTATATTATATCGCTGCCTATCACTTATATATTCTCTTTAAGATTACAGTTTTCCTTGTTACTTCGGATATATCTATCCGCGCGGAGTCGCGGAATCCACGGCGAGAGTGTCAGTGAAGGGTGCCCATATTTGGGGGCAGATCCTGCGACTTCGCGCAGGATGACCGTAATATGAGGCGCAGGATAACGGCTGGTATGTCATTCCGAGGCGAATGCCGAGGAATCTGCTTTTTCCCTTCTCTTTTCCGGGTTTCGCTCCTTTCGGGCTTTCGCGATTTTCGTAAAAGACGGTATCTCACTTCGTTCGAAATGACATAGTTTGTGTGGCTGGGACAGAGGCCAGTCACTACGGTTTAGAGGTTAGAAGTTGGAGGTTAGAGGTTAGAAAAGCAGTACGATGGGAGGTGATCTCCGAATCGTCTCCCCAATCCCAACTTCCAACCACCAGACTGATCTCCGAATCGCCGTTTCCTTCTACATGGCACAACCCCTCGCGATACCACCTCGAACTTCGGACATCTGACCTCGGACATCGAAAAAAGCGGATTTCTAACTTCGTTCGAAATGACATAGTATATGTGGCTGGGACAGAGGCCAGTCACTACAACCATACGCCAAAAGTGAGTTATTACGTCTTCAGCGTAGTTACTATAGGAGTTGGGTTCTTGAGATTATCTCCCACAGGACAGCGTTTGCCCACCGCTTCGACCCATTTCTCCAGCGTCTCTCTGGAGGCCGCGCTTTCCACATCGTATGTAACACGAATCTCCTGATATCCCGATCGAACGTTTGGGTCTTTTCCCAAAAATCCGGCAGTATCCAGGCTGCCTTCGACGTGTATCTTCAACGAATCAAGCTCAAATCCCATTTCTTTAGCTATCATGTGACCGACAACATTCAGACATCCAGCATAAGCTCCAATCACATACTCAACGGGATTTGGCCCGGTGTTTGTTCCGCCTAACTCCTCCGGCTCATCGACGTTGAAGGTGAAGCCTCTGGTCTGCGCTTCGGCACAGGTCGAACTTTGACAAACTACATCAACTGAAAAAACTACTTCAGACATTTGGCGCTCCTTAACAGTAGAAATCCCAAGCAATATGCTCGATGGCTGCTTTCACATCAGCCTTCAAATCCTACCCAGGTCCGCCGTCAAGTTACACACCCGCGTATCTCTGCAGGTTGGCAAACCCAATCTGCAGTGCGCGTCGGTTGTCCTCCATTCCCTCAAACTCTATGGAAAGATAGCCGTCATATCCGCCCTCTTTGAGCAGTTCTATGCATCGTTTAGTATCCACATTGCCGTGTCCCACGATCGCGCCTCTGAGCGGCACTCCGCCTCGAGACCTGAACCAGCCCTCGCCGGGATCGCTGGCCGGGCATTTTATGTGGAAGTCTTTTGCGTGCACATGGAATGCATAGGGCGCAAGACGCTTGACCGCCTGAGTCGGTTCCTCATCGGCGCACAGGAAGTTGCCAATATCGATAAGCACGCCGAAGTTAGGGTGATCCACCTTATTTAGCAGGGCTTCCAGGCGGTTGCTGTCCTGAAAGAAAAACCCGTGGTTTTCGATCATGGTCTTGACGCCCTTATCGACAGCGTATTTTGTGACTCCCGCATATCCCTTTGCCACTATCGGCAATGCCTCGATGAAGTCCGACAGATTATTAGCACGATCCGGGAATCCTCCCGTGGCATCGTGTCGCATAGACGGCGCGCCCAGGGTCGCAGCGATGTCCACCTGACCTTTAAGCCTGTCAATTTCCGCCTCTACATCATTTCGCAGAAAGTCCGCGCCAATAGTCCAGCTCAAAATCTCCAGCCCGGCCTCCGCGCACGCAGCCTTGATTTCCTTGGCGGCCTCAATCGGATCTTTATCTTTGCTGCCCGGTCCGAGGTCCGTAAACTCAATTCCGGTAAAGCCAATCTCAGCCGTGGCCTTAATGACTCCAAACATATCGAGCTTACCCTCGCTGATATATCGCGACCAGCTATAGCTGCTGACACCCAATTTCATCTGAATGCTCCTCCAATTTTACGATAACGCGACGTTCAAACCGCCACGATTTTTGCTGTCTCGCTAGACACTTAGCCCGCGCCTGTCTTATGTCCTTCCGCGTCTTTGGCAATCTCATATCGACGTATGTTATAAGCGGGCATCGATCTTTGAATCTGCATTTAATACAAATGCGGATGATCATTCGCCAAAGCAGCGTCTTTGTATACTGATGGCTTTGCAGTATCGACGCCATTGGAGGTAAAGAAATGACAAGGGTATTGGCAACTATCTCAGCAGCAGCACTGTTGGCAGGTCTGGCGTGTTCGACTGCCCAGTGCCAGCAGGGTGGGGAAGTATATCTGGGAGGCTTCATGCTTCTGCGCATCAGGTCTGCCGCAGGAGGTTACACTGCCGAGCAAAGAGTCAACGCACTACAGTCGCGTGCAAATGGCCTGCTGCAGTTGGGCGCGGGCATACCTAAGATTTACACCATGCGAGCGGGCAAAGATTATAACGTCTACACCGACCGCGCTTTGTTCATCACAGTCACAGAGGTCGATGCGCGCGCCAATCGCACCACCACACAGAAGCTGGCTGCCATTTGGGCAAACAGGCTTCGCACCATTCTGCCTCAGGCGACTCCCGAAAAACATTCATTGACCGAATTCGTCAGCTCATCGACAAGCCCATAGCGATATCCCACGCATAATCAAGCCCCCGATGAGGTGAATTGTCGGGGGCTTGTCATTTTGCCCGTTGTCTCTTGCGGGCAGGGTCATTGAATTGATCTGCTACTTAGTTGCGATCCACGATATCTCTCAGGTTGCGAGGCCACAGGACGCGAACGTTCTTTTGCAGGCCATCGTTATTTACGGTCATGCAACGCATTATTCCGATGACTGAACAATAAGGCGGAATCGGATTGATCCTGCCGCCAATCGGCTCCAGGCTCACCCTTATTCCCTGTCCAGCGCCGTCGTTTAGCTTCGATCCGTCATCAATCCAGATGTAATCGATGCCTCCCAAACCGCCATCATTTACCGCACCCCAGCCTGTTACCAGCATTCCGATGGTGTTGATGCCTGTAGCGAGGCTCGCCGGGATAGATGTTACGTCGTTATAGACTCCCGGCTGGCTGCCAAACGCCGCGCCGCCCAGCCATTTGTTACTGGCTCCATAGGGGTTTGGTGTGCCGGGCAACCCGGCAGTTTGAATGTTGGCGTTTTTGATCACCAGCTCTTCGTCAAATGGCGAATCGTTGAACCCCAGTTGACCTGTAACATTGACCTTCATACCCAGGGTAATTACAGGCGGAATGCCGCCAGTTGCCCTGATTACGCCGATGCCGGCTATGCCTTGGGGGTTCCCGAACTCCGTGTCATCCATTATGAAGAAGATATCGTTAAAGACCGCGGTGACAATCTTCTTCTTAAGAGACACTGAAGCGCCGACCGGTTCTTGCTTCGCCTTGCCGATTGTGATCGGAGTCTGAACTTTGCCAAGGTCGATAAAGGCAGTTTCCTTCCCGTCAGCATTGCGCGCCTTGACCTGGAATTTGTAAGTATTGCCAGATTGCAGGCCGGTCAACGTCCAGTTAGTGTCTTTTATCCAGCCCGATGACTTGCCGGTTTCGATCTCCATGCAATAATAGAATGTGCCGGCAGGGTTGCCGTTAGCTCCCCAGTTGGCTTGTATGGCGTGGCTGCCCACCGGATTATATGCCTCCGCAGTTGGTTCGGCTGCCAGCGTGCGTGCCAGAGCAATCATCGAGCTCCAATCAGTGGCCACTCCGTCACCATTTCTTGCCCTGACCTGAAATGCGTATTGAGTATTCGGAGTCAAGTCGATGGCTTTGTCCGAGATGGTTCCGACCTTCCATTCGCCTGTCCATAACGAACCTGACTTAAATTGGGTTCCGGACAATCCCTGGTCGATATTCGGCAGAGAGCCTATAGCCTCCAATGCGACCGATGTTGCGGTAATCTGGCCGGTCGAGCATTTGGACGGCCTATTGATATGCGTATAGACCTGGGCGACAGCCGAATCTTCGCCAACATTGGGAGGCGTGCAGTTATCTCTGGCCTTGACCTTATATCCATATTGCGTGTTGGCCAGAAGACTGGAGTCGGCATACTGGGTATTCGTCACCCATCCCGACGAACTTCCTCCAAAATTGCCGCTGGTTTCAGTGAAGTAATACTGCACGGGAGGCGTGTCGTCAGTTGCGGTCGTGGCGGTCATAGAAATACTGTTAACGCCGGTGGCTGTCGGCGGAGATGCCCAAGTCAATGGTTCCGGCTTTGGAGGGGCCGTGTCGAGGAACTGAGTCCATACCGTTGTCGGAATACCCGTGCGGTCGTTGGAGTGATCGATCGCCAGCCTGAAGTTCGATAAATTGACCTTTGAATAGTACGTCACCAGCACATCGTTTACATAGGCATAGACCATGCCGTTGGTTTTATCGTAGCGCAGTTTCCAGGTGAGGTATGTTTGGGCCTCATTTTCCGGCGTTTGCGCAAAGAAGTAACAAGCGGGTGAAAGCGTTGTAGCATAAGGATATACGCCATCCCAATACGATGCCCAGTAATCCACGCCATCGTGATATTCCCCGTTACCGCTTGCCTGGCATACACCACTGATTTCATAATATTTCTGGCCGGCTCCGACGGCCTGCAGCCCGATATTTTGATCGTTGCTCTCCCGGAAAATCCTGAGACTGAACTGGCCATTGTTTACGCCAACTATGCCCTGTTCGAGTTTGACTTTGATTTGAGTCTCAAAGCTGGAGTTGATTGTGTAGTTGGTTACACAGCTATTCGCCGGCCATATATTGTCGCTTGTAGTGCCGCTGCAGAGCAATTCTCCATTGGCCTCCGAAAAGCTAATGCCCGGGTCGGGCGTCCTGTAGTTGAGTATCATCTCCGACAGCCGCAGATTTATGGCCGGTTCAGGGGAGGGGATCACATATTTGATAACAAGCTGCGGTCGGTAGTCAGCATCTGCATATTTTTCGGAATACATATTTGCGCCGCTGCTGTTATCGTAATGCCATTCCCCTTCTGCCCCTTCGTGCCACCAGTCCAGAGCAACGCCGAAGTTTTCTGCGGGCATGCCTAACCACCATTGAACCGATGGAGTTATATCCCACTCGACCCAGCGCGCTCCTTTAGTTATCGTGGCGACGCTGTCGGCAATGCCAACATAGGGAGCGGTAACATGGTGGGTGTGATGGCGGTCTCCGGCTCCGGCGGTGTTCACTCCCCGCGCTCCGGGGACCATCCAGGGAACACTATGATCGGGATAGCTATATGACCAGGTTGCGCCGGTCAGGTTGCCCGCTCCCTCTGCCCAGTTCCTCATAAGTCGATAAGCGCCCACTTTGAGCCAGTCCAGAGAACTCATATTGTGTTCGCTATGCTGGTACAGCCTCAAACTAGCAGACTTTACGCACGCCCCATTGGGCAACTTGTCCGCCAGGTTAAAATAAATCAGCGTAACTCTGTCGAGGTTGTTGTTCTGATTGAAGCGAACATAAAGCGAGGTATCGTCGCCGTGGTTCAGTTCATCGGCTTCGTTTAGCCATGTGGAAACGCATCCGGCATATCCGTCTGTACCCTGGACCAAGGTAACGGTTTGCTCGGTCGGCGAACCCCAGCACGAACCCGCAACGACGAGTACCACAACACTCAACACGGCAAGAACAGGCGAAATCCTGCCTGCATGTCTTGTTTTTGCAAACATACCGATAGCCCTCCTCAATAGGATCCTATATTTGAAAGCTTATATGCTAAACCGCCAATTGGCATCGCGGCATTGCTGCTCTTACGGCAACTATTCAGCGCATACTAAAAAGAGTCGCACCACATATTCGGAGTATAGCCTAAGCTTAGGACATAGTCAAGGAAGAACACGGAAAATGAGAGCGCTGAACATAATATAACACCCAAATGCGTATGCATCGCGTGTTATTGTGGTTATATATCCGTTTTAGATGAATAAAAGCGGGTAGATGTGTGGCTATAATACCAATTCGCACCCGCCCTGAAGCGCCGCTGCCGATCATAAATGAATGCACGCGATCTTGAAATCAGCGCACTACAATAACGCGGCATCTCTCAGGGTGCATACAAACGCCAGCACCTCAGCAGCGTGCCCGTCCACAATCACCTCCGGCCATATCTTTCGCACATTCCCATCCCTGTCTATCACGCAAGTCAGCCGATTATCTACAAGCAGATGCTTTCTGCCAGAACAACTGTAATACGCATTCCATACAATACGGTCCTCATCGGAGAGCAGAGGAAATTGCAGTCGGTTCTTGCGAGCGAATGACTCGTGAGACATCTGGTGGTCCGAACTAATTCCGATAACGGCGGTCCCTGTCGAAGCAAAGTCATCGTATAAGTCACGAAAAGACTCTACCTCAGCAGTGCACAGTGGATGGTTATCTGAGTGGTAGAAAAAAAGTACTACGTTACGCCTTCCGCGGAAATCCGAGAGCGACACCGTCCTGCGCCCGGTTGCCTGAAGCGTGAAGTTGGGAGCTTTCTGACCTTCGCACAACATGACCGATCCCTCGATCGACAACTCAAGTAATCCTCACTCATGCATACCCATTTTCTGAGGATTTTATGCATGAGAGCCGTGGCATTTTGTGCGGAGGCTCAAAAAAAGCTGCAACATTAGGTGTAACAGCTCACCAATGATGAGTACTTCTGTCCGTAGTGTCCGATCTCCGTCTCGGACTAGGCCGTTTAGAGGTTAGAAGTTGGAAGTTAGAGGTTAGAAGGTTTATTGAGAGGGTTCGAGTAGCCTCCAAATTTTGTCATTCCGAGGCAAATGCCGAGG
>JAAYKE010000039.1 GCA_012522575.1 Armatimonadota bacterium | reverse complement strand
TTTTCCTGCACCATCTTTAGAACATGATGGCGTGATATCTGCTTGGTTCCTATTCCTTTAACCCCACTTTCCATGGGGACATTATCCCACGGCAGTTAATGGGGACATAATCGCTCTGCATATACATCACCTTATTGCTGAGTTTGACGATGGGCCTGGCCGGTGATATAATGCGATAGCAAAAGGCTGGCGTCGGGGAAAAGCCCTTGGCCGGCTTTTTTGAGCATAAATCTGTCGTTTACGGAGTTGAGCTTGAGGGGATGCGTCGAAGCGATTCTGCCCCGAGTGGCGAAACCCGCGAGATATATGGGCGGCGAGCTGGGATCGGTTCGCAAATCGCCCGAAGAAGTCAGCGTCAGGGTTGCGCTTGCCTTTCCGGATATATACGAAGTAGGCATGTCCAACCTCGGCCTGAGGATTCTATATTCTGTCCTCAACAATGAGGCAGCAATAGCAGCCGAACGCGTATTCGCGCCTGCGCTCGATATGGAAGAGCAGATGCGCGCGAACAACGTTCCTCTTTTCTCGCTGGAAACCTCGTCACCGATCCGGGATTTTGATCTGGTGGGGTTTTCGCTTGCCTATGAGATGGCGAACACCACCGTCCTCAATATGCTTGATCTCGCGTCAATCCCTGTGCTCACCTGTGAACGTACGGATTCTGACCCGATAATAATAGCTGGCGGACATTGCGCCACTAACCCTGAGCCGATGGCGGATTTTATCGACGCATTTGTCATTGGCGACGGCGAAGAAGTGGTTCTTGATATAATCAAAGCCTATCAGCGCGCACGAGCCGACAGCGAACCGGGACGCAGAAAGGCAATATTGGCGGAGTTGGCGGAAATTGATGGCGTATATGTGCCATCCGTTGCCAAACCAAAAGTGCGCGGCAGGGTTGTGTTAGATTTAGAAAACGCCCACTTCCCGGACAGGCTGATAGTGCCGTTCACTGAGGCGGTTCACGATCGGATCGCTCTTGAAATAATGAGAGGATGCAGCAGAGGCTGCAGATTCTGTCAGGCGGGAATGATAACCCGACCTGTAAGAGAACGCTCGCTGACAAAGTTATGCGAGCAGGCTCAAACGCTCCTTGACAATACTGGATATGAAGAAATTGCTCTGACCTCGCTATCGAGTGCGGATCATTCCAACATACACGGGCTTGTGCGAAATCTGATTGATACACACGCAAAAAATCGTATTGGGGTGTCGCTGCCCAGCCTGAGAGCCGACGCCGAATGTGTTGAACTGGCGGCGGAGATTCAAAGAGTGAGAAAAAGCGGACTAACGTTCGCGCCGGAGGCCGGTACGCAGCGATTAAGGGACGTAATCAACAAAAATGTGACCGAACAGGACCTGCTCGACGCCGTGGAAGCGGTCGTCGAAAATGGCTGGAAACGTATAAAATTATATTTTATGGTCGGATTGCCGACAGAGACTGACGAAGACCTGCGTGGAATTGGAACGTTGGTAAGTCGCGTGGTGGATGTCGGCAGAAAACATCGAGTTCCTCTCACGCTCAACATTACCGTATCCCCATTCGTCCCAAAACCGCACACGCCGTTTCAGTGGCGGCCAATGGCTCCGCCGGATGAATTAGAGCATAAAATCGCACTTGTGAGGTCTGTGCTCCGAGGCAAAAACATCTCTGTAAGCTGGCACAACCCACTTTGCAGCCGAGTTGAGGCCGCGATAGCGTGCGGGGATCGATCCCTTGGCAGGGTCATTTATGAAGCCTGGAAAAGAGGGAGTAAATTCGGACAAGACATGTTCGATGCCGAAATATGGGATGCGGCGTTTGATGCCGTCGGCGTCGATATTGCCCGGTTTGCCAATACCGCCCTGGCCAAAGACGCGCCTTTGCCGTGGGATTTTGTCGATATGGGCGTCACCAGGGACTTCCTCGCAAGAGAAGACGCCCTGGCAGATCAGGGATCAACTACTCTGGACTGCCGCTTCGGCGCATGTTCTGACTGCGGAATACGTGAGGCTCTTGTTAGAACCTGTGGCGCACCGGTGAAATGCCCGCCGGAGACTACATCGACAGAAGATTCAAGGCTGCCGAAGCCGGTTTCTAATCGAGATGAGAAAACAGTATCCCCTGTCTCCGATCACCGCGCCATATTCACTTTCAGCAAAGGCCCTCAGTTGCGCTGGCTGGGTCATCTGGACTTGATGCGGGCTTTCGAGCGCGCAATACGCATGGCAAAGTTGCCGGTTGCCTATACACAGGGCTTTAACCCGCGCCTCAAGATGTCCATTGCCTCGGCGCTGCCTTTAGGAGCGACCGCTGAAAATGATGTCATCACCATACACTTCGCCGCGCCCATTGACCCCAAAGACGTGCTGGCCAGGCTCAACAGGTCTCTGTCTGAGGGGATCAGGCTGACCTCTGCGCAGCTTCTGGATGCACACAGAAAGGGACCGGTAGTGGTGGCCGGAGAGTTCGTGCTCGAACTTCGGATTCCGCAGGATCATTCCCTGCAAAACCTTACAGAGGCGGCAGACGACCTGATCGGACAAAGTCAGATTCCGTGGGAGCGCGAATCCGGGAAAAAACGACGCGCAGTCGACCTCAGACCCGGAATTGATGAGCTGAAAGTGGAGCCGACTGAACTGGGAGCCAGGCTGATACTGCGCGTAAAGCATCTGGACTTCACAGTCAAACCAACTGAAATCGTATCAATTTTATCAAAGAGCGTGCCCGACATCGAGGTGATCTCGATTTGCAGGCGCGATCTTATAA
The DNA here is from genome assembly GCA_012522575.1 of Armatimonadota bacterium. GTDB lineage: Bacteria > Armatimonadota > UBA5829 > UBA5829 > UBA5829 > DTKD01. Next base: position 11,169 of record JAAYKE010000039.1, on the reverse strand, counting down.
TTTCCTGAACTTAACTGAATACAACTGAAAGGAGGTGATATGTTGTCAAAAGAGATTATTGTGAACGTGGATTCCCGCGAGACCCGCATTGCGCTGGTAGAAGCCGGAAAACTTGTTGAATTGAACGTCGAGCGCGAGGAGCGCGTAGTCGGCAGTATCTACAAAAGCAAGGTTTCGAATGTATTGGCAGGAATGGATGCCGCATTTGTAGACATCGGGCTTGAGCGCAATGCGTTTCTTTATGTGGCGGATGTGCTTCCGGAGATGGATGATGAATATCCCGCCGCGCGAAAAGAAACACCCAAGCACGTCAAGATAAAAGATGTCCTCAAAGCCGGACAGGAACTGCTGGTGCAGGTAGTAAAAGGCCCAAGAGGTACAAAAGGGTGCCGAGTTTCCACCAGAATCTCCCTGCCGGGACGCTATCTTGTTCTGATGCCGGAGGCCGATAACCTCGGGGTGTCGAGAAAAATTGAAAGTGAGACGGAGAGAGATCGCCTCAAAAAAATAGGCGATAGTATTCGTCCCGCCGGTTTTGGGTTCATAATTCGAACCGAGGCGGAAGGGCGCAATGAAGTCGAACTGCGCAAGGATCTGGAGTTCCTGCTGAGAATGTGGGCGCAAATCCAGGAAAAATCCACCAGGGTGTCAGCGCCGGGATTGGTGCATCAGGACCTTAGCCTGATCTACAAGACCATCCGCGACGTTTTTTCCTCAGATGTGAGCAGGATGATCATCGACTCGCCGGTGGATTACGAAAAGGCCCTCGAACTAATCGATCTTATATCTCCAAAGATGAGAGCCAGGCTCGTGCTGTATGATGAGCCGGAGCCGATATTTGAGAAATACGCGGTCGAGGCCGAGATAGATAATTTGCTCAGACGCAAAGTCTGGCTCAAATCGGGAGGACATCTGGCGATAGACTCCACAGAGGCTCTCACCACAATTGACGTCAACACAGGCAAATTCGTCGGCTCCACGAGCTTGACGGATACAATTGTAAAGACCAACCTCGATGCGGTCACCGAGATAGCGAGGCAATTGCGCCTGCGCGACATCGGCGGGATAATCGTGCTCGACTTTATAGATATGGTCAATATCAAGGACAGGCAGAAAGTCGTCAGCGCGCTGGAAAAGGAACTGCGAAACGACCGCACCAGAACGAAGATCTCCCACATCAGCCCGCTTGGGCTAATCGAAATGACGCGAAAGCGCACGGGAGAAACCATCACGGAGCTTGTCACCGAAACCTGCCCGTATTGTCAGGGCAGGGGACGTGTCGAGAGCGGGGAAACCGTGAGCCTTACAATTGAGCGGGAGCTGCGCAGAATGTGCGCGGAGTCCGAGGAGGACGCATTCCTGATCACGGCCAATCCCGACGTCGCTTTCCACTTGATCGGCAGCATCGGCGAGGTGGTAGATGAGATCGAACGCAGGCTCAAGTGTGCCGTATATGTGCGCTCAAACGAGCACCTGCATATCGAAAAATACGAAATCACACCCAGCGATCTCGAACAAATGGAGCTACAAATGCTGCCCTGTCAGCCCGATGAGATTATCGACTGTCAGGTAGTGCACAATCCATTTGCCGCATCGCCCAGGGCAAGCGCCTGGCTGGATGGTTATCTGGTGGAGCTTGAAAACGGTGGCAAATACATCGGCAAAAGGGTGAAAGCAAAGCTCAATGAGATTCACCGATCCTATGCACTCGGCGAAGTAGTGCAGACAGGCAAGTCGGACAAAAACTCAAACGGCAAATAGCCGGTCCGCATCTGATAGAAAATAAGCCCGCGGTAGTCTTACGCTGCCGCGGGATTTTTAGTTTTATTATCCTGATTAATGATCTGATACGATGAAAAAGCGATTGCCGCCGCTCTAATTTCTGCTTTGTCCATAAGGCCCTGTCGATTGAGTCCTCGTCAAACCGCAGTTTCTGCACCGGCTGTAAGTCTGAGCGGCTCCAACCGGAAACAGCGGCACGAAAAACAACGAGAACCAAGGGCGGCTCTCGAATGCCTCATGAGTCGTTGCCGCGCCGCACACTACGCAATGCGAAGTCTGCTGACTGATTATACGTTCCCTGGGAGCTACTCCCAAAATTGCAAAAAAACACATAACCGATCTCCGTCCAACGATATCTGGTTATGCACTCGCGCGGGCAATCCTTCTCTCGATAAAAAACCAGGCCGATCCTTAGTGTCGAACCGGCCTGGCTTAGTTAGTCATCAGTTATTATTGTTCTCTAGGGCAGCGGACGCGCTGACCCGTCAGGGCTTGTCTCTTCAGGTCCCGCGGCAGTCGTTCCGGGCACGCCAAGGTCGGATGGCCCGGGAGTTGTAATCTGCGTCTGATGAGGCACTGTGGCATTTGTCACCTGGCTGGGACCCGTCCACGCGATATAGCCAATCAACGCCACCACCGCAATTGCCAACACAATTATCATTGCGGTCCATACAGACGTTTCGGTTGGGTCGTCGTGCACAACATACGCCATTTCAGTCTCCTTTCCCAAGGGGCAGCCATACATTTTCGATTGCCCCTTATCGCGGGTTGGATGACTTTGTCTGGTATGTCACAAAGCCTATCCATTACTTAGATACCCAGGCATGCAGTATTTTATGCCTGTATCTTTGAAACGGCGATATTATGCGATAAAAAAAGGTAACAGCTCACGAACGGTGAGTACCTCTGCCCGTAGTGTCCGACCTCCGTCTCGGACAAGGCCGTTTAGAGGTTAGAGGTTGGAAGTTAGAGGTTAGAAGGATTATTGAGAGGGTCATGCGTAGCTTCCAATTTTTGTCATTCCGAGGCGAAAGCCGAGGAATCTGCTTTTTCCCTTCCCATTTCTGGGTCTCGCTTCTTTCGGACTTTCGCGATTTACGTAAAAGCAGATTTCTCACTTCGTTCGAAATGACATAGTTTGTATGGCTGGGACAGAGACCAGCCACTATCACTCACGAAGAGTGAGTTGTTACAAAAAAAGTTATATTTTCCGATCAGATCACTTTGCAAGCAGCATCTTCGCTGCGTCTTCCCCTCCATTTGCCAAATACAGCAGCGGCGTCGGACGATCGGTTCCCTCAATGAACTTTGGCCGTGCCGACCATCCGCACTGCGACAGAACATTGTTGAGGTCCATCCAGTACTGCAGCCTTGCAACGGGCAGTCCCTGAATCATGTGCAGATGATTTGCCGGCGGGTAGTGTTTATATTCCTGCATACTCGCATATTTCGGCACCACAAACGTATGCGGCCAGGTCGGGTCTGTTGCGTCGCACAGATGCCGGACAAGCGAGTCGGGAACCTCGGCGGTGGCTGCCTCGTCCCAGCTCATACTGAACATCCCGGACAAGCTAGAATACATCAATCGACCGGCGATCCCTTCCAATCCGCCCGGAGATACGAAAGTGACCGAGTTGCCCAGCCCTGGGAAGTAATCCTCCCCTGCAAGCGGCATGCTCACGCCGTTCATTATCGTCTCCACGCTTGCGCCGGGCTTTGCCGCCCAGTCGAGGGATGCCGAGCCTGAATTGTTGCCGTCGACCAGTCCTTTTTGCGCCCACAACTCGTCTGCAGGCAGTTTTATTGCCGCTTTACTTGCAAGAGCCTCAAGCTCCGATATTTCCCACACTTTGCGGAAGTCCATAAATAGAGGCGGATTTCCACCAGTCAGCGCGCCAAAGAATACCATCGTCAGCAGAGCCTGCACGTCCGCTTCGGTAGCAAATGGCGTCGGCACTTTCGGGCCGTTGTGGTCAAATGTGGAGTTGAAGAACGATTCAGCCGCGTCCGCTACAGGCAGCGGGATACCTCGCCTGTCAGATCCCCATTCCAGTTGACTCATAAATCCGCCGCCGATCGCGTTCAGATCAGTCAGCAGATCGCGCATGACCAGATACATCGCCAGGCTGATATTGAACCGCTCGGAGTCCTCGTTGTTGCGAATCTCCAGCCTGTCGCCCAGATGCTTGTCGACAAACGCGCGGAATGCCTTCAATTCATTCTCATCATAGGCTTTTTTGGCAAGCATATCCGCCAGCAGTTTCATATCCAGCCGGGTGATCTCGATTCCGAACGTGTTTCGCGTTGGAATAATATGGGCAAGGGCGGTCTCCATCCCCATAGAATCGTGCCCGAAAACCACCACTCGGCGTCCCTTCAGAGCCTGCGTTGCAACGGCAGCGAAAGCCCAGTCCGCCAGCGCATCGGCAGTAGATTCCGTCATCACCGGTTCGAGTCCCGCATCCGGCCAGGTTCCTACGTTCAGGTGCGAAAGTCTGCCTGCCTGAGCCAGCGCTCCGTTTGCTGCGTGGGCAAAGACTACGCCCGGTTTTGGACCTGAGTTGCCGCAGGTGAAATTGATCGGGGTGTCTGCCGGAAATTGTTGCAGCAGTGAAATCACCGAAAGCTGCGGGAACGCCCACGTATCGGGCGTGCAGACTAATATGTTGACCCCTGCGTCCTGAAACTGTTTGGCAACGATATCAGCCTGCTTTTCGCCATCTACAAGGATGGTTGCGTAGACGACTTTTACCGCAGACCCGTCGGGCAGTGTCACTCGTCCGGCGAGCATATCCGCAGCCATTCTCACAATGTTTCGGCATCGTGTGCGGCTGTCCTCATCAATCCTCGGATCCCCGGCGCAGAATACGCCGATCACGGGGTCGTTTCGTTCGCTTTTATTGACGCTGTCAGTCAGCGCAATTGCCTTCTCCATACTCCACCTCGCTAAGAGCGTTATGCACATACCTATCAAGGTCTAATAAGACAGCCGTGCGCATTTTTCCTCTTATGGCGGCGCAGCAAAGGAGAATTTCAAAAAGCCCGGAGCATCGATGCGTCCGGGCTTTTACAAAACGAGATTATTCGCGTATGCAGGTGATTTCCATTGTGCCGAGACAGTGACGAGATATGGCGTAGTCCACCACAGCTACGCCCATCGTCTGCAGCATAGCCTGCAGCGATCTGTAGCAGAAGTAGTTGAGGTGTTCGCAAGCGCGCCAGAGAGGGCTGGCATCGTGCTGAACGCGCGAGAATGCGCTTTCAAAGTTCGGAGTCGAAATCCACAGCACCCCGCCGGGATTCAGCAATGAGATGCTTTTAAGCAGCATTCGAACCGGCTCCGTGGTATGTTCCAGCACGTCTCCCATGCAGATCACATCGAATGTGTCATCCGCCTGATAATCCAGAAAATCGCAAGCATGGACCGGTATTTTCAGCCTCTCTGCGACTGCGTTGGCGTATGCGGGTCGGATATCGATGCCGACCACATCAAACAGAAACTCCGCAGCCACGGCGGCCATCTCCCCGGCCCCTGCGCCTATCTCCAGAAGTCGATTTCCGGGAGCCAGGGTTCTTATGTTGCTGAGCACCCTGCCAAGGGCGGGAAAGACTTCGTGACGGGGACTTAGATGCGATCCATGATTGTGCTGTCGCAGCGCGCCTATGAGGTCGGTCGGGTAGTTGGCCGCAAATATATGATGACACGCATCGCAGTGCATCCACACTCGGATAGGGTCGAATCCCGGGGTGAAATCCGGCTTGGTTATCGCGTTGTAACACGAATGCTTGCGCCCTTGTTCCCCGCACATAGGGCATTGCGTCGTATGGGTTTGCTCAACAAAATGATAGCGATAGTCGTGGCACGGATGGTCGTTGGTAGTAAGCCCGCGCGCCAGATGCGGGTCCAGCTCAAAGGCCTTGCGATGGCAATCGATAGACTCCTCAATCTGCCCGGTGCGGTTCAGAATCTCTCCCATACGATAATACGAGAGCGGAGCCATGCGAGATGAGTCGCGCAGTTCGAAGTAGAGGCCAAATGCTTCATTATCTCGTTGCTTTTCGAGTAGTTGTTCTGCATGATTAAACGTGCTTACGGGGTCGATCGCCCTTGCAACAGCCGCCATATTACCCTCACATAATCCCGGCAGAGCCAGGGTAGTCAAGTTATATTGTCGGTATATTCGGCTCCCTTCAAGAGTAGATGAGGCGCATCGGGCTGCAAAAGGGTCGTTAAAATGTTATGCCGGGCTGTTGGTACTTCCACAATCAGCCCGGCAAGGGTATAATATCAGGAGTGGAGTAACCGGGTTGCAGGCTCGATGCTCGGAACGGAGGCTGATTGATTTGACTAAACCGACGGCGATGCTCGCAAAGCTGAAAAGAAAAAAGAAAACGGGAGCCGATGAGCGCTATCGCGTGCGAGTCGGTTTGGCTACCTGTGGAATATCGGCCGGAGCAGACAAAATCCGCGATGAGTTCGATCGTGCGGTCAAGGAAAACGGCCTGAAAAATGTCGAGGTTATCCCTACGGGATGCGTCGGTCGATGCGATTTGGAGCCTATGGCCGAGGTGACTCGCGGCACGGATGCGCCTGTGTTGTATATTATGCTGACGCCTGAAAAGGTGGACAGGATCGTCCGGGAGCATTTAATAGAAGGCAAACCGGTGGATGAATATATGTAGCTGACGACGGGCGCTGACAGTTGTATTGGCTGGCCTCTGTCCCAGCCTCACAAACTATGTCATTTCGAACGAAGTGAGAAATCTGCTTTTCCGTAAATCGCGAAACCTAGAAAGAAGCGAAACCCGGAAAAGAGAAGGGAAAAAGCAGATTCCTCGGCATTTGCCTCGGAATGACAATTTACTTGACGCATTCAAGTGTAGTAGGTAGCTGTCATCTGTCCCAGCCTTGTCCGAGACAGAGATCGGACACTACGGACAAGAGTACTCATAATTAGTGAGCTCTGACTACCAAAACTGTAACCGGAGACAATATGGCCGAAGAGATTAAGCCAAAAATCGTCGTTTGTTCGGGCACTGCGTGCACAGACCCTGGCGGCAAACGCCTGGAGCCTCTGCTGCATAAGATATTGAAAGATCGCGGCGCCGAGGATATGGTCGAGGTCGAAGAGGCCGTATCGTATGGCCTGTGCAAAAACTGCCCGATGATAGTGGTGGAGCCGGATGGCATATTCTACGGCAGGCTCGATGAAGCCAAGCTCGAAAAGGTGATTGACGAGCATATTATCGGCGGCAGGCCCGTGCAGGAGTATCGCATCGAAGGCCCTGTGGATACCTCTCATATCAGGATGCTTGGCAACGCCGATTTCTTTGGCAGACAGTTGCGCATAACGCTGCGAAACTGCGGAGTGATAGACCCTGAATCGTTTGATGACTATCTGGAAATGCGGGGCTATGAGGCCCTTGCAAAGGTCATCGAATCAATGACTCCGGAGCAGGTCATCGAAGAAATCGAGCGATCCGGCCTGCGTGGGCGGGGCGGCGGCGGTTATCCGACCGGGCTGAAATGGCGACAGACCGCGGCGGCTTGCAGCTATGCTTCCAGGGCTTGTCCAACCGACCCTCCTGAGCAGCGCTATATTATCTGCAACGCCGATGAGGGGGACCCCGGCGCGTTTATGGATCGCAGCGCGATAGAAGGCGACCCATTCTGCATCGTCGAGGCCATGACCATAGGCGGCTATGCCATAGGAGCCAACAAAGGCTATGTCTATGTCCGTGCAGAATATCCGCTGGCCATCAAGCGATTGCAGCGTGCGATAGACGGCGCGAGAGAGCGCGGGTTGCTCGGCAACGATATATTCGGCTCCGGCTTTTCTTTCGATATCGAGATCAAGCTTGGTGCGGGCGCATTTGTCTGCGGCGAGGAAACCGCGCTTATAGCCTCGATAGAGGGCAGGAGAGGGATGCCGCGACCGAGACCTCCATATCCCGCCCAAGCCGGTCTCTACGATTGCCCGACGCTCATTAGCAACGTGGAAACTTGGGCGAATATCCCTGCAATTATCCTCAATGGATGGGAATGGTTCACAAATCTTGGCACGGAAAAGAGCAAGGGGACAAAAGTCTTCGCCCTGGCAGGCAAAATCAAAAACACCGGCCTTGTGGAAGTCCCGATGGGGACAACGCTGCGCGAGATAATCTATGACATCGGCGGCGGCATTCGCCACGACAAACAGTTCAAAGCCGTGCAAACCGGCGGCCCGTCAGGGGGATGCATACCGGAACAATACCTCGATACTCCCATAGACTACGAATCGCTGATGCAGGCAGGCTCGATGATGGGCAGCGGCGGCATGATAGTTATGGACGAGGATACATGCATGGTCGATGTGGCCAAGTTCTTCCTCACATTTACTCAGGGAGAAAGCTGCGGCAAATGCACGCCCTGCCGCGAGGGAACCAAGCGGCTGCTGGAGATACTGACAAGGATCACAGATGGCAACGGAGTCATAGAGGACCTCGAAAAGCTCGAAAAGCTCTCCGGACACGTCAAACGCGCGTCACTTTGCGGGTTAGGACAGAGTGCGCCGAACTCGATTTTGAGCACGCTGCAAAACTTTCGGGATGAATATATAGCGCATATCGAGGACAAGCACTGTCCCGCCGGAGTCTGTTCGGCTCTGTTGAACTATATAATCGACCCGGACAAATGCGTCGGATGCACCCTGTGCAAAAAAGTATGCCCTGTGGATGCCATCACCGGCGCTCCCAAGCAGGTGCACAATATCAATACGGAGCAATGCATCAAGTGCGGCGAGTGTCTCAAGAAGTGTCCGGTTAAGGCTATCTACAGAAGCTAGCGGCATAAAGCTGCATATATTTTAATACTGATAACAAAAAGGCGGGACCGATTGCGGCCCCGCCTTGTTTTTGAATCTCAACCCGGATAGTGACTAGAAAGCCGCCACATCAGCCAGGTACCAGTTGTCGGACAGGAAGATCATACGGTTTCTAGTGGCTATCTGTCGTGTAGCATAGCCCGGCGTTCGCAGGAAACCGAGATGTTCGACCACCCCGCCGCCGCATCCGAATGCATCAAGTCCGGTCCTCGCGCTGATTCCGTCGTTGCACGCGACAAACACATAGTCGCCTTCTGTGCATACTCCGGTGGCAGGCGCGGTAGTGGGGATCGATCTGACCCATACAGGCTCCTGCAACGAAGAGATGTCCACCTGACACAGTCCGGAATAGACGCAGGCGACCCACACCATATTGTTGCCTATGGCAACATCAAATGCGTTGTCGGCCATTTCCCTGAAACAGCCCATCAAGTCGACCGTTCCGACCTTAACCAGATCGGCAGGGTCAGATGCATCCAGCACAACAAGCCCGTTCGATCCATTGGCGACAACCAGGGCAGATCCGCGGGCATCCACAGACCATGCCTGAGTTATTCCCATATCCGGGGTATTCAGCAGATACGGGTTATATGGATCGGAGACATCGACAACCGCAACTCCGGCGCTGCCGCAGGCGACATACACTACATTGCCGTCGCAGACCGGCTTGAATGCGGTTGCAGGAAGATTAACGACACGACTAAAGCTCGGATCCGTCGGCTTAATGACCCTCAAAGCCTTGCTTTCAGTCACAAACGCGAACTCTTCGCCATTGATGACGGCAGCGGTCACTCCATAAGCTCCATTGATACGAATATAAGAATGGAACTCAGGAGCCGCGTCGTATGTAACGAACGAATAGATGTTCAATACTCCAGCCGATACGGCATAGAGGTAGTCATCGGTAGCTGCCACCGCATAGCTGCTGTTGACAGTCGCCAGATGGTCGGTTGCCACAGGGCCAAGCCACCTGAGATCAATCGGATCGACGGTAGGCGTGCTTGCAGTAGCCTCGCTGGATGTCTCTGCGCTGGCTCCAAGGGCAGTAACGCGATAAACATAGGTTCGTGCAGGCTCACAGGAAACATCCTGATAAGTCTGAGTATTTGCAGGCAGCTCTGCGCCCACGGTTATCCATTCGCCGTCTGAGCCTAGCCTTTCGACCCAATAGCTCTTTTCCTTGTCGCTGTTGTCAGCACACGTGAGAGTTACCGATGTCGGGCTGTCAGCTGCAGCGCGCAGGTTGGTCGGCGGTTTCAGTCGGGTTGTAACAGCAAGCACGTCCGAGCAGTCCGAATTGCCGGTTATGCCATAGGCGCATACTCTATAGAAGTAGTCTGTGCCCTCTGCAAGGCCGGCATCGGAATAACTGGTGCGTCCTGCTCCGATAGTAAACGTTGTCAGGTTGCCAAAATCCGGTGTTTCCGATCTCTGCAGATAGAAACCGAACTCGTTGGTCGAATTGTTAACCCAGGTAAGCTCCACTCGATTAGCATGAACCGCGGTGGATGCCAGGTCGTTCGGCGCGGGCAACTTTGGCGGCGGCGGCGGCGTCTGGGTGGTGGCTGAGGCCACGTTAGAATAATCTGAATTGCCGGTTATGCAGTTTATGCAGTTGGCATATACGCGGTAGTAGTATGTCGTCGACGGGGCAAGGCCCATATTGGAGTATGTCGTCACGTTCGCAGCGACAAACGCAGTCTTCGAGAACGTGCCATTTTCGCTTGTCGAGCGTTCTATGGTGTATCCTATGACGTTGGCGGCCGGCGCCCAGCTCAAGTCAATCTGAGTGGTGGAGACTGCAGTCGCAGTAAGACCGGACGGAGACGACTGCGATGACGACTGCGTAGTAGCATTGGCCACATTAGAGAACTCGGAGCTACCCGCCTCGTTGAACGCGCATACCCTGTAGAAGTAAGTCGTCGATGCGGCCAAGCCCATATTGGAGAACTTGGTCTCCTTCACGTTTGCGGAGCCGATCTTTTTGAATTCTCCATTCGCGCTTTCCGCACGTTCGATAGTATATCCAGTCGCGTCTTTAGCTGCATTCCAGCTAAGGTTGATCTGGCTGGCGGATACCGCGCTTGCAATCAATTTCGCAGGAGCAGCCGGCGGAGATTTTTGGGTTGTCGCCGAGGCCACGTTGGAATACGCGGAGCTACCCGCTTCGTTAACTGCGCATACTCTGTAAAAGTAAGCCGTCGATGCGGTCAAGCCCATATTGGAGAACGTGGTTTCGCCTGCGTTTGCGGAGCCGATCTTTTCGAATGCTCCGTTTGCGCTTGCCGCACGTTCGATGGCATATCCCGTCGCGTCCTTAACCGCGTTCCAGCTAAGGTTGATTCGGTCGGTCGAAACGGCGGTCGCGCTCAAGTTGGCTGGCACTCCCGGCAGCACGCGCTTAGGAGCCTCGGTTTTAGCTGAAGCCACGTTGGAATACGCGGAGTTACCGGCCTCGTTAGATGCGCGTACTTTGTAGTAGTAAGTCGTCGATGCGGCCAATCCCGTATTGGAGAACGTGGTC
>JAAYKE010000038.1 GCA_012522575.1 Armatimonadota bacterium | reverse complement strand
TTTTCCTGCACCATCTTTAGAACATGATGGCGTGATATCTGCTTGGTTCCTATTCCTTTAACCCCACTTTCCATGGGGACATTATCCCACGGCAGTTAATGGGGACATAATCGCTCTGCATATACATGTGGTTTGACTTGACATCCTCTGCTGCTTAGGCCATACTTTCTTGGTGTTTGGCCAATGTTTAACCCCGGAGGAGACCAGGACTTGCGTTTTACATTCCTGCTTGTTTTTGTTTTGTTAGGCTCTGTTGCGTGTTGCGCTTCGCAGCCATCGAATTTGCTCACAGACTATCTCACAAACCCGTTAGGCATCGGTTCAGATAAACCGACATTTTCCTGGCGGGTTTTCGACTCAGATCAGGTCGCATATCAGATTCAGGTGGCGACGAGTGAGCAGCGTCTGAATAAACCCGATATGTGGGACAGCGGCAGGGTGCAGTCAAGGCAGTCTATAGCCGTCCCTTATGCCGGCAAATCATTAAATAGCCGTTCACGATATTACTGGCGCGTCCGAATATGGGATAAATCGGGCAAGCCCGGCAAGTTCAGCTTCCCGGCCAAGTTCGAGACCTCACTAATGAAAAGTAGCGATTGGCAGGCGCAGTGGGTCGTGATGCCCAGTCTGGGAGGAAATGGCTATCACTCCACGTTTGGCTCCGATATAAACGATATGAAATGGGTGCAAATTGACCTCGGCAAGCGCGCCGCATTCTCGAAGATTCTCCTCTATCCCGCTCGTCCGTATAATTTCCAGCGCGATGAACCGGGATTTGGGTTTCCTGTAAGGTATAAAATCGAGGCTTCCGACGATTCCAATTTCCACGAATTGAACACTGCGTTGCTGGTTGATCGCACAGGTTCAGACCAGCCTCGACCCGGAACTGAGCCGGTCGAGATTTCAGTAAAACCGACCACTGCGCGTTACATTCGCATCACCGCGGCAAAGCTCCATCATCCGGAAGGCACACAGCCGGTGTTTGCGTTGGCCGAAGCCCAGGCGCTCAACGATCAGGGCAGCAATCTGGCAATGCACGCGAAGGTTCAGGCAAAAGACAGCATAGAGGGACATAGCTGGTCGACGAGGATGTTGACCGACGGCAATCTCATTTCCAGCCCTCCTGACCAGTCCAGCCATATTGCCCGTCGAGAGTTCAATGTGGACAAAAAAATCTCCCGCGCCCGCGCCTATGTCACCGGACTGGGCTACTATGAGCTTTATATTAACGGCAACAAAATAGGGGATAGGGTCCTCGACCCTGCCCGCACTGAGTATTCAAAACGTGTCTCCTACAGCTCCTATGACGTTACCGGAGACATTGTTCAAGGCCGTAACTGCGCGGGCATTGCCCTTGGAAAAGGCTGGTGGAGCGAGTCGCAGAGGTTTTTGCTGCAACTGGAAATACAATTTGTCGATGGAACCAGCCAAAAGATTTTATCCGACGGCTCGTGGCGGCGTTCGTACGGCCCTATAGTGGAAAATACGCTCTATAACGGCGAGACCTATGACGCGCGTCGGCAACTGCGCGGCTGGAACAAACCCGGATTCGATGACGCAAAATGGGAAGCTGCCGGCGTCGTAAAGATGCCTGGTATCGACCTGACCGCGCAGACAATTCAACCTATTCAGGTAGTTGAGACAATGCAGCCCAAGACAATCACCACTCCCAAACCCGGAGTATATGTAGTGGACTTCGGCCAGAACTTCTCAGGCTGGTGTCGCATAAACGTAGCTGCGCCGATCGGCACCAAAATCACCCTCAAACACGCCGAGCTTATCTATCCTGACGGCACTGTCAACCAGGAAAACCTGCGATCCGCTAGTGCAACCGACGTTTACATCACCGAGGGGATCGGTCTCGAAACCTATGAACCGAGGTTCACCTATCACGGTTTCAGATATGTTCAAATCGAGGGTTGGCCGGGCAAGTTGAGCAAGGGCGATATCGCAGGCCGACTGGTCTGCACTGCTCTTGCGCCGCGCGGGGTCTTTTCCTGCTCCAACGATCTGATAAACAAAATACAGGAATGCTCATGGTGGGGTATGATCACCAACTATCATTCCATTCCCACGGACTGCCCGCAGCGTGATGAGCGGCAGGGCTGGACAGGGGACGCGCAGATGACAGCCTCTGCGCTATACTATAACTTCGATATGACTCCCGCCTGCGTGAAGTTTTTGCAGGACATTGCCGATGCTCAGGGCGAGGACGGTTCCGTGCCCGATACAGTGCCCAAGGTGTGGGGCAAGCAAAACGGAGACCCTATGTGGTCGGCGGCATATCCGGTAATTGTCTGGCAGACTTATCTGCACACCGGCGACAAGGGGATTCTTGCGCAGCACTACGACGGCATAAAGAAGTTCATCGATCATCTGCACAGTCAAACACAGGACCTGATACTCGCGCACAATACCTACGGAGACTGGGTCTCAGTCGAAGGCACTCCGAAGGACCTGATATCCACCGGCGGGTTTTGCTGGATGACGGGTATGTTTGCGGATATGGCCAAAGCCCTTGGCAGGGATACCGATGTCCGAACCTATCGCGACCTGCAAAAATCCATTGGACTGGCGTTCAATCGAGCTTTTTACGATCCCAAAACAGGTATTTACGGCAACGGCAGTCAGTTCTCAATCGCCATGCCCCTTGCCCTTGACATTGTGCCTGCCGAAAAGCGAGAAGCGGTTCTGGCAACTCTGGTCGAGGCGATAGAGGTTAAGCACAAAGGCCACCTGAGCACCGGGTTCATCGGCACTCCGTTCCTGCTTGATGCGCTGGTAAAGCATGGGCGGGCGGATCTGGCCTTTAAGATCGTCAATCAAAGAACCTATCCCGGCTGGGGTTATATGATAGAAAATGGCGCCACCACGGTATGGGAGCTATGGACTCTGGCGACCGGCAATGGGATGAACTCACATAATCATCCTGCTTTCGGTTTTGTTAGCTCCTGGTTCTATCGCGTACTGGCCGGCCTCGAACCGGACCCATCCAACGCAGGCTGGTCGAGTTTCACGGTCAAGCCGTATGTGTTAGGGGATTTGGAATGGGCGCGTGCGACAATCGACACGCTGCGAGGCCGCGTATCCTCCGAGTGGCATATAATTCCAGGCGGAATCAAGCTCGCCGTCACTGTTCCTGCCGGCAGCAATGCGACCATTTGCCTGCCCAAACTAGGCAAAAAGGACTGCAAAGTGTATCAAGGCGGCGCACTGGTGGAGAAAAAACGCATCCGGGATGATGGCGAATGGATGATCCTGGAAGCAGCCTCCGGCGAACACACATTCAAGCTGCTCGGCAAATAACTGTCCGGTAATGCGATTCGTGCATAAAACGGGGGCGATGCGACAATCGCCCCCGCATTCCAATCTCCTTATGCTTCGGACAACTCTGCGCCCCTGAACTTGTCTTTAGCTCGCTCAAGCAGCAAATATGCAGATGGCAGCACCAGCAGGGTAAACAGGGTAGAGGTGATCAGTCCGCCCACAAGCACAATCGCCAGCGGTTTTTCGATCTCCGCCCCTATTCCTCCGCTCAGAAGAATCGGAACCAGCCCCAGCATAGTGGATGCCGCAGTCATCAGCTTCGGTCGCAGCCTCTGCACGCTCGCCAGTTTAATGGCTTCATCCTTAGTATGCCCTTCTGCGATGTATTCATTGGTCTGCGTCAACAGCACCAGACTGTTCTGCACGGCTATGCCGAAGAGTGCGATAAACCCGACCGCTGATGACACGTTGATGGTCTCACCGGTAATCAGCAGCCCCGCTACTCCTCCGAAAAACGCCATTGGCACTGTTGCAAGTATGATCCCCGCATAACTTGCCGATCCAAGCGCAACAAACAGCAGGATAAACACGATAGCAAGCGCGACTATGGTAGCCGTGGTCAACGACCTCATCGCCCTTTGCTGGTTTTGATATTGCCCGCCGAATATCACGAAGTAGTCGTCCGGCAGTTCCACGTTTTTCAACTCATCCTTAATGTCATCGACTACGCCTCCCAGGTCTCGGCCCTGTATGCTCGCATCAATGCTGAACCGACGGTTCATAGCCTCCCGCCATACCACGTTTGGCCCTTCTGATAGGGTGACTTCGGCAACCTGTGACAGAGGAATATGTTCCCCTGCGGGAGTATCGACCAGCAGGTTTTTGATTGCCTCGATGTCTCCGCGCACCTCATCCGGGAAGCGCACAAATACGCCATAACTGCGCTGATTTTTCCAGACCTGAGTCAACTCCTCCCCGCCTATGGCCAGCCGAACAATCTCGGAGATAGTTGCAACGGATATTCCATATCGCGCCGCCGCCTGCCGATCTATTTCCACCTGCACCTGCGGAATGCCCGTGGCCTGATCCATCTTCACATCGGCCACGCCCTTGACGCGCTTCATAATATCCTCGATCTGCTTTCCTTTTTGGGCAAGCACGGCTATGTCAGGGCCAAAGAGCTTCACCTGCAGCGGAGGAGGGGTTCCTTCCATGCTTTCGCTGATTTTATTCTGCAAAGGCTGCGTGAAGGCGGCGGCTACTCCAGGGATATGCTCAATCTGGTGACGAATATCGGCCAGTATTTTGTCCGATGGCTTGCTTAATTGATTGCGCGGTTTCAAGTTGACGAACATCTCCCCGGAGTTTACAGGCAGCACACATCCAATCGCCCGTTCAGATCGCCCGTTTCTCCTCACAACCTCCGCCACATCCGGGTTTCTGACCAGCAGGTCTTCTATCTGACTGGTGATGCGATAGTTCTCCTCCAATGAAGTTTCGGCGGGAGTGATGGTCGATACAAATATGGACCCTTCATCGAGTTTGGGCATAAAGTCTCGGCCAACCGCCAGCAGCCCAAAAGCAGTCGGGATAAGCAACCCTAATGCGATTATCACAACCGTCCAGCGATTATTGAGCGCATACTCCAGCGCCGGCACATAAAATCGCTTTATCCACCTGACCAGCCTCACCTCTCCCTGCTCTTCCTCTTTCGGATGCAAAAAGCGGGCGGCCAGAATCGGCGTCACGGTAAGTGAGAGCGCCAGCGCCGAAAGCATGGCTGCGGCCACGGTTATTGCCAGCGGCCTGAACAGCAGCCCTTCGATTCCTCCCATTAAAAACAGCGGCAGAAATACGGCGACTATGATAAGCGTGGCAAATGCGATAGGGCGTCCCATCTCCAGCGCAGCCTTATGCGCGATGCGCTCCTTGGATTCGGGATCGCCAAGGTTTCCCCGGCTTCTGAAGAACCTGTGGTATATGTTTTCGACCATAATAATCGAAGCATCCACCATTATCCCGACCGCAATGGCCAGCCCGCCAAGGGTCATCGTGTTGAGGCCAATGTTCATCGCTCGCATCAAGACCCCGGCTATCAATACGGATAACGGCAGGGACAGGGCTACTATCAATGTGCTGCGCATATTGCCCAAAAACACCACCAGCACTAGTATCACCAACGCTGCTCCGACTAAAATCGCGCGCGTTACGGAAGTGAGAGAGTGTTTTATGAGCCGGGTCTGGTCATAATACGGCGTCAGCCGAACCCCTTTGGGCAGCGTAGAGCGCATATCGTCCATCGCTGCTTCGATGCCTTCTACCACCTTGACCGTATCGGCATCGGGCTGTTTAATCACCAGCGCAACTACGGTCTCCCTGCCGTCCTTGCTTGCGATGCCTCTGCGAATCGCGGTTCCTTCCTGCACATCGGCAACATCACGCAGATAGAGCGGAACTCCTCCGTTTTCGGCGACAACGGTGTTTTTTATATCATCGACCGAGGCAAAACGCCCGATTCCTCGGACGGTATACTCAGTCGGCCCAGTGCTGATAAACCCGCCGGCAGCGTTCTCGTTGCCACTTTGAACGGCATCTTCGATATCGGCCAGCCTCACCTTATACGCCCGCAGCTTATCGGGATCGATGGTCACGCGATACTGACGCATATAGCCGCCCATATTCAACACTTCGGCCACGCCCGGCACAGTAAGCAGATTATAACGCACCTGCCATTCGGCTATTTCACGAAGTTCAGTCAGCGGCAGATCGCCTTCAATGGCAAACTCGTAGACCTCGGCAAGGCGGGTTGTCGCGCTGCTCAGGTTTGCAGGCTCTGTGCCCGCAGGCAATTGCGCCGCCACCTGAGACATACGCTCAGTCACAAACTGCCGCGCCCTCCAGAACTCAGATTCTATATCAAACTCAACGACCACCGACGACAGCCCCTGGGTTGTCTGCGACCGTATCCGTCGCACGCCGGGCAGGCCGTTCATAGCGGCTTCCATAGGCCGAGTGATCATCACCTCGATTTCCTCGGGAGCCATCGCCTCGTTTTCGGTGACTATGGTAAAGACGGGAATAGTGATATCCGGGTAGACGTTTCTCGGCATCTGCTGATACGCCGAAATACCGAACACAACCGCCAGCCCTACAAGCATAAGCACGACCACTTTTTGCTTGAATGATGTATGTATGATCCTATCGATCAGAGTCGGGTGAGACGAATCCATCCTGGCCTCCTCTAATGGTCCGCGCATCCGGCTTCAAGCTTGCCGGAGCCTAACGCTGTCTTAATTTGATATGCGCCGACCGTTACCACCTCTGTGCCCGGCTCAAGCCCGCTGGTAATTTCGATCTGACTTCCGTGCGCCGATCCGGTCTCGACCACTAACTTATCGTAACTGCCGCAGGCGCTGTATCCCGCTTTCTGGTCCTCAGGGCAGTCAAGGCAGGGAGTAAACACAATTTTGCTCCCGGCTTCATCAAGCACCGCCTGTTTGGGTATCAGCACAATGCTGCCGCGCTTTCCTGTGATCAGGGCAACTTTTGCAAACATATCGCCTTTCAGCAGCCCTTCGGAGTTGTTTACCACGCACCGGATTTTTACGGTTCGCGAATCGGAGGTCAGCATATCTCCGATGGTCTCCACCTTCGCTGCAAATACGCGATCAGGGTAAGCGTCAACGCGAATCTCGGCGGATTGGCCCTTGCGCACGGCGGAGAGGTCCTTTTCGTAGACGTCAGCCTCTACCCACACGGAGGCAAGGTTTGCGATTGTGAACATCACGGTCGACGGAGAGGCCATCTCCCCGGTATTTACCTGTCTGGCTACTACCCGACCCGAAATGGGAGACACAACCGCAATCAAATCCCCGGAGCCGTTAGGGTTGGCTCCCAGGACTCTGATTCGGTCAGCCGCAGCATCCACATCGGTCTTTGCGGCAGTCACAGCAGATCTTGCGGACTGCAACGCTTTCGAGTCCACCACTTTGCCCTTATATACTTTTTCTTCCCGTGCCAGATATTGTCCGGCCAGATCGACCCGAGATTTTTCCTTTGCGATTCGAGCCTCGGATTGAGTGATCTTCGATTTTGCAGATTCTACCGCCGCTAAATCCATTTTGTATTCAGCCTCTGCGCTTTCGAGGTCCTGTCTGGAGATGATCTGATCGGCATACAGGTCTTTGGCGCGTTCCAGCCTCGCCGTACATTGCGCCGGTTCGCTCTCACACTTGGCTAATTCGCTGCGTGCCTGTGCAAGTTCGCTTTTTGCATCGGACAAGGCCCCTTGAGCCTCCACGTTCTCTGATCGCGCTTCTTCCAGCGGACGGACGCTGTAGGCTCCCAGTTGGGCGGCCTTTTGTTCCTGCGCCAACTCCTTGCGCGCCGCATCAAGGCGGGCCAGAGCCTGTCTATAGCCGGCGCGCGCCTCGGCCAACTCTACGCTGGATATTGTCGCAAGTGACTGGCCCTGTCGCACGGTGTCTCCCACTTTTGGATGCGCGGAGGTGACTTTGCCTTCGATCCGTGGGCTGACCTGAACAAGATTGCCCGATGGAACGGTGATTCGGCCTGCCAGATCCAGCGTATCCCAGCCCTCTCCCGCGATGGCAACTGCGGTTTTAAGGCCGGGGATCGATATCGCTTGCGCCTCATCGGAGTGATCATGGTCGTGATCATGTTCGTGCTCGTGATTATGCTCATGCGAATGACCGGACGCCAGCTTATAGGTGATTCCGGCTGCCGCCAATGCAATTGCTACAAATAATACAATAATCTTACTTTTCATTTCTTAACCTCACCGACGCTCATTGCATCAATCTCAACATTCGTCGCCCATTCGAGTTGAGCGACTGCCGAGCTGTGGTCGGCTATAGCGGATATATAGTCTGCTTTAATGCTTTGCAACGTGCGCTGTGCCTCGAGGACCTCCAGATAACTGGTGGCTCCTTTTTCATAGCCCTTTTGAGCCATGGCGGCCAGTTGAGTGGTCTTATCCAGTATTCCGCCCTCAAACTGCCGCACAACTTTTGCGGTGGTTTGCTCCGATAATATGGCCTGTTCTATATCCAGTTTTATGGAGTTGCGGACGGCTTCGAGTTGCAGCATTCTGCCGGATGCCAGTATTTTTGCCTGCCGAATCGAGGACTTCGATGATCCCCAGTCAAACACAGGCAGGGTGACAGAAACAGCGATCCCGCTATCCCCGGAATCGAAGCTCTCCTTGCGAGCCTGAATCGCCACATCAGGACGATAATCGGCGCGCGCCATATCCACCAGCCCCTGAGCATTGCCTATTTCTGCCGTTGCAGAGCGTATCTCTGGTCGATTTGACAATCCCGCGGCCAGAAGCTGTTCGGCATCAGGATTGATGTTTACGAATGACAATTTGTCAGCGAGGGTGAAATCCGATTTCCCAGGACGATTCAGCAGTGAATTGAACGCCGCTTTTTTTGAATCCAGCTCAAATTGCGCCTGGGCAAGTTCCTGTTGCGCGCGAGCCAATTCCACATCGGTTTTGATCAATTCCGATCCCGGCGACCTGCCAACATCCACCTGTCGTCGCACCGCATCGCGCAACGTATTCAGGTAGGTGACATTATTTTCATTAAGATCGACAACCTGTATCGTCCGCGCCGTCTCCCAATAAAGTTGCTTCACTTTTAAGACAATATCGCGGGAGACGATCTGTGCTTCAGCGTCCGCCGCCGCAGCTTCCCCGCTTGCCGCACGCACGCGAGCTTTGCGCGAACCATTCAATTCCAGCGGCTGGGATATCATCGCCGCCGTATCGGAGCCTCCCGAACCGGCCACGTTAGGCGCGACGATCATTTCCGGGTTTTTTAATGCTTTGGCTCCACGCACAGCCTCAGCAGCGGCATCGGCAGTCAATTGTTCAGCAGCTATCGACGGATTGTTCTGCAGGGCTGTCTCGATAGCTTGTCTGAGTGTCAAATTATCAGCGAGCGTCGGCAATCCGAGCAGCAAAACAAGCAGCGCCGACGTCGCCGTTCTAATTAACAGTTTTCCTGTCATATCTGATTCCTTATGGGCGATGTGAATAACAAATCGGCCTTCAAGCGCCGCTTGTGCGGATGTGCACAGAGGCTTACATCCTGACATACGACAGCGATTGAGGCGCAATTATCCGAACGAAGTAGTACAGATGAATGTGTTAGCTGAGAGGTTGGGGCGGGCGAAAAATATCTGTGGCAAACAGACTGATGAGATGAGAATCACTGTCTAGGGATATGGACTGGCAGGTCAGGTCTATTTCGATGGCGTTATCCTGCACCACGGCGCATCTGCACGTATGCGCACACTCACAATCGCCACTCGTGCAACCGTGGTGGTCGGTGTGATTGTCGTGTGCCGCCGAAAGCCCGCAGGAGCCAAGCAAAATCAGCACAGCACAAATTATTATGCCAACGTAGCCTGCCTTCATTGCTTTATTATACCACATCCGCCCGAAATCAATCTTATACGACCCGGCAGGCCACTAATTGTGATTAAAAAATCGATTTTCATACAATAATAACGCGCTGTTGGCTCTCCGAGTTCCGTTCGGTCAGGTCATCTCGCTCTTGCGTTAAACAGGCAATTTGAGTTATTCTATTACCTATGTGGCGGAGCCTTAGGAATATGTTCACAAAAGGTTTGGCAATCGGCGGCAGAGGTTTGCTGGTTGTATTTGGCCTGCGTGCGTATTCAATCCAGACTCTGATTGAATATTTTATTGGCGAGCCGCCCTTGAAGAGTTGCTGCGTATATGCTGTCGAGTCTGTTAACCTCTCTGTTGACGGCGCTGAGTCTGCGTCTGATGCCGACGACTGTGCGGGAGCGCTGCATAGCAAAATCGAGCATGAATGGGGCCTTGTGGCCTATTGGCTATGTCGTGGACTCGGTCTTCTTATCGCAGCACAGGTATGGTGGAGTTCGGCATTCACATCATCAGCAGACCCTCTCTTCGGCAGAACTGCCGAGAGTTACACATAATAGGAGAATAACCAGATAATGAGCGTTGTAGATTTTGATCTAATCTCTAAGCAAGCGAACATTGATCCGGCGGCTATCGAGCTGCTTAAGAAAAGCAATCAGGAACACTATGCCAACCTGAACATAAAGTGTGGCGATCAGGTAATCCAGGCGGATACATACGTTGTGTTCCACAGCATAGCCCGCGGTCCGGCCAAAGGGGGCATCAGGATAGCGGAGGACGTCAGCCTGGAGGAAACCCGTCGGCTCGCTGAGTTGATGACATACAAATGTGCGCTGACCAAGCTGCCGTTTGGCGGCGGCAAATCCGGCATTAAGCTTAACCCGAAAACGCTTAGCCCGGAAGCGCGGAAGATGATCTTCGCGCAATATGTCAGCAATTTCGGCACATTCCTAAAGGACGGAACCTATGTTCCGGCTCCTGATATGAACACCGGCCCGGCGGATATGGCCACAATTTATGGGCTTACTCGAGTCAAGGAATCCGTCACCGGCAAGCCGCCGCGCATTGGAGGCTTGCAGGGAAGAGATGAGGCCACCGGTTATGGAGTTGCCTGCATTGTGAAAAGGGCAGTGGACGGCATACTCAAACAGGACATCAAAGGAGTCACCGTGGCGGTTCAGGGCTTCGGCAATGTCGGCAAATGGACGGCGCGGTTGCTGCATCAGGCGGGCGCAAAGATCGTCGCGCTCTCAGATGAGACCGGAGCTGTCTATATGGACGAGGGCTTGCCGGTTGACGAACTGGCAGATGTCAGGCTCCTGAGCGAGACCAGCCTGCCCGCTATGGATTCAAACGACATAATGACAATGCCGGTCGACGTGTTTATTCCGGCGGCTATCAATGGAGTTATCACCGGCGATATCGCCACAAAAACGAAGGCCAGGCTGATAGTCGAGGCCGCCAACGATCCCACTACCGCGGATGCGGACAAGGTCCTCTTCGATCGAGGAATCTGTGTGCTGCCGGATATTCTAGCCAATGCCGGCGGCGTCATCGGGTCCTATGTCGAGTGGAAACAGGGAAGATCGGGCAGCGTTATCACTAAGTCTGAGACCTATCATACGATCGAGAGCCATCTGGTCGGAGCGTATGAAAGTGTCGTGACTCTGGCGCATCATACGGGCATATCGAACCGCCTGGCCGCGCAGGTCATCGCGGTAAACGAGGTAGCGGATTCGATGCGCGACCTTGGCTGGATATAGCATAGCTACTGAGCGGATTGGCTTATGGCGAAACTGATTGGCATAGCAACGTGGAATTTCAGCGAGGGAAATCTGGCTGATCGAATAGAGCGTTTTATCGGAATGGGATACAACGCAATCAGCCTTTCAGCAAGAGACGCCAAAGCTCTTTGTGCCGGGCAGACTCCCGATGTGGAAGAAGTCATTGCCCGGCACGCTCTTGCAGTTGCAATCCACGCAGGTCTGGCTCCCACAAAAGAGCCTGTGCAGACCGGCGAACTGCTTGATGATTTCAACCTCTTTGCATCCTGGCATGCCCGCACAAACTCATTGGTCACGATCATCTACGACGCCGCCAAGCTCAAAACGGACAGCGGATTGGTGTTCCAGACGGAGGCGATGGTGAATACTGTCGGCCAGATGCTGCGGATATCTGAGGGATTGGGTTTCACTGTAGGAGTGGAGGACTGGCCAAGAGGTGATGAGCAATTCGACGATGCAGAGGCATTGCGTCGATATCCGCATTACGGAATACTCATAGACCTGGGCCATCTCAACTTCCGCGTGCGAAAATCGCTGAACTATTTCGATATGCCATTTCCGGTTGAAGCTGCAAGGCAATATCTCGACGAAATATATCTGCCGGTCAACGAGTTGCATATCCATAATAATGACGGCAAGGCGGATTTGCATGCTCCGCCGGACGCAGGCACTTCCGATTTGATGGCTCTGGCGAGGCTGTTAAAAGAAAAAGGCGTGGACTGTCTTTCTACAATCGAACTTGTGCCTGCCTGGTGCGGACTGTCAATGCAGGAGGGCTTTGCCGCCGCCTCCGATGCGCTTAACTACTGGTCAGAGGCGTTTTAGTCAAAGCTCCGATGGGTGGGCATATCCCAAATCTCAGTTTTTATACTTACCACTGGCATTGAGCGAGGATTCGTCCCGTCTATCTGCCTTGATGATGTGTTATAATGTCCGCAACGAACGCTGTTAATGAGGAATCAATCGGAGGTCTCATATTGTCGCTAATGAATTACGTTCTAATCGGCGCTCTTATTTGCACTGCGAGCATCAATGCAGCCGAAGCAGCCAAATCGCAAGCCCCGGAAACGGGACGCACCGTTGTAGTTGAAACCAACAAAGGCGTTATCAAGTTTGCGCTCTACGAAAAAGACGCCCCTATAACCACCAAGAACTTTGTCGGCCTGGTAGAGAAAAAGTTCTATGACGGGCTTAAATTCCATCGCGTTGTGCCCGGATTCGTCATACAGGGCGGGGACCCAAAAGGGGATGGAACCGGAGGCTCGGATGCCAAGATCAAGCTCGAAGTCTCTCCAAAATTAAAGCACGATGCGGCAGGAGTGGTTGCGATGGCCCGCTCACAGAACCCGG
>JAAYKE010000037.1 GCA_012522575.1 Armatimonadota bacterium | reverse complement strand
GGGTTACACGATGCGGTCGTGGAAAGCTGTTTGGCAGTGCCGCGCGTTCCGCCATAAGTAAGCGTGCGCGCCCACGGGTTTCTGGTAGACAGGCCGTGACGACATATTATCTGATAGCTCTGACCGTTCCAGGCAACGCTGGGAGTAGAGTTGTAGTAATTCCAATTTGCGTTATACTTGCCATATTCAGAAAATACAAGAATTCCGCCGGCGTCCTGAACAACTCCGGTCGCCGATATCCTTGTTGCCCGCACATCACTTGTCGAGCCGATCGTATCTGTTGGGCAATCTTCCCAAACGGCCACCCATCCTCCCTGATTTCCACTGCTGTCTAATCCGCCGGCTACTCGCGCTCCATACTGCGCGCCTGCCGCGCCGGCGTTGGGTTGGTTGGCTCTATTAGATATAACGATAGCGGAGGCAGATAGTTTGTTTCCGAGATGGTCGATTAAACAGCCCTTTATATCGGGATCTGTCATCTGCTCTTCCCAGGTAACTAAGTATCGGGCTGCGGAGCCGGTCCGACCATTCCACGCTATCGACGGGGAAAGCTCTGCAGCGTCAGTAGTGGCTATGCTGATACGCTTGGTTATGTTGCGCGTTGTCCCCGATATGGTTGCGGAAAGGATATCCGGAACTTGAATAGCTCCTCCCTTCTGCCATACCACCTGCCAGTCAATGCCGTTGGAGGCTACTGCCGGAAAGGACTGGTTGTCGGTATAAGCAGTGGATATCTGAAATCCGCCCGGGTCCAGCACCTGACCGCTCGTAGTGACTCGGGTGCCATAAATTACATCCGGCCCATCAGGAGCTGCGTCCCATACCACCAAAAAATGTGTGCCGTTGAATGCTACCGCAGGATGACTCGCACTCAGCGGGATGGGGTCCCCTTTGGCATCACAGGTAATGAGAAAAGATTCGTCGCTCAGCGGCTGACCGTTCTCGTTGAGAAATATGCCGTATATGTCATATCGCTCTCCGCTGCGACGGTCTCTCCATACAGCCAGATATTTGCCTGCGCCTGCGGCTATATTTGTCTGGCCCCTGATCTCGACCGCCGGACCGACGACATTGGCTATCTGGAATTCATCCCCGACTGCGTAAGGCTCGCAGGCCGCCGGGGTGATCATGGCGATCGCGAGGGCTGTCATGATCACAAAAATAGCCACTCCGATTCGCATCCTCCTAAAGCTGATAGTCATTGTCAGTATCCCCTTTCCGCAAGTGCCTGCTCGATATTGCGTATAAATTGTCTAGCTGGCACGAATATTGCACTAAATATGATTGAAGCAAGTTATTATGCCGATTATCGCGTTACCTCGGCTGTCAATATCAATTTTTGATGTTTGGCTAAGCGTTGCGCGAAAATAGCGGGAGGGTATCCAGTTGAAAAAAACCACGCTTCTCTTAACCGTATGCCTGGCGCTTCTGGTAGCAGGCAATGCCTTTTGTGCTTCCTACTATTTTTGGGTAGAGCGAACTGATGATGGCACAACAGGCGTCTGGACTTACACGCTCTACAACGACTCCACACAGGAAGATGGAATAGGCTTCGATTTGTTCGGTCTCTTCGGGTCTTCGGAGTCGAACCTTATGCCTGCAGGTCCAGATCCCTCTGGCTGGGACTACCGGGAGCCAGGCTACCACGACTATATGGAGGATTACTGGCAGATCACCTGGGAGTCCAATTGGCTTAACGTGCCGTTTATGGGCGAGTCCGTTGCCGGATTCTCCATAGTTGCTCCCGAAGGGGCAACTGCGCCGACAAAGTTCGATTTGGTCTATTTTGATTACGATCTTTATGACTATGTCTATTTTACCGGCGACATTTATGATCCTAACGCTCTTCCGGAGCCAAGCTCTGCTATGGCGTTGATGGCCGCTCTTCCAATGATGGGAGCTGCAGCATACCGCCGCAAGCGAAAGACATCTAACAACTAAATACCACTCTATTCATTTGTTAGCGCACTGGCTTGGGTATTTCCGGGCTAGTGCGCTATTTTTTTCCACATCACCTCATAGTCAAAATCGGGATCCAACTCATCGGTATGACAACTTCTGCAGTTGTCTTCCCCGGTCACGCCATAGCCTGCCGCAGGCTTTGCCACATGCGCCTTGCCCGCTCCGTGACAAGACTCGCACTGCACATTTGCCAACTCAGGAGTTTCCTTCATATTTACAAACCCGCTCAGTTGATCGCGACCCGTGGTATGACATCCAACACACTCCGGGTCATACTCCTGCTTGGTCTTTTTCAGCGTATTTATGGCAGTGCTGTGCCTGCTGGACTTCCACACATCGTATGCTGCCACGTGACAGCTTTTACAGGCGGCATGCCCGGCGTATCTTTTGTTACGTTCCCGCATTTCGTCAGGATCTAATCCGCGGGCGCGTATCTTTTTATCAAGCTCATCCCTCATTTTTAAGCGCTGCTCAATATAGAATGCCGCCACCTCAGCGTTATATTCATCAAACAGCTTCACTATGGCAGGGCTTTCCTCGTAAGCGCGGTCGAGGTAGAGCAATTTATTGGATTGAGCCTGCCATTTGCCGGATTGACTCAGCTTCATATCAAGCCGTCCCACGCTCCAGTTGGTGCGAGTCATACTCTTCAAGAACACTCCTGTTTGATCATTGGAATATGGAGCATCCACCTCGTTTTGATCTTTGGCGGGCATTAGCAAATCTTTCTCGATATGCGAGCAAATCACTACGTCTCCAATACCGAGTTTGGCAATCGCCTGTGCGTCTGCAATAGTCATATGAGCCGCCACCAGCAAAACATCCGTTGTTTTTCTGACTGTGGGGGCCAGCTTGCTCAGAAGATCCGCAGGGTCTCCTATTTTGACGTTTGTATTTCGCAGCACGTCGTTTGCCACAAGGTTCTTTCCGAGCAGACCTATAACCGTCACTCGCGCGCCATTAGCGGTTTTGAAGCTGACGTGCGAAGAGCAGACCCGCTTGCCGGTAGTGGAGTCAAATACATTGGCGCAGGTTAGCGGCACTTTCAGTTCCCGGCATTGCTCGTTCAGGTTATGCAGATCCGCTGCAATTTCCATTTCTCCGGGAACCCAGGCGTTGTAGCCGATGTTGGACATTATCTTGGTGGTCAAGCTGCTTTTAAGCTGGCCTTGCTTGGAAGTATCCCCTCCGAGCGCATCCCCGCAATCCACCAGGACCAGATCGGGGTTCTTTTCGGAAAGCTGTTGCATCAGCGTTGCCTGCCTGCCATACCCGCCATAGCGGAACTTGGTGCAGTTGCACGACCGAACCTGGCCATATACCTGGCTGGTGTACAATATGGCAATCGACTTATCCGATTTTGCGGGCTTGCGGTTCGGCTTGGAGACAGACAAAGAGGCGAGCGGGGCCGCCACCATCCATAGCCCAAGGCCAATAGCAGTAATATAGACAAACAATCGTGCTCTGCTCATAGACTCCATCCCGACAGAATTATGCAACGTCTTCGCGCTGCTGATTTTTTGGTCGGCTGATTATTAATTTTTCAAATTGACACAAACGCAAATCAAATCGGCCCGGCTATTTGGGCTTTTCTTCCTTTTTTGGAGCTTTTTTATCGGTCGCTTTACCGGCCTTTGGCTCCGGCATAGGACGTATCTTTTTGTCCTTGGGCAGATCAAAGGTCGTAGCGGGAATCTTCTCATTCAGTTTGTAAGACAAATATGTAGCCGTAGCGTTGTCGGCTTTATTCGGCCCACTTAGCTCGAGTTGGACGGGTTCAGAGGTTTTCGGGTCCAGCCACAGTTTGCATTTCCAGCCGGACACCTTTTCCTTATACTCATAGACATCGCAGCTTTTCTTGTTAAGGGTTGCTTTGCCCAAAGATTTCGCGCTGTTGGCTTTCAGGAACTCCTTCACATTGCCAATCGGCCCGGGAAACAACGCCATCGGGGATTCGTTTTTCGATCCTGGAGGATATTTCCCGATATAAGGGGTGCGACCTATCATAAACAGGCCATCGTCGTTTTTAATCAGTTTCAGGTCCATCCCGGCGGTTGCTACTTCCCACAGGAATTTGTTGCCTTGGAGGGTCAGTTTGCGCGTGCCGGCGTCGCCAAATGAAGAGTTCAAGCGCACCTTATATACAGTGCTTTGCGGCGCGGCGGGCTTTGCGTTTTTAGTCGGCTTGGCATTTTTTGCAGCAAAACCGGCTGCCGGTGCGAGCAATGCCAAGATGGTAATGTAGACTATTGCCCAAAGACGATTGAACGATAACATAGCGGTTCTGTCCTCCCAGGCGATCCCACGAGTCAAAAACCCGGTAGTCTTCGCCATATTCCAATATGCCACAATACAGTAGAATTACTGAGCGATTACTATGCTGAATTGAGGGGCAGCCCGAATTTGAAGGACATTACCTTGGTGGAGCCCTGGCGGGCAGCGCCTCTTAATGCATTATACTTCCTGGCGCAGTACTCGAGCCGGGCAACTTCGAGGTTGAGAAGAGAAGCCTCGCATACCGAGGCTTCTCTTTCTGGTTACTTACCAGGTCTTATGTTGATTTTAGACCATTATTTGCTCGGGAACAGAACTCCCAGCTCCTCCATGATCCACTCAACGTCGGCCTGCAGCTTGCAGCACGCAGGGTTCTCGGTCGTGTTGCGGATGCCAAGCTCGGTGGTCGGCTCGCCGCAAGCAACCGTGATGCATCTGTTCTCGATCAGCATGTCGAGATCGAAGAAGTCAGCAGTGGTCTGAGGATCAGCCGGGTCGGCTTCCTGCAGAGCTTCGACGCGGGCGATAAGCTCGCAATAGAGAGCCTCACCATTGATGATCGGAACTTGCAGGCTTCCAACCGGAAGCTGATGGAACAGGTCGATGAGATTCTTGAGATGCTCAAGATCGGCACAAACCTTCCATACCCAGACATCCTGGTGTGTGGTCGCCAGTTCGTGGTTTGCAGGGTCCATCCACGGGAGGGTCTTGTAGCTGACGGTAAGAGTCCACTGTGTTCCGGGAAGCTCATACATCAGAGGCCACCAGAGGCGAACATTGTTGCTGCCCTGGACGATACCGCCCTGGCCGCCGAAATCGTCGAAGGTGCACGGCCTATACTGTACTTCCTTCTTCAGCGCAACGTTGGTTATGTCCCACTCAAGTCCCTCAGCCTGTGAAGCCGACACGAAGTTCGGCCAACCATTGGCAGGCCCAACCCCGCCCGGATCGATCGCAAGAACGCCGGGGACGGCTTTGATGACATCATCGCCAAGGCCGTTGAAGCCCTGGAACACTTTGTTGCCATTTACTTCTTCACAGGTCAAGCCACAATAGGCCTGATACACGCAGATCGGATCATGCGGAATTGGTTTGTTGATTACTCTGGCGGCCATTGCCGGCAAAGAAATCACGAACAAGGCAACCAGAATCAATACGATTGTCTTCTTCATTGTCTTTCTACCTCTTTCTCTCTAGTGTATTTTTGAAATTGCTCACGATAAACGCGAGGCTGTGCTTGTGGGTGCATTTCTCGCGGATCAAGCTTGCAGCACCCTGCCTGACCCTGCATCACCGGATTCGGTCACTTCTTGCTAAGTCATTGCCCAGCATCAGTCCGTCCGGGTATAGCGCGAACTACGCTTCAGATTGCTTCGGTAGCGACCACCCCCTTATTTACCTGAAAGCGATGACCGTGCCTCAACAGTCACGGCTCCGTGCTTTCGAGTGCAGCCCTACGAAAATCGGAAATTGCAAGCTAACAAGTTGTAAGCTACCCTACAGTCCTGCCTTGCTAAACCCGATAATTTCGTAACGGGGCTGCCACTCGCTCCCCGGGCGGAGTGAATTCGGTAGCCCCCGGGTTGAGTGCTCCGGCACTCAACCCACCTCTTCAAATAGAGATGGCGGAATGGCGGTCCGTGAGGTCTGCAACATACAACTATCCCATAGACCTTTATTAACTACGGAAAGTAGTGTCTGTGCCCAGACCACCTCCGTGATTCCTTGCCATCTTTCCCGAAAGTCAATATATGTGAGTCTGCGCGCTATGTCAAGGCCTAATGACAAAATACTGGGCAAATAGGCCATAAACTGGTAATTATACCGGGAAATTGTTGCTAATTAAGCATTTATCGTGCAGTACGGCTGCATTATTAATCAACTCCGTTACTGTAATTATGCAACGCCTGATCATAGCAAAAACCCTCCTGCTTACCCGATTTTGTGCTCACGTCATACCCAAAAATAACGAAACTGCTCGCAATACAGTAAATGCATTAAATTAACTAGAAAGACAATAATAATGCAGATATGCGCTAATTGGCACGTAATTTGCGCAGGTTATATAGTGGGCGGCAGCCAACAGTGTCGGACTGAATATTTGGCCGCAATTGCCCGGAACATCGGGAGGGATGAATCATGAGGACACTAATACAGTATATTTCGCTGTCGAAATGGTCGAAAATTACGGCTCTGGCGGGGCTGATGACCTGCTTGATCGCCATGCAGGCGCCGGCTGTGACGATGGTCGATCCGCTATTTCCTAATTATCGCGGAGATGAGCAGCGCACGGGACGAGCTCTCCGAAACGGCCCGGCGGCTCCTACTAATGTTATAAGGGTGGACATAGGCAAGACGATACACTCGTCGCCTGCCATTGGGGTCGATGGAACTGCGTACTTTGGCTCCACTGACAAAAATATATATGCCGTAAGCGCCACCGGCGACATAATGTGGTCATATCTTACCGGAAATATTGTAATGTCGTCACCGGTGATTGACCCGTCCGGAAACATTTATATCGGCTCATTGGATGGGTATATGTATGCCCTCGATTCGAGCGGAGCATTGAAATGGAGAGCCTCGACCTCAGTTGTTCCAGGCTCGCCTACAACGGCAGTCTATTCTTCACCAATCGTAACCCCATCGGGCAGCCTCGTCTTTGCCGCCCTGAACGGCTACATCTTTTCTCTGGATGTCGAGACCGGCGCGGAGCAATGGAGATACAATACAGGTACAACGATGATGGCGTCAGCCGCCGTATCCGGCGATGGGGAATATCTTTATATAGGCGGCACCGACGGCAAACTGCGCTGCCTGTCATCAGACGGTCAACTGCAATGGGAGCACCAGGCCATAGACAAAATAAATACGGCTCCGGCCATTGCCGATGACGGTTCAATATATGCCACCTCAGCGGATGGCTATCTCTATTGCATCAACCCGGATGGATCGCTGCGCTGGAAAACTGCATCGTTTCCCAATCTTTTGGGATCTCCGGCTATCGGGATAGACGGGACAGCCTATTTCGGAACCTATGACGGGTATATGCTTGCCATCTCGACGACCGGAAAAAGATTGTGGACTTTCAGAACGGCTGCCACCATTAAGTCCTCGCCGGTAATAGATATCAGCGGCAACCTGTTCTTCGGCAACGTCGATGGCATGGTCTACTCTGTGGATTCAGTCGGTCAAATGCGCTGGTCGCTCAACGTCGGATCCGAGGTGAGCACCACCACCGCCATTGGCGATAACGGAACGCTGTATTTCGGGCTTCAGAATGGCACGTTCTGCATCATAAACGACGGGTTAATCTACCATACCCCGGAGCCTTCCGCATTCGTCGTGCTTCTCAGTGGAATGTCCGGAGTGGCGTTGATGGTGCGCCGGCGCAAGTCAAAGGGTTAATAAATCACACGCAGGGGCATTTCTATGTTGAGCGAAGATCAATGCCCCTGCAATTCAAAAATTATAAGGAAACTATATGCGCCGTTGCCTGGAGGATAATATCTTCTGGGCTTCTCTATATTTGACCACCGTGCGTCTGGCTACTTCAAAACCATTTTCTCCAAGAATATCGGCAATGCGTTGATCGCTTAGCGGATTTCTTTTGTCTTCAGCCGCTATCAACTCCCCGATCATATCCTTCACAGAAATCGAATTATCAAAGAAAAAGTCGAAGCTGACGACCTCTTCACTTGGAAGCTGCACATACTTATTTGCGGTTGCGCGGCTCACTGTGGACTCGTGCATAGAAAGGGTGCGCGCTATTCTGGTTCGCGTAAGAGGCCGCAGGAAAGCTTTGGAGCTGGTTTCCAGATAGCCCTGGTGGAACTCAACTATTGCTTTAGTTATCCGCCGCAGGGTTCGTCGCCTCTGATTGATATTTTTTATAAACAAATCCGCGCGCTCGACAAACTCAATAATATGTTTCTTATCCTCGCCGCTGAATTTGCTGGCTCCGCCGTTTTTTATGCTCTCATACATACTGCGATAATTCTGGTTAATATTGAGCAGATTAGGGTCGTGGCCGGCGATTTCGATCTCATAACCTCCCTCGGCTTTGCGCACGATTACGTCAGGTCGAACCGAGGCGCTGAAATCATCGGCATCGGTTTGATATGGCGGTCGAAAACTGTTGCCGGGGTAGGGATTAAGCTGCTTTTTGATGAACTCAGTGGCCGCAACTACATCTTTCGCGCTCACTTTGAGCTTTCTGGCAATCTTGCCGATCTTTCCGCCCAGCATCTCCTGCCAGTAATTGCGCACCATCTCCAGCGCAATCGCATTGCCGCTGTCGTCTTCGGCAAGCCGCTCAAGCTGAAGTCGCAGGCATTCCCGCAAGTCGCGAGCGCCGATTCCGGGCGGGTCGAATGTCTGGATGATCGTAAGCACCATCTCGACTTCATCGATATCCCTGCCCAGTTCATAGGCAAGCTCCTCGACTGAGCCTTCCAGATATCCGGAGTCGTTTATATTGGAGACGATATACTCCCCAATCTGCCAATGGTTTGATGCCAGCGCGGCTCTGAGCAATGTGTTGAGGTGATCCTGCAGTGTAATCTCGGCCCGAATGCTGGCTATGAAATCTCCGTCGTTATCGTCTGCATCGGCGGCGAAATCTATAGGCTGTTCAAGCTCATAGACGCTCAGGTCGGTGTCATCGGCGGAGACCGTCTGCTTATAGAAAGGACAGTCTATGCACAGCGTCTTGGGCTGATCGCAATTCTCACACGGATCGTCCCCTGGCTCTTCAAGAGCCGGGTTTTCCGCAAGCTCCTGTTCTATGGCCTGCCGCAACTCCATTGTAGTGAGTTGCAGTATGTTATTTGCCATGATCAGCTTCGGATCAATCTTTTGAGATAGAGTCTGCTTTAATCCCTGCTCGAGCAGCAATGAAATTCACCTCCCTTGCATGGCATGCTTTTATATTCCATATAGCAACGCCTAAGGGATACACAACGTTTTCGTCCACGGAGAAATCATTTTACGGGGCTT
The DNA here is from genome assembly GCA_012522575.1 of Armatimonadota bacterium. GTDB lineage: Bacteria > Armatimonadota > UBA5829 > UBA5829 > UBA5829 > DTKD01. The sequence goes on along the minus strand of JAAYKE010000037.1, from coordinate 1,913 downwards.
GGCTTATGTAAACGCATTCGGCAGGAGAGCCGAATATGCCCGGCCCATCGTAATCGGAGTATAGCATGGGTACTATAGGCTGTCAATTGGTTCACGCCCGCTTTATCATTGATGCAATTCGATATAAGATTGCGCGATCATACCGCTGACTTCCATCCCGACATCGGCTATCTCAGATCATTTGAGACCAAACTGTTCTGCTTTCAAGAGCAATTGCAGCCCTTTGACTTTATCGCCTGGAAGCAGGTTTCCCTGCACTATCTGCTCCTCCAAATACTTCTTGGCTTCTCCTATTTTCGGACTTTCTTCCAAGCCCAGCGCATCCATTATCTCAGCCCCGCTAAGCGGACTCTCTATTGTTTTACCCCGCAGTTTCTCTTTTACCTGTGCCAACCGGCTCCGAAACGACGCCAACGCTGACTGATCCGTCGTCGTCTTGGCGGCTGTGCTGTCGGCCTGGGCGATCGTTATCAGATCATCGAGATGTTCCCCTGCATCACGTATCAGCCTCCGCATCGCCGCATCCGACCACTCCTCATTATATGAGCCTACCCTGAGATGCATCGATATAAGAAACGCGACCTCTTCTGCCTGCGCATTAGAAAATGTAAGCCGCTTCAGCAGTTGTTCCGCTATCTGCGCTCCCACTTCCTCATGCCGGTAAAAGTGCACCTCGCCGGGCACATCCTCGGTCCTGGTCCGCACTTTGCCCACGTCGTGAAGCAAAGCCGTGAGCCTCATCACCAGACCCTGCTGCGGAGGTATCGACTCAAGCGTCTTAAGTGAATGTTTCCACACGTCACACAGATGGTAAACATTCTGGCCCACTCCATACATAGCCGCCAGTTCAGGCGCAAACTTTTCCAGCAACCCGCTTTCGCGCAGCATCTCCAGCCCGCCTGTTGCATCCTCATCCATTATTATCTTGACAAACTCACCCCGGATGCGTTCTGCGCTCACGATATTTATACGATGCGACATCTCACAGATGGCGCGCCAGGTTTGCTCATCTATGTCAAACCCAAGCCGGGCAGCGAACCTGATCGCACGCAGCATACGCAGCGGGTCGTCATTAAACGTAACCAAAGGATCCAGCGGCGTACGGATGATGCGGTCGCGGATATCCGAATGCGCCTTGCCGGTGAGATCAAGTATTTCCCCGGTATGCAGGTTTTCCAGGAGCGTATTGATGGTGAAATCCCGCCTCAGCACATCATCATACAGGGTTGCCGGTTCTGTGGAGGGTTTGCGGCTCGCATGTCCATACGATTCCCTGCGCGCCCCGACTATCTCGACCTGCGCGCTGCCAACGTTTATTCCGGCGGTTCCGAAGCGAGGGTATGTGATCGGCGGCTGCTTTGCCAGGTTAATATCAAATAGAAATGCCGCCAACTCGGCCGCATCCCCTTCAAGCACAATATCGATGTCGTCGCAGGGCGGACGCTGCAGTATCCTGTCACGCACAATCCCGCCGACCAGATACAGCCGGCCCTCATATCCGGTCCCTGCGGTCGCCTCTCTCAGCTTTTCGATAATTGTCTGCATATCCCCGCTTCGGTAAAAGCTCACGAATGATGACTACTCCTGTCCGTAGTGTCCGATCTCCGTCTCGGACTAGGCCAGATGCCAGCCACCTACCACACTTGAATGCGTCAAATAAATTGTCATTCCGAGGCAAATGCCAAGGAATCTGCTTTTTCCCTTCTCTTTTCTAGGTTTCGCTTCTTTCAAGCTTTCGCGATTTACGGAAAAGCAGATTTCTCACTTCGTTCGAAATGACATAGTTTGTTTGGCTGGGACAGATGCCAGCCACCTACCACACTTGAATGCGTCAAATAAATTGTCATTCCGAGGCAAATGCCGAGGAATCTGCTTTTTCCCTTCTCTTTTCTAGGTTTCGCTTCTTTCAAGCT
>JAAYKE010000184.1 GCA_012522575.1 Armatimonadota bacterium | reverse complement strand
GGCTGAATGGTACAAGTGTGAAAAAGACATTGTCGACTTGCAAAACCAGCTGATGAAGCAGGGCCAGGGTCCCGGCGCCCGTGCCATCTACGAGGAAAGCGCCGAATCGCTGGCCTCTGTCGTTTCCCTGATCCGAAAAGACCTGGCGGATGGCAGCCTGGAGCGCCTCCTGGCCTACCAGATGTCCCTGGACATGATCCTGGAGCAGCGGACCGCCAAACTCATGACCGTTGATTTCAAGGACACGCGCCTCAACCAGCTCAAACAAACCCGCGAGGCCCTGCAAGAATCCCTGGGCCTGCAGGCCGCCACCTTGATCAGCCAGCAGCCGGGCCTGGTCTCCTACAAGTTTGACGGCCTGGAAGAAACCCTCAATGCCGCCAGCTTGCAGACCCTGTCAGCGGCACAGATCCAGCAGCACCTGGACCAGAGCCAGGGCCTGCTGCCGTCACTGGCGGCCGTACAACGGGACCAGCCGGTCCTGCGCCTCTTCGCCAACCTCCACCAGACCCTGGCGCTGGTCCTGGACGGCAACCAGGTGGCATCTTTCCCCCTGGACAGCAGCCACACCCTGACCATCACCGACAGCGGCCTGCCCATTGAAGCCTGCCGGGTCGTCCGCCTGGAAAAGGAAGGCGACCAGACCCTGGTTGTTTTTCAGACCGGCCACCGGACCGAATGGCTGGCCGACCGGCGCACGGTGGACCTGACCGTGACCTTGTCGCGGGCCACCGGCCTCAAGGTGCCCTATGAGGCCTTGATTGAACCGGACCATGAACGCCAGGAAGCCGGGCTCATGCTGGTGGTCGAGGGCTTCACGCGCCTGTCCCGTGTGTCCATCAAGGCCACAGACCGCGTGTCCGCCATCGTGGAACCCCTGGCCTCACAAGCCTATCAGCCGACCGTATCGACCATTTTGGTCGTCAACCCCAAAACCATCGAAGAAGGTGAATTTATTGGCAACTGACGCCCGTTTGGCCCTCCAGCAGCGCCTGGAGGCTGTAACCGCATCCATCGCATCGGCCGCCCGTTCGGCCGGCCGCAGCCCCGATGACATCACCCTGATCGGGGTGACCAAGCTCTTCCCGGCAACCGTGGTCCGCCAGGCCCTGACCCTGGGCCTTGTGGACCTGGGCGAAAACCGGGTCGAAGAACTGCTGGACAAGCAGGCGGCGCTGACCGACCTGGCCCAGCAGCCGCGCTGGCACCTGATTGGCACCCTCCAGCGCCGCAAGGTCCGCCAGATCATTGGCAAGACCGTCCTGATCCATTCGGTTGATTCGGTCCGCTTGGCCGAAGAAATCGACAAACGAAGCCAGGCAGCTGGTCTTGTCACAGACATTCTCCTGCAGGTCAACAGTTCAGAGGAAGCCAACAAACATGGGTTTTTACCTGATGACAGCCTGACCCAGGCCGCTGAACAGCTGGCCGTCTGCCCCGGCATCCGCCTGCGTGGCCTGATGACCATGGCCCAGCTGACCGACCAGCCGGCAGAAACCCGGCCGGTTTTCGAGCGCACCCGCCGCCTCTTTGACCAGGTCCAGGACCGCCTGGC
>JAAYKE010000036.1 GCA_012522575.1 Armatimonadota bacterium | reverse complement strand
TTTCGCTTCTTTCGAGCTTTCGCAATTTACGGAAAAACAGATTTCTCACTTCGTTCGAAATGACATAGTTTGTTTGGCTGGAACAGAGGCCAGCCAATACAACCACTCACGAAGAGTGAGTTGTTACGGGATGGTCGACCGCGCCGCACCATTCGACTATAAATTTTGCAATGACCTCCGCCGATTTCACCAGGTCATTGAAGTCGATCTTTTCGTCACGGGCATGAGCATCCATAATCGACCCTGCGCCAAACACTATTGTCGGCATATCTCCGATCTTTGCGTATAGCCGTGCATCGCAGCTCACATTCCAGCCAAACACCTCCGAGGCCAGCCCCTCGCGCTGACACACCTCTTTGAGAGCGACAACCGCCGGATGGGAGTATTCGGTTTCGTATGAATCGTTGTGCAGCTTAGGGAAGCTAAGGGTATAATGCTCCTGCAACCAGGGGTCATCGATAGACTCGATAACCTGCCTGATTTCCTGTTTGACCTGATCCATCGAGCGGTTCGGCAAAAACCCTACCCCGCCCTCGATTTCCGCCCTGGCAGCGACCATTGAAGGCCACTCCCCGGAATGCAGTGTTCCTATATTGACCTGCACCGGATTTGCATAGCGCTCAAACCCGGGGTAGCCTGCGCTCTGCTCGATGATTTGCTCCTCGTATCGGTAGAGGGCTTCGATAACCTTATATGAGAGGTCGATGGCGGAGATGCCCTCGTGTTTGCGCCCCATGTGTCTTGGGACGCCCTCTATTTCTATTTTGAACCAAATTGCGCCCCTGTTGGCCGGATGGATTTGCATTTCGGTGCTCTCCGCAACCAAAACCGCATCCGCCCTATGGCCCTGTCGAATCAACGCCAGCGCTCCATTGCCGCCGAACTCTTCCTCAACAACGATCTGCGCCTGCACTCGACCTTTCAACTTCACTTCGCTCAACGCAGCCAAAGCCAACCATATAGCAGCTATATGGCCCTTGGCATCGCACGAACCTCGACCGTAGATTATGTCGCCATCTTCGTGAGGCACGAATGCGTCTTCCCAGTCCGCCGCCGGAACAGTGTCCGCGTGAGTCTGCAAAATCAGGCTCCTGCCGTCCCCGATGCCGTGTTTATAAGCAACAAGATTGGAGCGTCCTTCATAGGAAACGGGTTCTGCGGGGTGGCTGTATTCCGGGTCATTTTTGATGTCATTGGATAAAGGGATAAGTTTGCATTCACAGCCAGCCTGTGCAAACTTGCCCAGACAAAATCGAACAGCTTCGGTCTCGCTGCCTGAGATACTCTTTATTTGAATCAGATCGATAAGAAACTCTCGCGCTTCTGCAGCTTTCTCCTGAACCGCAGCGCTTATGAAATCGCTCATTTAGGACCGCCTTTTGCCAGTATGATCGCAATTCATCCCGGTTATTGTATCACATCATACACTGAGCAGTAAGCAAAACGGATCATTGATTCATGTCCGCAAGGCAGCTTCTCGAAGTGACTCTGCGCAGGTCGGAGGTCGTGCTTGATGAGAGCATCATTTGATTGGGTTTTGATATGCTGATATAATTAAGCTCGAAAAAGCCCTGTTTTGGTGAGGTGATATAGTGCCGACTTATGTCTATAAATGCAAAGAATGCGAGCATCAGTTCGAGATAATTCAGAAAATGACCGATGAGCCTGTGGGTGAATGTCCGCAGTGCCACGGTTTGGTTGCGCGGATACTCTTTGCTCCGGGAATCGTCTTCAAAGGCTCCGGGTTTCATATAAATGACTATCCCAGTTCCGGATCATCGACCTCCGGCAAGGCAGAAAAATCTCAGAGTGCGATAGAATCCGCGACTGAGGCCAAAGCCGAGACCGCTTCCGCATCGAAAACCTGACTCTCTTTGAGTCTAAAAGCGTCTGCAATGTAATTTTGCATAATATTTTTAGCTATCTTACAAAATAGTGGAACAAAATGAAACGCTGTATCGTATTATAGATAGCAAACCTTCCCACCCTCTTTTCTCCTCCCCGGCCACCAAAGGCCGGGGAGCTTTTTTATGTCCCTAATACTGCAACCGCTATCCGCGTGACCTATTCGATAAAGCCGCGTCCGCAAAAGGCAAAATATCTTTTTTTATTCAATGGAACTATTTGTTAAACAAGATCGTCTATAAAGTAGCAAACCTTCCCACCCTCTTTTCTCCTCCCCGGTCACCAAAGACCGGGGAGCTTTTTTTGTACGAGAACGCACACTATATATAAAGGTAGGGATGCAGAGGAACTAATCGCCGCTGGGATCGAATCGTCGGAAGATAGCCCCGGAGACGCCTATGCCGGCAAAGCCGAGGATAGCATTGATCACGCAAACGGGGATCACGACAACGATGGCCGAGAATCGGAGAAGTATGCCGAGAATAACGCCAAGCACTACCGTAGGGACCAAGGCGACCGCAACCAGGCTGACTCCCAACAGGTTGCAAAAAACATTCTGCGCTTGATCTCGCGTGTCAGGATAGAGCAGCGCGGGGATAACCGTGGCCGATATGCAGGCAAATCCCAGAAAAATCGACCCAATTGTACACGCTAATAGCAGACTGGTGCGCGTGGCCGGCACAAATAACCACATCGAACCTGCGAAAGCTGCCGTCCCCAGCGCCAGATAGATTGTTCCGCTCATCACCTGAACAAACACGACGTTCCATGCAGAAATCGGCATGGCTTTGAGTATATTTGCGTGCTTTAATTCGGCGCGCACCTGAGGCTGAACCGTAATAGAGAGCAGAAAAGCCATATATACGAGTATAAACGGCAAGTTTTGCAGCAGTTCCTCCCAAACAACCAACCTCTGTATGGCAATCACAAGCGCGGGCGGCAGGAAAGCAATCAGGAGCAACTGTCCCCACGACATCCGGTATCGAACCAGCAGATTCTTCCACAGCAGCGCCGTCGCGCCCTGACCGAATTGAGGAAAAAATAGCAGCTTCGCACGCCTGGCGCCCTTTTCCTGAAGCGTCTGCACTCGAAGGGCGGTGGCATCACCTGACCGCATAGCCTGCTTCATTCGAGCCACCTTTACGCTAACTCCAAGTGACGGCTCATAGATGTTCTCTTTTCGAGATAACAACGCCATAAAGCTGACAAATGCCAATACCCAAAGCAGAAGCAGCTTGTCGAAACGTATCTTTTGTGCGTTCAACGCAGTGACCGGGGACAATATCAGCGATGAACACCAGTCAGCCGGGGCGAACACTGTTTTGATGACAGGGGAGTCAGCAGCGTCGCGCAGGCTGAAATCGGCGCTGCCGGTCGAGGCAAAATGCCACGTTCCGACTACAACAGAAGAAGCTATCGCCAGTATGAGCAGAATCTTTATCGCAATGCCGAGTTGCTTGAACCTCTCAAAGCTGAAGGTAAAGATTATATTGAGCGTATGCGTAACGTTGATCACAAATAATAGATATGCGACAAGAGCGGCGATGCTGACCAGGCCATAAGGGTAAAGGCTGCCGCCAAGGGTCTGCATTACCGGCGCTCCGATGAAAATAGCAGCCCCGGCTATCCATAAAGTGTATTTTACATAATCCCTCAGCAGCTTCATAAGCAGCACCGACCGACGGGAAATGGGCGTAGGGAACAGAAAATCGATGTGAGGAATGGAAAAAATCAACGAGCCGGTGGAAAACGCTTGAAATATAAAAACGGCCGTCCCGAAACTTAAAAGCAAAAAAGCGCCTGAGTGGACCAAGCTTTCGATGTGAACGGTTGCGCCAAGGGTTTTCCAGCCAAACTGTCCCGGCCTGGGTGCATTCGCGAGCAACAGCACGGTCTGCATAATCCACGCAAATGCAAAAGCGGCCACGAACAACGCCGGGATAAGCCTTTTGGGACTTCTCAGGGTGTTTTTGATCGAATTTATCGTTTGCCTGTATTCAAGATACAGAAGTGGCTTCAATTACCTTGCTCTCCTCGGTCAAGCTCAGGAAAACGTCCTCTAATGAAGCATCCCTGCCCATTTTGGCGCTCTGATGCAGTTCCTCAAGCGTGCCTTCGGCTATTATCGTGCCTTTTTGAATGATTATGATACGATCGCAGAGGTGCTCGGCGGTATCGAGCATGTGCGTGCTGATGAGCACAGATCCTTTTCGCTGCTTGGTATCCAGAATCATATTTTTCAATTCTTTTGCGCCCTTTGGGTCGATGCCTATTAGAGGCTCATCGAGCAAAATCGCTCTGGCATCGTGGACAAACGCGCATGCAATCGCAAGTTTCTGCTTCATGCCCTTGGAGAGGCTGAGCACGAAATCGTTGCGCCTGTCGTAGAGATCGAACCTTTGCATAAGCTCATAAGCGCGCTCATCGAAGTTGCCCAGGGTCTTGTATGCCATAGCGATAAAGCGGAGGTGTTCATAGACGGTCAGCATCTCGTATGGAGACGGCACTTCAGGCACAAATGCTATCAGCCGCTTGACGGCCTCCTCGTTTATCTCCAGATCGACTCCATCGACCTCAATGCGTCCCTGGGTCATCTGCACAATTCCCGTGACACAACGCAGCACGGTGGTCTTGCCTGCTCCATTCGGCCCAACCAGCCCTACGATTTCTCCATCGTTGACCGTGAATGATATCCCGTCCACCGCCAGGGTTTTTCTGTAATATTTTACGAGTCCGTCTACTTTGAGCACGAACGAACCTCCGCAGGGTATGTTATCCGAACAGCCTCATAGCCTGCATATTAAGACGCATTAGTTACATTACGATTGAACGGCGCATATTGTTTCGTCAGTATGAGCCGGCAAACGCCTGCCCGGGTGTCTTATAATCGAATTGTTCTCGACTTACGGGCAAAATGCCTTCGGATTGCGCCCGGTCTTTTTCGCATGATTACGATGGCAATGGTTGACAGCTATGCATAAGCGTCTATAATGGGTGAAAGTGAGACAGTCGGGTGTAATTTGCAGACCATCCGGCGTCGGTCTCAGTCACAGCCTTGGCCATCTAGCAATCAGCAAAGGAGGTCAAAATGTCAGAAGCGAAAGATGGTTGTGTAACACCAGCCAAAGGGCCGATTATGCCCGAGGCTACTGCAGCCCCGACAGGGGTATCTACATTACCTACACAGGAGGTCACACGAATGTTAGCACGTGTCGGCAAACCTGCCCCGGATTTCGAGGCCACTGCTTTTACAGGCAAGGGTTTCGCGCCAGTCAGACTATCGGATTATAAAGGCAAATGGATCGTCGTCTGCTTCTATCCAGGCGATTTCACATTTGTTTGACCGACCGAGTTGGCAGCGGTCGCTGCCCGTTACGAAGAATTCAAAAAACTCGACACGGTCGTTTTGTCCATCAGCACCGACAGCCGATTTGTCCACAAGATATGGCAGGAAGAGGAACTGAGCAAGATGCTGCCCGGCGGAGTGCCGTTCCCGATGTTATCTGATGCCGGTGGAAAAATCGGTTCGGTTTATGGAGTGTATGATGAGGATGCCGGCGTTGATATTCGCGGGCGATTCATCATCGATCCTGACTTTGTTGTCCGCGCAATGGAAGTTCTCACCCCTGAAGTCGGACGCAACCCGGACGAACTGCTTCGGCAGGTCAAAGCATTCCAGCATGTTGTCGCTACAGGGGAGGTTACCCCGTCAGGCTGGGAGCCCGGAGAAGTCACCCTCACCCCCGGCCCGGATTTGGTGGGCAAGGTGTGGGAGGTTTGGAAACCGTAAGCACGCCGCGAGGTTTTCGATAGACGCAACTAACGGGAGGAGTCGAGAAGGCTCCTCCCTGTTTTTGCGGTGTTTATTGTGAGGTTATTCGAAAAGGTTCAGATACTTCTCGAAGACAAAAATTCTATTTCTCTTATAGCCAGTGATCTCCACAAGGATTCCCAAACGTATGAAATCCTCAATGAGCCGCAGCGCAGTTGACGTGGTTATCGAAAGTTTTTCTGATACCTCCTGGCTGTCCACAATCGGCCTGCCGTAAAGATGGTGCAAGAAGGTTTGCGCCAGATTCGTTCTTCTTCCGAGTGTCGGTATGCTGTTGCGCTCGACTTCCTCACGCAATTTAATAATTGATCTGAACGTCTCTATTGAGTTGGAGGCGGTATCTCGAATGCCTTCAAAAAAATACTTGAGCCACTGGTTCAGATCATTGTGTGTGCGCACACGAGTAAGGTTGTCGTAGTACAGAGACTTATTCTTCTCAAAAAATGCCGACAGATACAAAGTTGGTTTGACGAGTAAGCCTTTGCTGACAAGATACAGGGTTATCAGCAGACGTCCGATTCTGCCATTGCCGTCCAAAAATGGGTGAATTGTTTCAAACTGATAATGAGCAATTCCAATCCTGACCAGATGTGGCAAAGAGAGGTTTTCGTTATTTAAAAAAAGCTCGAAATCGGACATCAGTTCAGGCAAAGCCTCCTCGTGAGGAGGGATGAACACGGCGTCCGCGAGAGAAGCGCCACCTATCCAGTTCTGGCTTCGACGAAACTCTCCAGGCTGTTTATGATGACCTCTCACCCCGTGTAAAAGAATGCGGTGAGTATTTCTCAGCAGCCTGTTTGAGAGCGGAAGTTTTTCCAAATCCAGGATAGCCTGGTTCATAGCTGAAATGTAGTTTTGAACCTCCTCCCAATCGTCCCGTTTCTCAGGATCAACATTCTCAACTGATTTCAATACATCGGCAATGTTTGTTTGTGTCCCCTCGATGCGGCTGGATATTGTGGCCTCTTTGCTGACGTGCATCTTAATAAAGAAGTCAACGTCAGGCACCAACTGAGAGAAAGCGTTCAGCTCGCCGAGCTTGATATCGGCCTCGCTTAACAGGCGAATAAGAATGTTGTCACTGACCTTCCAGTCCACATTAACGAGAGATGGCAAAAAGCTCTTGTACTGATACTGCTGTTTGTGCGTCCCGGAGATAAAGTTTTTTGTGTCCATCAGAAAGTGTCCGATCTGCAACTATAGATTCCCATAGTTGCACTTATTGCGTTTCCTGCAATTATAAATACCCATAATTACATTTAACGCGTTTTCTGTAATTATAAATATCCATAATTACATTTGGCGCGCTTAGTGTAATTATAACATTCCTTATTTGCACATGTAAATCATTCCGGGAAGAAGATGAGGCGGATGATAGATGGAGGCGACGACCAGAATCGAACTGGTGATAGCGATTTTGCAGACCGCTGCCTTAGCCACTTGGCTACGTCGCCTCGTTGGAGCGGGAGACGGGATTCGAACCCGCGACATTCAGCTTGGGAAGCTGACGCTCTACCACTGAACTACTCCCGCGACCGGTGGGCTGAATCCTCTTTGAATCTGTGCCCCGACGCCTGTGAACCACGCGCTGAACGCAGGCACAGACGCCATTGAATATGTATTATACCACTCTGCCGCTCCCATGACAATACGAAATGCAACCTCGGATTGAGCGAGTTTCACGCAAGCACGATAATTGAATCCATAACCGGAGTCGATCGCATGAGAGCGCAAAGAGAAGGATAATACTGGGGTTGCATCTAACGAAAAAGAGATGATGGAAATAACAGGCAATTCGGCCGGAGGTACGCTATGAGCAGAGCCGTCGTGCTGCTTTCCGGCGGACTGGATAGCGCTACCACAGCCGCCGTCGCTCGCTCGGAAGGTTTTGAGCTTTACGCCATATCATTTGATTATGGCCAACGACACACCCGCGAGCTGGAAAGCGCGAAACTGGTGGCGACGAGTATCGGGGTGAAAGATCACCTGATCATAAGTTTCGACCTGCGCGCAATGGGAGGCAGCGCGCTCACCGACGATATAAATGTTCCCCTTGACCGGAAAACCGAAAATATGGCCGAAACCATACCCATAACATACGTCCCCGCTCGAAATACCATCTTTCTGTCGTTCGCACTGGGCTACGCCGAAACCCTGAAAGCCTATGATATTTTCATCGGGGTAAGCGAGGTGGACTACAGCGGATATCCGGACTGTCGCATCGAATATATCGAAGCATTCGAGCGGATGGCGAACCTGGCCACCAAAGCGGGCATAGAGGGAACAGGCAGGTTTCGAATACGCACCCCGCTAATCGACCTCAGCAAAGCCGACGCAATACGACGTGGGCTTAAACTCGGACTGGACTACTCCTTAACCTGGAGTTGCTATATGGGAGACAAAAAGCCGTGCGGCAGATGCGATAGCTGCAAGCTGAGACTGGCCGCATTCGCGGAAGTCGGGATTGATGACCCGCTGGAATATATGTGATCTTATCGCCGATTTTACTTATCCGGGAGGTAAAATCTGCACTTTCCTGCCCACGACCCGCAGCCTGTCCTGAGCAAACAATGCAATGGCGTCCGTATAGGTCCGATGCTCGACGGTAAGCACCTTCGCCGCAATTGAGTCCGCGGTATCATCAGGATCAACAGCTACCAGGTTTTGAAGGATAATCGGGCCGGTGTCGTAGTCCTCATCGACGAAATGCACCGTCACGCCGGTGTACTTGACCCCGCGCGCGATGACCGCTTCGTGAACGTGATGACCATACATCCCCCTGCCGCAGAATGCCGGAATCAGCGCAGGGTGCACGTTCATAATCCTGTCCCTGTACGCATATATGATCCTGCCGCCCAGCACACGCATATAACCGGCAAGGCAAATTAAATCCGCCTCACATCGCTGCAATTGCGTCAGAACCGCCGCATCGTGTGCCTCATCGGTATCAAAGCTTGCCCGTGATATGGTTTCGGTGGCGACTCCCGACGCTCGCGCACGCTCCATCGCCGGCGCATCATCCCGCACGCCAATCACCAAAACAACCTCGCCGGCGATCTTGCCCGACTTACACGCATCGACAATAGCCTGCATATTAGAACCGCGACCCTGGCCGGATACCAGCACTGCGATTCGTGTCATATCACGTTAACCTCGCGCCCGCCCTTGTGCACCTCGCCAATGACTGACGCGGTTTCTCCGAACTCCTGCAACCTGGCGACAACCTCCAGGCCGCTATGATTGGAAACGATAAGAACCATTCCAATGCCCATATTGAACGCGCGGTGCATCTCAATGGGGTCTATGTTGCCCTTCTCCTGCAGCAGGGTAAAGATCGGCGGCACGCCCCAATAGCGTCTCTCCACCGTAACCTGACAGTCTATCGGCAGCACGCGCGGAATGTTGTTGTAGAACCCGCCGCCGGTTAGATGAGCGATTCCCCGAACATCGAACTCTTCCATAATGGCCATCAGCGGTTTCAAATAGCAGCGATGTGTCGCCAGCAGCACTTCGCCAAGCGTAGCTCCCAACTCAGGGACGTATTGATCGACTTTGTAGTCGTTGTCTTCGAAGAATATCTTGCGCACCAGTGAATATCCATTTGTATGCAGCCCTGAAGAGGCTATGCCCACTACCACATCGCCGGGGCGGATTCTGGATCCATCGACTATCTTTTCCCTTTCGACGATGCCGACAATACAGCCGGCAAGGTCAAGCTCTCCATCCACATACACGCCCGGCATCTCCGCAGTCTCGCCTCCGATAAGCGCGCAGTTGGCCTCCAGACACGCATCGGACATCCCCTTCACGACCTGCTCGGCAATTTGCGGCACCAATTTGCTTGACGCAAAATAATCGAGGAAAAACAGCGGTTTGGCTCCCTGAACAAGGATGTCGTTGACACAGTGATTAACCAGGTCTGCGCCGATTGTGTCGTATTTGTCCATCATCGCCGCGATCTTCACTTTTGTGCCGACGCCGTCAATGCTCGACACCAGAACCGGCTGGCTGAAATCGGGGAAATCCGCCGCAAACATGCCGCCAAAAGAACCGATGTCCGTAAGAACGCGTTCGTTGAATGTGGCGTGCACGTGCTGTTTCATGCGAAATACAGCTTCATCCCCCGCCTCTATGTCAACTCCCGCAGATTTATAGTCAGTCATCCTTCGTCAATCCTCATCCTGCCCGCCAATTGCCTTCAACAGAGCCGGGCGTAATCGAAATCCGTCTATGACGTCGCCGGTTGCTCGAAGACGAATTTGCTCAGCTTGGCCTTTTTAGAGACCTCAATCGGATATTTTCCATCGAGACACGCGCAGCAGAGCCTGTCTTTTTTGACCCCTATCGCCCGTATCAGACCCGCCAGACTGAGGAACCCAAGGCTATCCGCTCCGATATACTGCCGTATCTGCTCCACGTTAAGTTTGGCCGCGATCAGCTCGTCCTGATTGGCCGTATCTATCCCGTAGAAACAGGGGTGCTTGCCCGGCGGCGACGCAACCCTCACGTGCACCTCCACCGCTCCCGCGTCTCTGATCATCTTGATCGTAGGGCCAATGGTCGTGCCGCGAACGACGCTATCATCGACCATAACCACCCGCCTGCCGGCAAGGCTCTCCTTGAGAGGGCTGAGTTTCATCTTGACGCCGAGCTCCCTCATTCGCTGGTTGGGCTGGATAAATGTGCGGTGGATATAGTGATTTTTGATGACAGCTTCGGCATAAGGTATCCGCGAAGCCTCAGCCAAGCCTATAGCGGCCGGGGTTCCGGTGTTGGGCAGAGGGAAGACTATATGCGCGCCTGGCGCAGGGTGCTCCAGCGCCAGTTCGTGCCCCATCATTCGACGAACCTCGTGCATGCTGCGGTTGTACATTCGGCTATCCGGCCTTGCAAAATATACATATTCAAACACGCAGAGCGCCCGGCCCTCAAGCGGAACCGCTTGTCGCTCCGTAAGCCCCTGCTCGTCTATGATGATAATCTCTCCCGGCTCGACCTCACGAACGAAGTCGGCTCCAATGGTGTTGAACGCGCAGGTCTCGGAAGCGACGACATACAGCGATCCATTCAGATGCCCTATCGAAAGCGGGCGTATGCCGAAGGGGTCTCTGAATGCGATAAGTTTGTCCGGGGTAAGCACAACTACCGAGTATGCCCCCCGCATCTTTTTCATAGCAGCCGCGACGGCATCCTCCACGCTGCATTGCCCGGAGGTAGCGATAAGCTTGATCATAATCTCGCTATCGCTGGCGGTCTCCAGTTCCACTCCCGAAGCGACCAATTCCTCGCGCAGCGCGCCCGCGTTTATGAGGTCCCCATTCAGCGCAAGAGCCACCGGGCCGAAGCTGCAATCGCACAGCGTCGGCTGGACATTGCGCAGGATGCTCGACCCCGTAGTAGAGTAGCGCGTATGACCAATCGCCGCATGCCCTTTAAGCGCAGCAAGGGCGTCTTCGTGGAAAATCTGTGTAACAAGCCCCATATCGCGGTGCATTCGAACGCTTTTGCCATCACTTGCGGCAATGCCCGCGCTCTCTTGTCCGCGATGCTGGAGTGAGAATAACCCGAAAAAGGCGATCCTGGATACATCCTCGCCTGAGCCATAAATACAAAATACGCCGCACTCTTCAGCCATTTCCGGCCGGTCAACGTCTAACATCCGACTCCCGTTTCTGCCATTTTGCCCGGTATTGCATTTCGCCAGCATGAATCAAGTTCTTCCACGCCGACATTCACTACTTCTACGTCGTTGATGGTAATTTTCATTACCTCTCCGCCGGTCGTCCCCATAACGGTGCACTCCACCCGGCATTCGTCTACAATCTCGCGCAACAGGCCGAGATTCTCAGCAGCCACGCTCACAATCACCCTTGATTGTGTTTCAGCAAACAAAGCCGCCGATGGGCCGCAGTTAGCCGAAATCGTGATATCGGCTCCCAGCCCGCCGGCAATGCAACTCTCAGCAAGCGCAACCGCCAGTCCGCCATCGGAGCAGTCGTGCGCTGACTTGATTAGCCCCTGAGATATAGCCTTGATGAGGGCTTTATGGACACGTTTTTCCCGATCCATATCCAGCGCCGGCGGTCGACCCGCGACTATGCCGTGAATGGTGTTGAGATATTCACTGCCGCCCAGCGACTCTCGTTCGCACACCGGCAGGCTCTCCCCTTCATCAAAGCGAACCCCTGATAACAATACCACAATATCGCCGGCAGCCTTAAACTCAGAACTGCATCGTTTATTCACATCCTCGATGATACCCAACATCCCAATCGTGGGCGTGGGATAGATTGCCATCTGAGGAGTTTCGTTATACAGGCTGACGTTGCCGCTGACTATCGGCGCATCGAAGAATTCACACGCCTCCGCCAATCCCTCCACTGCTCTCTTAAACTGCCAGAAACCATCCGGCTTTTCGGGATTGCCGAAGTTCAGGCAGTCCGTTGCGCCCACCGGCCTCGCGCCTGAGCACGCCAGATTTCGAGCGGCCTCCGCGATCGCAATTTGCGCGCCCGCAAAAGGATCCAGATAGCAATATCGTCCATTACAGTCCGTGACCACCGCAATTCCCTTTTTTAGGCCGCGAATCCGAAGCACTGCGGCGTCAGATCCCGGCAGAACAACCGTGTTGCCAAGAGCGGTATGATCGAACTGCTCATAAACCCATTGCTTGCTTGCGATGGAAGGGACCTCAAGCAACCTCATAAGCACATCATTATAATCATCCGGCTCGGCAAGCCCTGAGAGGTCGTAGTTGTTGAGTCCGGCCAGATAATCAGGCTCCCTGCCTTCGAGATCATAGGTCGGAGCGTCCTCGGCAAGGGACTTGGATGGAACCTGCGCAACGAGTTCGTCGCCATCATACACGTGAACCAACTCGTCGTCAGTTACTTCGCCGATTATTTCTACCGGCACTTCCCATTTTTTGAAAATGGCAATGATCTCGTCCTCTTTGCCCTTTTCGACGATAGCCAGCATCCTCTCCTGACTCTCGGAGAGCATAATTTCATACGGGGTCATGCCGGTTTCGCGCACCGGGACTTTTCTGATATCAATGCGTATCCCCGTGTCGGATTTCGCCGACGTCTCACAGGTGGAGCAGGTTATGCCCGCCGCGCCCATATCCTGTATTCCAACAACGTAACCGGTCTCAAGAGCCTCCAGGGTGGCCTCGATAAGAGCGCTTTCAGCAAACGGATCTCCCATTTGCACGTTTGATTTCTTGCTTTCCGACTCCTCAGAAAGCTCCACCGAGGCGAATGTCGCGCCGTGTATTCCGTCCCTGCCGGTATGCGATCCGATAATCAGCACCGGATTGCCCGGCCCATCGGCACGCGCATAGGCTACTGAGTCGTGGCGAATCACTCCCAAAGCCATCGCGTTCACAAGGCAGTTGCCGGAGTAGCACTCGTCAAAATATACTTCTCCGCCGACAGTCGGGACTCCGACCACATTGCCGTAGAAGCCGATTCCGGCCACGGCCTGTTCGAAGAGGTAGCGGTTGCGGGCATCGTCGAGCGGGCCGAATCGCAGGCTGTTGAGGCAGGCAATCGGCCTTGCTCCCATAGTAAATATATCGCGCAGCATGCCGCCAACGCCGGTGGCCGCGCTCTGGAATGGCTCGACAGCGGAAGGGTGGTTGTGGCTCTCGATTTTCATAGCGATGCCGAGGCCGTCCCCTATGTCAATTATTCCCGCGTTTTCCAGCCCTGCTCCGTCGATGGCTTCGCGATATTTTTTGAACAGCCGCAGGATCGGTCGGGAATATTTGTAGCCGCAGTGCTCGCTCCACATAACCGCATACATCCCGACTTCGGTGTATGTCGGATGCCGTCCGAGGGTTTCGGTAATTGCTTTGTATTCTGCATCGTTAAGTCCCATCTCCTTGTAGACTTCGGGTTTGATGGGCTTGGTATCAGTTATCGACATGGTGTCCTCATCATTGATCTTCATAGCTCGAAAATCCTGTAACAGGGAAAAGGCAAGGCCTCATATTCCCCGGAAATTGCATGCGCGGCTAGTCCAGCCTCTGTGCAATTGACTTCAGTATCAAAACCCCGTCTGCGCTGCCGAGAATATCGTCAACAGCCCGTTCCGGGTGCGGCATCATCCCCGCGACATTGCCGGCCTCGTTCAGAATACCGGCGATGTTGAGCGCAGATCCGTTAGGATTCGCGTCATAGGTGACTTTGCCGGATTTGTCGCAATACCTCAGCAGGATACTGTTTTCCGATTCGAGGGGTTTAAGTTCATCTGCGTTGCAGTAGTAGCTTCCCTGATAGTCCTCAATCGGCAGCGAAAGAGTCTGCCCGACAGTGCATTTATGAGAGAAATCGCTGAAGTTGTTTTCTACGCGCACGCTGATGTAGCTGCATTTGAAGCGAACGTTCGAGTTGGTCATCAAGGCTCCCGGCAGAAGCCCCGCTTCGCAGAGAATCTGAAAGCCATTCCCTATGCCGATAACTCTGCCGCCTTGATCCGCATAGCCGCGGATGGCGTCGATCACCGGGCTTAAGCTTGCCACTGCTCCCGGACGCAGGTAGTCTCCGTAAGAAGCTCCGCCTGGGATGATGATGCAATCGAACCCATCGACAGCGGTCGATTTATGCCATATATACTCCACCGGCTGCTTCAGAACATCGCATACCGCATTATATGCGTCCTGATCGCCATTAGAGCCGGGGAATTGAACTACTCCGAATTTCATAAGCCAGTCCTCTGGGCGCAGGGTATCAGTGTCGTTGGCTGCCAGAGCGGTGACCGCTGATACCTGTGTCCAAACACCTATCCCTTCTCAATCTCGAATCGATAGTCTTCGGTATTCGGGTTCACGAGCAGTTTGCGGCAGATCTCATCGATTTTTCCCTCGATGTTGCCTGCAGCATCCGCGATCTCAATTTCAACGATTTTGCCTACTCGAACGCCTTCGATTCCGGTGTAACCCAGGTTCTCCAGCGCCCCTTGCACCACCTTGCCCTGAGCATCCAGCAGCTCGGGCTTAAGAGTAACATACACGTTTACTTTCGCCATAATGAGTCCTCAGATATTTGGTTTTGTGAGTCCGGTCCGCCAACCCGGTCGATCGCGTTAAATCGGTTCCCCGACATATATTATATCAGTACAAAGCCATCTGCCTTGCTCAATGCAAAGAAAAAAACTTACCGGATTATTTGTCGATCAGGCAAGCCCCAGCCTCTCGAATACCCGGTCGACATTTCTCAAATGGTGATGCAAATCGAAGCAATCGTCCAGATCCTGGCTGCTCAGCAGCCTCTTCACATCGCCGTCCTGCTCCAGCGCCTCGCGGAACGATACGTTGTCATCCCAACATTTTGCCGCATTGCGCTGACAGACTTTGTAGCCTTCCTCGCGAGTCATACCCTTTTGTATCAAAGCAAGCAACACGTGCTCGCTGAAGACAAGCTGCCCCATCATCTCCAGGTTGCGTTTCATGTTGTCCTGATTGACCTCCAGCCGATCCAACTGCCGAGTCAACGATTGCACCATGAAATCCACAGCCAGGAATGTATCGGGTATGATAACCCTTTCTGCGGCGGAGTTTGTAAGGTCTCGCTCATGCCAGCTTACGATATTTTCCATCGCCGGTATTGCATTCGCCCGCACCACCCTGGCCAGCCCGCATATCGACTCAAAACGCCACGGGTTTCGCTTATGCGGCATAGCAGATGATCCGCGCTGGCCGGGCAAAAACATCTCCTGAACTTCCAGAATCTCCGTTCGCTGAAGATTCCTCATCTCAGTTGCTATATTTTCGCACGATGAGGCCAGTATCGCCAGCGGCAGCAGCACGGCGGAGTGTCGGTCGCGCTGAATTATCTGAGTTGAAATCGGCGCAGCCTTAAGCCCGAGCCTCTCGCAAACCATCTCCTCCTGATCCGGGCCGATGTTGCCGAATATCCCGACCGCGCCGGATATCTTGCCGACGCTGATCTGCTCGCGAGCTTCTTTGAGTCTCAACAGGTCGCGCTGAAACTGGGAGTAATGCACCGCCATCTTGAAGCCGAAAGTGATCGGTTCCGCCTGAACTCCATGAGTTCGACCGATCATAGGGGTCATTTTGTGCTGTCTGGCGAGCTTTGCCAGAGCTTCGAGCAGTTTGTCTAGGTCATCAATAATGAGGTCGCAAGCCTGCTTCATACGCAATGCGGTAGCGGTGTCCTCGATATCGTAGCTGGTCACGCCATAGTGAACATACTTTCCCTCGTCACCTAGGTTTTCTGTGACGCATTTGACGAACGCTATGAGGTCATGATGAGTCTCGCGCTCAATTTCCTCTATGCGCTCGACGCTGAAGTTAGCTGACGCCCGCAGCTTATCGGTCGTTGCCGCCGGTATTTTGCCGGCTTTTTCCTGCGCTTCACATACTGCAAGCTCAACATCCAACCAGGTTTGATATTTATTGCGCTCGCTCCAAATGGCTTTCATATCCGGCAGGCTATATCTGTCTATCATGGATGTCCTCTCTATATATCAACTCAAGCGGTCTATTGTCTCAGGGATTCTTTGTGCGCTTTAATGGCTTGTCGCAGTTCCGGGTATTTGACGCTTAAGATTTGAGCGGCCAGAATACCGGCATTTTTTGCTCCGTCGATGGCCACCGTCGCCACCGGCACACCGCTGGGCATCTGCACAATCGACAGAAGCGAATCCAGCCCGGACAGCGCCGCCGATTTTGCGGGCACTCCGATAACGGGCAAACAGGTCAATCCCGCTATCACACCCGGCAGATGCGCGGCCATTCCCGCACCTGCTATTATAACCTCAAATCCCTTTTCCTCAGCCGTCGTGGCAAACTCAAAGACCTTGTGAGGGTTTCGGTGTGCGGATATGACACAGGTTTCGTTTTCGATGCCAAAGCTGTCCAGCGCCTCGGATGCCGCGCTCATTATCTGCGCATCGGACTTGCTGCCCATCACTATTGCAACCTTACCGGCCATTTTTTTCTCCTGACAATTGCTCACAACAAAAGCCCGAAAACGGATAGTATGGACATTTCCGCACCGGGCGTTCATTTTATTGTGCAAATTCTATAGTAGCCTCGCGCCTATATCCCGCCTGTAATGCGCGCCGTCAAAGGATATTTTTCCGACTCCGGAGTATGCCTTTTCAATACACTCCCCGAAGCTGTCCGCCACCGCGGTCACTCCCAAAACGCGGCCGCCCGAAGTGACGATCCGGTCGCCTTTTCTTTCGGAGCCGGCATGAAAGACTATGGTCCCGGCTTTTTCGGCCTCGTCCATGCCTTAGATCACTTTGCCCTTTTCATAATCCCCGGGGTAGCCGTCGGAAGCCATCACCACGCAAAGCGCCTTTTTATTGTACCAACTCACCGCAACGGTGTCGAGCCTGCCAGTTGCGGCAGCCAGACATATTTCCGCCAAATCAGTCTGCAGAAGCGGCAGCACAACCTGAGTCTCCGGGTCGCCGAATCTAGCGTTGAATTCGATCACTTTCGGGCCTTTAGAGGTCAACGCCAAGCCGCAGTAAAGCACGCCTCTGAAGCAAATCCCTTTTGATTTAAGGGCCTTGAGCGTTGGTTTGGCGATAGTATCGATTATAACGGTCTGCAGTTGGTCGTCAAGCGCGGGCACAGGCGAATAGCTGCCCATTCCTCCCGTGTTCAGACCCGCATCGCCGTCGCAGGCGCGTTTGTAGTCCTGCGCCGGATACATGGGCGCGAGCGAATTGCCGTCCGTAAAAAACATAAACGTGGCTTCCGGCCCGTCGAGATATTCCTCGATGACGATTCTTCGACCGGCCTCCCCGAAAGCCCGCTGCCGCATAATCAAATCGACAGCACGCAGAGCCTCATC
>JAAYKE010000035.1 GCA_012522575.1 Armatimonadota bacterium | reverse complement strand
GTTCGCTTGGCGAATAGCGCAGATGAGAGGATCATAAATGATCAACGGAATACTTGGGAAAAAACTGGGTATGACCCAGGTCTTCGACGAGAGCGGTATGCTGGTTCCCGTTACTGTCATTGAAGCCGGTCCGTGTGTAGTCGCACAGATAAAAACGGTGGAAAATGATGGTTACGAGGGCGTTCAGGTTGCTTTCGGCGAAGTGAAAGAGAATAAGGTCACCAAGCCTGTCAAGGGTCAGTTCGCCAAGTCGCAGGCCGCGCCGAAGCGATACATCCGAGAGGTGCCGGTCAGTGGCATCGAGGATATCACACTTGGACAGGAATACAAGGCCGATCTATTTAAGCCGGGTGACTATGTCAAAGTTACGGGCACTTCCAAGGGTAAGGGTTTTGCCGGAGTTATCAAACGCCACCATTTTCACGGCGCGGATATGACTCACGGCTCTATGATTCATAGAAAGCCACAGTCCGGCGGAGCGACTGATGCCGCCAGAGTCTTTAAGGGCGTCAGACGTCCGGGGCAAATGGGCAATGAAACTGTTACCCAGCGCGGTCTTATCGTATATCGAGTGGACCCATACAGGAATGTGATCTTGATAAAGGGAGCTGTTCCTGGAGCTAACGGCGGACTTCTGCTTATTGCCAGGCAGATGGTGGGAGGATAATCAAATGCCTAAAGTCAACTTGCGCAATATGTCGGGAGAGTCTGTCGGCGAAGTTGAACTCCGAAGCGAGGTCTTCGAAGTCGCAGCTAATATATCGTTAATGCATCAGGCGGTTGTTGCTGAGCAGGCGAATCGCCGCCAGGGCACTGCCAGCACTCTGACACGTGATGAAGTCAGAGGCGGAGGAAGAAAACCCTACCGCCAGAAGGGCACCGGTCGGGCGCGACAAGGCTCGACGAGAGCGCCGCATTGGATTCACGGCGGAGTAGTATTCGGGCCGCATCCTCGGTCCTATGCAAAGTCAATGCCCAGGAAAATGAGAAGAAGCGCTGTCAAGTCTGCTCTGTCTGCAAGGCTTGTCGATGAGGATATTATCGTCCTCGACGAGATTAAGCTTGATAAGATAAGCACGAAAACAATGGTCGGCATTCTTGACGGTCTCGGGGTTTTCGGAAAGACGCTGCTGGTGGTTGACAGCATTACTGAAGAGATTAGCAAATCAACCAGAAATATTCCCGGCGTCCAGCTTAGACTGTCGCCGGCGATAAGTGTGCGGGACATCCTTGACGCCGATAAGATTGTGATGACTCGCGGTGCGGTGGAAAAACTGCAGGAGGTCTTTGTGGGATGAAAGATCCGTATTCGATTATAAAACGGCCTCTCATCACAGAGAAGGGAATGAGCATAGCTCCCTATGGCAAGTATGCCTTTGAGGTTGATATACACTCAAACAAGATTGAGATTGCCGAGGCTGTGCAAAAGATATTCTCTGTTGACGTGACAAAGGTCAATACTTTGCGGGTGAAGGGCAAAGCGAAGCGAGTCGGTCGATTCCCAGAGGGTAAGACTCCGGACTGGAAAAAAGCCTATGTGACCCTCAAGCCCGGACAGCGTATCGACATCTTCGAGGGAGCGTAAACTATGCCAGTCAAACAATATAAGCCGATAACGCCGGCAAGGCGTTACTATACAGGCTCGACGTTCGAGGAAGTCACCAAGTCTACGCCGGAGAAAAAGCTGCTCAAGCCGATCAAACGGCAGGGCGGACGAAATAATGCCGGCAGGATTTCGGTCAGACACCAGGGCGGCGGACATAAGAAGCAATATAGAATTATCGATTTCAAGCGCGACAAAATCGGAATACCCGGCAAGTGCGCCGCTATTGAGTACGACCCGAATCGATCAGCGCGTATTGCGTTGATCCACTATGCCGATGGCGAAAAGCGATATATCCTGTGGCCAATAGGCCTTAAGGTCGGAGCTACCGTCATCTCAGACGCTGGCGCTGATATACAGCCTGGCAACTGCCTGCCGCTTCAGAATATACCTTTGGGCACAGTTGTGCACAACGTGGAGATGAAGCTCGGCAAGGGCGGCCAGATTGTGCGCAGCGCGGGAAACGGCGCTCAGTTGATGGCCAAAGAGGGCAAATATGCGCAGTTGCGACTGCCGTCCGGTGAAGTGCGAAGCATTCTGATCGCCTGCAAGGCGACTATCGGCCAGATCGGCAATGTTGAGCATGAGAATCTTTCCGTTGGCAAGGCAGGTCGCAGCAGATGGAAGGGTATCAGACCCGGTGTCCGCGGCGTCGTTATGAACCCGAGAGACCATCCCCACGGCGGCGGAGAGGGCAAAGCTCCCGTTGGCCGAAAGACACCTATGTCGAAGTGGGGCAAGCCTGCTCACGGCGCTAAGACTCGTGGCAGGAAACTATCTGATAAGTATATCGTGCGAAGACGAGGCAGCAAGTAGGAGGATTAGCTAGTGGCGCGTTCACTTAAGAAAGGGCCGTATGCGGACCCTAAACTGCTTTCAAAAATTGAGGATATGAACGCAAAAGGCGAAAAGCGGATTATCCAGAGCTGGTCTCGACGATCGACCATCTTTCCGCTGATGATCGGCCATACGATCGCGGTTCATGATGGCAGAAGACATATTCCGGTCTTTATTACTGAGAATATGGTCGGACACAAGCTCGGGGAGTTTGCACCGACGCGAACATTCAGAGGCCACGGTCATCACACCGAGCGTTCGACTTCTTTGAAATAGGCCCATAAGGGCAATGTGTAGGCTCCCGCTCATTGGGCGGGTTGGAATCGCGGAGAGACTCGATAAAAATAGAGTGTTCTCCTCGGTGGAGCAGATAAGCTCCGCATTTACTAGGGAGGCCAATCGTAATGCAGGCATATGCAAAGGCGCGTTTCGTGCGCACTTCGCCGCGGAAGGCCCGCCTTGTTATAGACGCAATCCGGGGCAAGGATGCGAAAGAGGCGTTGGCGATACTGAAGTTTACGCCAAATTTCGCAGCGCGACTAATAGAAAAGGTTCTTAGCTCGGCAGTAGCTAACGCCGAGAACAACCATCATATGGATGCCGAGAACCTCAAAGTCGCAAAAGCGTTTGTCGACGGCGGCCCGATGATGAAGCGGTTGAGATATGCCCCGATGGGGCGCGGCTATAGAATGGTGAAGAGGCTGAGTCATATCACCGTTTATGTGGAAGAGACTGAGCCTAAGCCGGAAAAGAAAGCTAAGCGCAAGGAAGTAGCGCGCAAAGCTAAGGCTCCCGCAAGGAGCGCTAAAACTGCTGCACCGGCAGCGGAAGCCGCGGCCGAGAAGGGGAAGAGCGAAGCTCCTAAAAAGAGAGCGACTCGCTCCAAGAAATCCGAAGGCGAGACCGATGCCAAAGGAGGAGAGTAGTTGGGACAAAAAGTACACCCAATCGGATTCCGTTTAGGAATCATTCGTGAAAGTGAGAGCACTTGGTATGCAACCAAGGAGTTCCCCGCGCTGCTCCTGGAAGATGCAAAGATTCGCAAGCATATCAAGAGCACATTGAATGCGGCCGGCGTGTCTCGCATCGAAATTGAGCGAGCCGCCAATAAGATGAAGGTAACGGTTTTCGCTGCGAAACCCGGGATCATCATCGGACGCGGCGGCAAGGGCATCGACGATTTGAGACTGGATATCGAAAAGATCAGTGGCGGCAAGATGGTGCACGTCAATGTCCAGGAAATCCGCTCCCCGGAAATTGATGCTTTGCTGGTTGCGGAATCCATAGCCCAACAGATAGAGAAGAGAATCTCATATAAAAGGGCAATGAAGCAGGCTATATTCCGCGGTATGCGCATGGGAGCCAAGGGTATCCGCGTTCGCATATCGGGTCGACTCGGCGGCGCTGAGATGGCTCGTGTGGACGGGGATAAGGCCGGCAAGGTCCCGTTGCATACTCTTCGAGCGGATATTGACTACGGTTTTACCGAGGCCAAGACCACCTACGGCAATATCGGCATAAAGGTATGGATTTATAAGGGCGACATACTGCCCGGAACAAAGCGTGCCGAGCCGACTGATGAGGAGATTCTGGCTGCAAGAAGACCTCGTCCTCGCAGCAGAGATGATCGTGCGCCGCGTGGTGATAGAGGCGGTCGCAGCGATCGTGGCGGTCGTGGAGGCGGAGGTCGCGGCGGTAGCCGTGGCGGTGAGAGGAGGCAGGACTGACATGCTGATGCCCAGGAAAGTAAAGTATCGAAAGCACCAGCGCGGTTCGAGAAAAGGTAAGGCAATTGCCGGTACCAGAATCGATTTCGGCGAATATGGGCTGCAGGCTCTCGAAGCTGCGTGGATGACATCCAACCAGATAGAATCCGCCAGAGTAGCGATCACCAGACACGTCAAGCGCGGCGGCCAGGTATGGATTCGGGTATTCCCGGACAAGACCATCACCAAGAAGCCCGCTGAGACGCGAATGGGCAGCGGCAAGGGTTCTCCTGAGGGCTGGGTTGCTGTTATCAGACCGGGCAGGATGCTTTTTGAGATGGCGGGCGTTGATGAGTCGATGGCTCGTGAAGCTATGAGACTTGCGGCGCACAAACTGCCGTTCGCGGTCCGGTTCGTGACGAAGAAAGAGCAGGGCAGCATAAGTGAGACAGTCTGAGTTTGTTAGAAAAATCAAAGACGCTGGAGATGTTGAGCTTGACAGCATCCTCAAACAGGAAAGAGAAAGCCTGTATAAGATGCGACA
Organism: Armatimonadota bacterium; assembly: GCA_012522575.1. GTDB lineage: Bacteria > Armatimonadota > UBA5829 > UBA5829 > UBA5829 > DTKD01. The sequence goes on along the minus strand of JAAYKE010000035.1, from coordinate 3,074 downwards.
GCAGATTGCTTTGAAGCAGCTCGACAATCCTCACGCGATTACAAATGCCAGAAAGAACGTGGCTCGTGTTCTTTGTGAGAAACACGCACGCGCATTAAAGGCAGGCAAGGGATCCTAGTATGGATAGAGCGAGACGAAAACTCCGAAGCGGAAGAGTGATTAGCGACAGTATGAATAAGACCGTTGTGGTTGCGATCGAGACGCTGGTCAGGCACCCGCTCTACGGCAGAATTATGCGACGGACAACCAAGTTTAAGGCACACGACGAGCAGAATCAGTGTGGCGTTGGCGATACCGTTGAGATCATGGAGACGAGGCCAATCTCTAAGGAAAAGAGATGGCGGGTATCTCGCATTGTTGAAAAGGCCAAGTAAATTTCATGTGTTTTGTTTGGGTTGATGCGCAGTTTGTTTGAGTGCGACAAGGATACAAACTACCTGTTATCTACTGGAGAGGAATCGGGAAATGATACGGCCCTTTACGAGACTACGATCGGCTGACAATTCCGGAGCGAGAGAGATCCTGTGCATAAGGGTGCTCAAAGGATCCAATCCGCACTATGCCGGTGTCGGCGATGTTTTTATCGGTACAGTTAAACATGCGACCCCGGGCGCGACGGTAAAAAAGAGTGAAGTCGTCCGATGCGTGGTTGTGAGAACTAAAAACGATATTCAGAGACCAGATGGTTCGATACTTCGTTTTGACGATAACGCGGCGGTTGTTATCAATAATACAAACGAGCCGCGTGGGACAAGAATCTTCGGCCCTGTCGCAAGAGAATTGCGTGACAAGGGTTTTATGAGGATCATATCGCTGGCCCCTGAGGTATTGTAAAGGTTCAGCTTGATTAAGCGACGGAGACTTAGTTATGAGAAAAAAGAAGACGGTTTTCGAGGGCAAGATGAACCTGAAGAAGGGCGACGAGGTCATTGTGCTGGCCGGCAAGGATAAAGATAAGCGCGGCAAGATCATTCGCACTATCCCTGAAGAGGGCAAAGTGATTGTGGATGGCATCAATGTCGTCACCCGTCATCAGAAACCACGCTCAGCGAATTCGCGTGCAATGGTTAAACAGCAGCTTGGCGAAATGCAGAAGCCTATGGGAGTAAGCGTCGCAAAGGTTATGCTGATTTGCCCGAAGTGCAATAAGGAAACACGAGCGGCCCGCAGCGCCGGCAACGATGGCGTGATGGTACGCAGTTGCCGCAAATGCGGAGAGTTTGTGGACGACTAGAGGAGTTGACGAATGCCTAGACTCAAAGACAAGTACAAAAACGAAGTGGTGCCTGGCCTGATGAAACAGTTCAGCTATGGCAACGTAATGCAGGCTCCACGGCTCGTGAAGGTCGTCGTCAGTATGGGCGTTGGGCAGGCCACTCAGGATGCCAAACTCCTTGATGCGGCGGTGGGTGATCTGACCATTATAACCGGCCAGAAACCCGCGATCACACGAGCTAAAAAATCGATCTCGAACTTCAAGCTCAGAGAAGGAATGCGCATCGGCGCAAAGGTTACCCTTCGGGGAGCCATGATGTGGGAGTTTCTTGATCGACTATTTAACGCAGTGTTGCCCAGAATCCGCGACTTCGGCGGCATAGCACCTGATTCATTCGACGGGCGCGGCAATTTTGCGATGGGACTAAAAGAACAACTCGTATTTCCAGAAATCGACTACGATAAGGTCGACCGAACTCGAGGGATGAACATCGTTATAGCAACGACAGCAAAGACGGATGAAGAAGGCAGAGGACTGTTGAAAGCTCTCGGACTGCCTCTGAGAGAGGCCTAGCCAAATGAAAACTTATCCGATTAACTCAATTAGAAATATTGCGCTCGTTGGACACGGAAGCACCGGCAAGTCTTCACTCGCTGAAGCTATGCTGTATGCCTCCGGCGGCATAAGCCGAATGGGTCGAATCGACGATGGAAGCTCTGCCAGCGATTTTGATCAGGACGAAATATCACGAAAAATGAGTATCAACTCCGCGGTTTTGCCGTGTGAGTGGAAGGATACCAAGATCAACATCGTTGACACGCCCGGATACCCGGATTTTGTCGGCGAAGTGGTCGGCAGCCTGCGGGCTGTGGAAGCCGCTTTGCTGGTAGTTGATGGTTCGGGCAGCATTGAAGTCGGCACAGAGACCGGTTGGGACCTCGCTGAAGAGGCGGGGATTACCAAGCTCTTTTTTGTAAACAAGCTCGAAAAAGAGAACTCGGACTTTGCCAGAACGCTGGAAGCCCTGAGATCGAAGTTCGGCACTAGCGTGGCTCCGCTTCAGTTGCCTATCGGATCTGAAGATAAGTTTTCCGGGTTGGTTGATCTTCTGACACATAAGGCCTATAGCTGGGCTAACGGTAAAATCAGCCCTGCGGAAATACCCGCCGATATGGCCGATCAGATACAGACCATGCGGGAATCGTTGATTGAGTCCGTCGCTGAGATGGATGACGCCCTTATGGAGAAGTATTTCGATGAGGGGACCCTATCTGACGAGGACATCGCCAGGGGTTTGGAGATTGGGCTAAAGACCGGCAAAGTTGTTCCGGTGCTTTGCGGCTCTGCTATGAAGATGGTAGGCGTAGATACCCTGATGGACTTCATCGTATCAAGCGTGCCGTCTCCTGCGGCTGTCCCTCCCGTTGAGAGCATTGACGGCGAGAAGCGCGGGCCTGAAGATTCATTCTGCGCGTTGGTCTTCAAGACAATGGCCGACCCCTATGTGGGCAAACTCACCTACTTCCGAGTGTTTTCTGGACAGGTGAAGTCGGACTCTCATATATTCAACGCCAACAAAGAGCGTGAGGAGAGAGTGGGGCAAGTCTACTTCCTGCAGGGCAAAAATCAGGAGGCCACCGCTGCTGTTGGAGCGGGAGACATAGGCGCGGTTGCCAAGCTGCAGGACACTTCCACCGGCGATACGCTGTGTGAAAAGGCCAAGCAGATCAAGCTCAAGCCGATAGCATTTCCTGATCCGGTCTATTCGCTGGCTGTCAAGGCGAAAACCAAGGCCGATGAGGACAAACTCGGACCGGGCCTTCAGACACTGGCCGAAGAGGACCCGACTTTCCACACG
>JAAYKE010000034.1 GCA_012522575.1 Armatimonadota bacterium | reverse complement strand
GTTATAGTTCCCCTCAGATTCCCGGTATGCTATAATACGTAAGAGGGCAGACTCCAAGATTTATATACGAATTGCGGAGTCTGCCCTCCCTCTTTTGTCAAAAAAATGCGAGCTGACCGGCTATTTTAGGGTCTTCTTTCATGGTTTTTGGGCCGACAAGCACCTGCATGTGCGTAAATTGTTTCTCCGTGACCTGCATACACCGCACGCATCCTTCTGGCGGCAAGTGGGCGCTGAGACGAGCGGCATGTTTGTTGACGGCATCCTGGCCGTTACATATTCTGGCATAGATCGAATATTGGATCATGTCATATCCGTCACGCAGCAAAAACTTATGAAACCTGGCATAAGTCCGTCTGTTTTCCTTTGTGACCACGGGCAGGTCATAGAAAACCATCAGTCTCATAAATCTACTCATAGCTGTGCATTGTAATCGGTAGCAGCTCCGGCGCTGTGAGCAAGCCCGGATCTTTGTTGCGGCAGGCGGCAACAAACGAACCAGCGATCAATTCGGCGGCTCGGTTGACTGAATGACGATTCCCATCGATCAATACCTGGGCGTGAAGCAGCGAAACCAGCTTCTCGCGATGCTGCTTGCTGAGGGTTCCGGATGGTCGCATTTCAGCGACACAAAGGTCCACAAGGGGTCGAAACGGCTCCATGAAGTCGTCTGCCAGGTTAAACTGGTTCAATTCGCTGTGATGATGTATTCCATGCGCAGGCAGGAAGCCGTGACCCGCCAATCCTCTGGCAACAGCTCCACGCATAATCGCGTATCCATAGTTCAGCGCGCTGTTGGTCACGCATTCGCTGGAGCGGCTAAACGATGAGCCAAACAGAGCATCGAAGTAGACTCGCGCCGCCACCGATTCCAGATTATCCGGGTCCCCGCTGCCGACATCATCCGCCAGAGACTCCAGCATATCCGCTTTAGCGCGACCCAAAATATTGAGGCATTGAGCTTGATTGCGGATTTTTCTGACCACAACCGTCTGCCAGCAACGCTTGCGAAAGGGAATTGTCGTGTCGAGCTGCATCCTCTGCACTCCGGCAAGGCGGCTGTGGCCCGCCAGAGGCAGGCCGGCCATACAGGGCATGTGACTGCGGTCGCAGACTATCAAACTGACACCATATTCAGCCAGCCTGCTGAGAAGAGACGATGTTATCAATACGTCACGAGACTCGATAAGCAGTGTCGATATGTCCTCTATAGGGAACGACACTTCGTCCTGTTGGGCTATTACGATCTGGTCGTGCTCAAGCCTCAACCTCGCCGGATTCGATACCACTATCGTCTTCCAAGCCAATTCTATTCTCCGCAGGGGCAGGAGAAATCTCCCCAAGAACGTCGATTATATACTTCTTGATCAGTTTTGCATTCCTTGCACCTATGCGCACTTCGTCGTCATTGCCGACTTGTTCACCGTTTGGCAGCGAGAGTTTCAGTTGACCCGTTCCCCTGTGGCTCCCTCTATAGTAATACAGCCTGCCTTCTCGTTTGTCTGCTTCCATCCATAACAGGTCATACGGGTGCAGAGTGAACAGGAACTCATAGTCTTCGTCCATCTCCGGCCATTCGGATTCTGGTTTGCCGCTGACAATCGCCCGGTTAGGCAAACGCTTTCTTAGAATGTCCGACACATAGACCGGAACCAGATAGTACTTCCCGTTCTTGCAAAAGACATCGGTGCGCACCATATCCCCATTATCGGCAATGCCGCCGCGAAGCTCTATGCCTGTGTTCTGCGTCTGCCACATCTTGACGCTGCGCACGATGGGGCCTTCGCTGCCGTCTTTTGTCGGCTTGCGCAGGGGTTCGGCAAATGCATCTTTGCCTTTGTTGTTAAACTGCTGCATCCTCTCGACTATGGCTTTGTAGAGTGGCGGGTCCGCTTCTTCGCAGATCAGTTTTTTGATACTATCAGCGGTTAGCTCAGTAAGCGGCTTGCGAACAGTTGTCTGTCCGTGTGATTCCATACGCTTGACAGAGCGAATGGTCTCTTCGTGTATCTGGCCGGTTTTCTTGCGACGAATCATCCGCGATACGACCACCGGGCGGATGGTTGGCGGGTTGTTGCTATAACTCGGCAGCGCGAGTTGCTCAATCGCCTGTACAGGGTCCTCTGCCAACCTGGCTGTAACCTCTTTGGCGAAATTGGGCCACGGGCGGGGGAGTCTGCGTTTACTTACTTCAATAACCTCCCCTGTCTCACGGTCAATATATGTCTCGCCGGTTTCGCCGACTTTTGCCCACTCTGTTATCATCTTCACCTGATATGGCAACAGAGCAGCGATGGCTGCGGCATCAAGAGCATGGTGTAAATCGTTTTCCTCGCGATCTTTATGAAGTCCCCAGTGCCAGCGAGCCTGGGCAGTGATGAAGCCGCTTATGCAAAACACATTGCGTTTGTATTCCGGGTCGGCAAACTGCAGATTGGCGCGAATGAAACCGGCCAACTCGCGAGCTGCGTAGCGGGTGTCGTTGAGGTTGCGATCTTTCTGTTCTTTTTCATCGCTGGCGTCATACCGAGTCCGCAGCAGGTTTGCTCGTTTGTGCGGATTCTTTATTGTGGCTTTGACCCAACCACAGAATCGATCCCAGCGCATCGTGTCACTGCCGAATGCCTCGTGCGGAGTCCGGTTGCTTTTATTTCTGTTTTCAGAAGTAAAAACAAGGACTTTGTTGGATTGAGCGTCACTAAAGCTGCGGCTATATGGCAGTATATGGTCTATCTCGACGTATCCCGGTTCACACAGGCGTTCGATGTCGAATTGCCTCTGCGAGTAGGCGCATTTGCCGTCTTGTTCTCTGTAGAGCCGCCATTTAAGAAGGTCTGTGCTGTTTGGAATCGTGCCGTAAGCTTCTCTGAATTCTTCCGCACAGCGTTCGCGATCTTTGGCGTTTTCATCCTGTCGGCTCCTGATTTCGTCTCGCTGTTCCCGACTTTTGCCGACATCACGGGCAAACTCTATGTGAATAGCATAAGGCGATCCATAACGGCCAATGACTGCGTTAATGACTCGTCTGGCCTGGCATAAGGAACGCAGGACAACCGGGTTGTTGACCAGTTCGCGTGTGATGAGGGGCAGTTTCCGCTGTAGTGTACAGTCCTGCGGGTTGGAATGGTCGAAACCCGCCAGCGTGCAAGCCTCGCTGTATAGATATCCTTGCTCCAGATGCGGGATCAACAGCTTGGCAGCCTTTGTGGAAATATGTCCCACCCCGGCAAAAGTATCGCAGCCAAGAGCCGCATTGACTACCGACTCAACCAATCCTTGTTCCCGGAGGTAGTTGGCAATGTCTTCGTCGGTCTTGTAGAAAGTGAGCGCAAATGTGATCTTGTCAATAATATCTGAGTCGTTTTTGATGTCGTCCCACACACCCGCTTTTTGGAATGCCTTGCGAACGGCATTGTAGCCATCCATCTTCGATATGGCAGCATCTTCACATTTCATAGAATGCTCGCGTGGCTGTCCTTTCTTTGGACGCTGCATGTATTCGAGTCCTGTAAAACGAGCTTCGTCTGGCAATCCCAATAGCTTCCTTATCTGTCCATATGTCAATTTTGCTTTATTGTAAGCCTCTTCAGCGATTTGCTTGCGTTGGGTTTCGTCGAAACGAATGCGATCGCCGTTTATAACATAGGAAGTATTGTTGATCTTACTGAGAAGGTTAAACCGCTCAATATAATAGGAGTTTTTTGGCGCGCGCAGTTCGCCTTCGTCGCCAAGAAGTGTGCACAGTCCAACGTTTTTGAGGATATCGTCGCCGCTGGCAAAGGGTTTCTGCCATTGGAATGTTTCGATGATCTTGGCTTGAAAGTCATCGCTAGCGAAGCTGCTTTGGTGTTTGCGTTGGGCTTCGAACAGAACATTGATCTCTTCTTTGAGAGTGTCGCGATCTATGGTGTTGAGGTATGACCCCATGCGGTTTCGCTTGACGGAATCGAACGCCTCATCTAAATGATACATCTCACCGGCTGTGCGATAACCTTTGTCGGTCATAAGGTTTTTGTTGCGTGTGATACCGGCCAGCATCTTGCCTTCTTCGGTATCTCTTGTGCTTTTACGATTTGATTTGAAGCCGCGACGTTTGATTATGTGCAGAAGCGCTCGCGCGAATTCTTCTCCGGTCAACAAGCGATCCAGTCCTTCTGCGCGAATCTGCCAGGGTGTGAGTTTGCCGTGTGTGTCCCCAAAAACTGTGTCATCAGAGTTGTGTGCAATGAGTCCGTATTCAATGAACAATTCCCTGGCTGTTCGCAGCCTGCCGCGTTTTCTTCGCAAACGGCGACGAAGCCCCCGGGCTATTCTGCGCGGTTCAGCTAGTGGCGCCTTAGTCTTTGGGTTTTCAGCCTCGTGGAACGCCCGCACGCCCAAATCTTCGACACGCTTTTCGTCGAGGTTAAGAACAGCCCACCCGACAGAAGAAATCCCGATATCAATACCAAGTGAGTATTTCATTTCCGCACCCCTAAAAAGGAACCCCCGTCGGCACTACGTACTGACGGGGGCATAACCTGGGCTTTTCGCTTTGTTACAGAAACCCTCAGATTCCCGGTATGCTATCACTAAGGAGTAACAAGTAGATGCGTCAGCCATACTTAATGTATCACAAGAATGGCTTTGTGTAAAGACAAAATGTGGACATGCCGGGGTTGAAACAGCATAAGTATGGGCAAAGCATAATCGAGCCGGAGGAATAATCTTGTATCATGCCAAAAGTATAAGAGTGGAAAGGGTAATAATGCCGGTGTTATGCCGGGCAGGAGGCTGTTACTATGAAGGCATCAGAGATCGGTCTGATTACAATGGCAATTATGATCTTGTGGACCACTGCCGCGCAGTGCTCTGTCACGCCGTTTGTCGAGACAAGAGAACAGCGCAATGCAAGGATGAACTGGTGGCGGGATGCGAAGTTTGGCTTGTTTATCCACTGGGGCGTCTACTCTGTTCCGGCGGGCAAATGGGATGGCAAGGATGTGCCGAGCGTCGGGGAGTGGATTATGCTGCACGGAAAAATTCCGATGGCGGACTATCAGCAACTGCCCGCGCAGTTCAACCCGACGAAGTTCGATGCCGCCGCGTGGGTGAAGCTCGCAAAACAGGCGGGAATGAAATATATTGTGGTCACCAGCAAACACCACGACGGCTTTGCGATGTTCTGCACCAAGGCCAGCAAGTTCAATATCTGCGATGCGTCGCCGTTTAAGAGGGATGTCATCAAAGAGCTTGCCGATGCATGCGCCAAAGAGGGCATCAAGCTTGGGTTCTACTATTCTCAGGCTCAGGATTGGAACCACCCCGGCGGCGCAACATGGGGAGAGCCTTGGGATGAGGCGCAAAAGGGGGATATGGACAAGTATCTCCGCGAAATAGCCGTGCCGCAGGTCAAGGAACTGCTTACCAACTACGGCCCCATATCCATAATGTGGTGGGATACTCCCAAAGAGATGAATCAGCAGCGCGCGGATATGCTGCTGCCGCTGCTTAAACTTCAGCCGGGAATCATAATGAACAACCGGCTCGGATTCTACGACGGAGACTTCGGAACCCCGGAGCAGGAAATACCCGGGGTTGAATCCGACAAGGACTGGGAAACCTGCATGACGATGAACGACACCTGGGGCTTCAAGTCCGAGGATAAAAACTGGAAATCTACCCAGACCCTGGTGCGCAACCTCATCTACATCGCCTCAAAGGGTGGAAACTATCTGCTCAACGTCGGCCCGAATTCTCTCGGTGAAATCCCAGAACCCAGCGTGCAGCGACTCAAGGAAATCGGCGCGTGGATGAGCGTCAACGGGGAGGCGATTTATGGCACCCGACCGGCTCCGTTCGGCAGCATGATGTTCGACGGACACGCAACTATGAAAGATAACAAGCTGTATTTGTTTGTCTTTAAGTGGCCCGAAGATGAGATCAGGCTTCCCGACCTGCGATCGTCACTTCAGTCGGCGAGGTATCTTGGGATCAACGAGCAGGTGGCATATACCGAGCTGCCGGGCACTGAGATGCGTGCGTCCCTTGTCATATCGCCGCCATCACGTCCCGACCCGATCGCAACGGTAATCGAACTGACCTACGCCGAAGAACCGAAGCTCTGATGTAATTGTCATAAAAAGGAGCGCAAGTCGGCTTCTGTGATATATAATCTGCAAGCCTCCGCAAGGGGCTTGCATTTTTTTGTACGGCGGGCATTGCGAGCGCGCAGGCAGGAAAGTTTCAGGCGATAGCTAAGAAACAACAAATAAGGATGAGTTGTTTGCGGGGAGGTTGCCGATGTCTTTGAATGTGCTGGATATAGCTGTGCTGGCTGTCTACTTTCTCGGCATATTGATACTTGGTGTCTATCAGGCCAAAAAGATCAAAAACACCGGGGACTTTTTTGCCGGCGGGCGAAAATTTAATAAATTCCTTATGATGATGCACGCCCTGGGCACGGGAACGCATGCGGACGATCCCGTGGTAGTAGTCGGGGCCAGCTTCAAAAACGGCCTGGCCGGAATATGGTATACCTTCGCTTATTTATTTGTCACCCCATTCTACTGGCTCATCGCTCCGTTGTTTCGCCGATCCCGATATCTGACCACTGCGGACTTCTTCGAGGCGCGGTTCGGCTCGTCGCTGGGCACGCTCTACGCGCTGTGGGGCGTTATGATTTTCGCGGTCAACATCGGAACCCTGCTCATAGGGACCGGCTTCATAGTCAGCGCGGTGAGCGGCGGAGCGATTTCCCCTGTGTGGTCGATTTTGGGGATGACCGTTGTATTTTTGATCTACGGAACGGCGGGCGGGCTGGTCGCAACCGTTGTCACCGAAAGCGTGCAAGGGCTGCTGATCGTGGTAATGTCGCTGCTGCTGATCCCGTTCGGCCTCTCCAAGCTCGGCGGGTTTTCCGGCCTGCACGAAGCGGTTACAGACCCTGCGATGTTCGCTTTGACCGGCAAAGTGGAGCTTAATATCTGGTGGATTATCGCCGGCTCGTTTTCCATGCTGATAGGAATCGTGGCGCAGCCGCATATTATGGAGGTCTGTTCTACCGGCAAAACGGAGTTTGATGGCCGAGTCGGGTTTACTTACGGCAATTTTGTAAAACGGCTGTGTTCGATCGGATGGGCGCTCACCGGGGTGGTTATGATCGGCATGGTGGCGAAGAATTATGTCGGCCCGATCTAGCGTGAGGCCGCGTTCGGCACTGCCATTCGCACCCTTCTGCCTCCGGGATTTATCGGACTGATGTTCGCTGCGATTCTGCCCGCGCAGATGTCCAGTTTGAGCGCGTTTATGGTGGCTGCGTCTGCGCTGCTGTCCCGAAATATATATAAGAAACATTTCCGCCCTGGAGCCAATGACCTCCAGCTTTTAGGGGTCGCCAGATGGGCCGGGTTTGTGATTGTGGTCTTAGGTGTGGTTTTTGCCCTCACACAAAAGGGCGTTGCGGAAGCGTTGATGTGGTTCTGGACCCTGAGCACGTTCACCGGCGTATTTATGTGGGCCGGGGAGCTGGGTCGAAAGGCAAACGCGACCGGGGCGTGGGCTTCCTATGCGATTATGTTTATTATATGGTTCGTCGTCGGCGAACCCGGGCAGTTGGTCAGTCAGAATATGGCGGTAAAACACTATCAAGCGGTGAGCAATCCGGGGGAACTGAGGGCTGTGCTGGATCGGCAGCCCGTAAGCAGGGTGTTGTTGGATGTGGTGCACAAAACGGATAAAGGCGTAGAGCGCAGAAACAAAGTTGCGTTGATCGCCAAGCGCGGGCACGGCCCGTTGATATCCGTCAGAGAAGCGACCGGCTCGGATAAGTCCGCAATGAATATATCCGAGGCCGGAGGAGTTGTGGTCGAAAGCGCCGATTCACATATCGACGTCAAGCCGGGAGATATTATTATGCGCTCCTCGCCGCTTCCTTTACCGGGCATATACGCCGATAAGAGCCTGCTGCACTATCGACTGATGGCGTTTCTGCCTGCGGGTATTCTCGCCTTGATACTGGGCAGCTTGCTCGGCAGACCTATGTCTAAGGACAAGCTCGACAATTGCTACAAGCTGATCACTACGCCGGTCGGCAAAGAAGGCGAGCTTGAAGAGCAGGGCGTGGATATGGTATACGCAGGGGAAAGCGAAGGGCATCCGTGGGAGATCAATCACCCTCGTGCGGTGAACATAGTCGGCTTTGCGATCGCTTTTGTCATATCGCTGTTGTTTGTGGTTCTGCTTTGGTGGGTTGGCAGAATCGGCGCATAAGTCCGGTATCTGTTATAATAATAGGGTTGCCTCGGATAATTGCCGGGGCATTTGGATAATATGTTGCGGTCTCGTCTGGGTATTTTGTCAAATGTATGGGCAGGCGAGATGGCGGCCCAGTAATGTCATTGAGGTGTTAAGATGACGCCAGCGCCCTGGTTTGGTCGAAAAGCAAAAGCCGCGCGTAAGACTGCAAGGCAGAGCGTGGATGCGCTGCCGGATGGTCTTTGGACTAAATGCCCTAAGTGCGGCGAGATATTGTTTAATAAGGAACTTCAGAAGAATCTGCGCGTTTGCAGCAAATGCGGATATCACTACATACTCGGAGCAAGAGAACGAATAGCCAGCATTGTTGACGATGGCGCGTTTGAAGAAATGGATGCCAACCTTGTCACGGTCAATATCCTCGGCTTTGAGGAATACGACGACAAGCTGGCGAAATGGCGGCAAAGAACCGGTATGGACGAGGCCATAGTCACCGGGATAGGTGAGATCGATGGCAGGACAGTGGTCATTGGAGTTCTGGATTTTCACTTCTGGGCGGGCACGATGGGCGGCGTCGTCGGCGAAAGAGTCGTTCGCGCTATGGAATATGCCATCAAAAACGACCTGCCGGTTATTATGTTCATCGCATCGGGCGGCATTCGCGTAACCGAGGGGTTGCCGGGGCTTATGCAGATGGCAAAGACCTCAGCCGCATGCGCCAAGCTGCACGAAGCGGGAATCCCGTATATTGTAGTTCTGACCGATAACTCGCTTGCGGGAGTGCTGGCGAGTTATGGTTCGCTGGGAGATTTCACCATCTCCGAACCGGGTCTGCTGACCGGATTGACAGCCGACAGGGTGGCCAAACAGGCGCAGGTGGTCAATGTTCCCGATAATTTTCGCAGGGCGGAGTTTGCCCTCGAACACGGCCACATAGACAGAATCGTCGCCCGTAAAGAACTCAAATCTACCCTGATCAAGCTGCTGGAGTTCTGCCGCAATCGGGAGGAGGATGAAGAAGATGCCGCCTAGCTGGAACATACTCGATTTCGAAAAACCCATTAGCGAGCTTGATGAGCAGATAGCGGAGATTAAGAGACTGACGGCGGAGAGCGGGGAGGATCGTTCGCAGGACATCGCGACACTCGAATCTGATCGCGACCGCCTTATCGAGCATATATTCTCAAATCTCAGCGCGTGGGATAAGACACTGCTGGCGCGTCATCCCAAGCGACCCTATACCCTCGACTATGTGCGAACCATTTTCGACGATTATACCGAACTGCACGGCGACAGATTGTTCGCCGATGATCCCGCGATGGTCGGCGGCATTGCGACCCTTGACGACAGGCAGGTGGTCTTCGTTGGCCAGCAAAAGGGACGTGACATCAAAGAGCGCGGATATCGCAACTTCGGGAGCGCAAAACCGGAGGGCTATCGCAAGGCTCTGAGGTTGATGAAACAGGCTGAAAAGTTCCATAGGCCGGTGATCTGCTTTGTCGATACCCCGGCGGCGGATGTCAACGTTGGGGCCGAACAGCGGGGCATCAGCGGAGCAATTGCACGTAACATGATGGAAATGACCGGCCTGAAAACGCCGATTGTGGTCGTTGTGATCGGCGAAGGAGGCAGCGGAGGGGCTATCGGAATCGCGCTGGGGGATCGCGTCCTTATGCTGGAGCATTCGATCTATGCGGTCATCCCTCCGGAAGGTTTTGCGGCCATTGTGTGGAAAGACGCCGCTCGGGGCAAGGATGGAGCCGAGGCGATGAAGGTCACCAGCGAAGGCGGACGCGAACTAGGGTTGATAGATGAGGTCATCGAGGAGCCTCTAGGCGGAGCGCACCGCAACATGGAGCTTGCCGCCAGAAATCTCAAGGTTGTCTTAACCAGACATCTGGACGAACTCGCGCAGTTGAGCATCCCGGAACTGCTGGATATGCGCTACGCAAAATTCCGCGACATGGGCGCGTATGAGGAAAAGAGCGTCGCGGTCGACAGCGTTATCACCGATTGCGTCTAACACGCGAAACACGTTACAGTTCACGAACCCATGCCCGTAGTGTCCGATCTCCGTCTCGGACAAAGCTGGGATAGAGACCGGGCACTACACTTGGATGCGTCAAGTGATTTGTCATTCCGAGGCGAATGCCGAGGAATCTGCTTGTTCCCTTCCCATTTCTAGGTTTCGCTTCTTTCGGGCTTTCGCGATTACGGTTTAGAGGTTAGAAGTTGGAGGTTAGAGGTTGGGAATGGGGTGGCGATACGGGCTCGAACTTCGGACATCTGACCTCGGACATCGAAAAAAGCAGATTTCTCTCTATGTTCGAAATGACATAGTTTATGTGGCTGGGACAGAGACCAGGCACTACAATCAATCACAAAGAGTGAGTTGCTACCGAAACACGGCCAATATCATCACCGCGTTGCGGGTTTACGTTGTCTGGCAATCAGCAGCGAACAGACTGCGGCGGTGACGGCGTATAGTGCGGGAAACACCCATAGCGGGGCGATAAAGTTCGTCGAAGGGGCGGTAAAAAACCAGTTTATGAGCCGCGTCGTTGAGAATATGGCCATAAACAAAAGAAACGCGGAGCCTTTCGGCAGTCTATTATGCAGCCCCCAAACCGCAACCAATCCTGCCGCCAGAGCCGCAACCGCCTCATATATCTGCGCCGGATGAATGGGCAGCGGGCGGTTGAATAATCCGATCGCACCGGATATCAACTGATAGCCGTGCGCATTGCTGCCGATAGCGGTCGGGATTGCCCAGGGCACAGAAGTCGGCTTGCCGTAGCAGCAACCGGTCATAAAGCATCCGATCTTCGCAAAGACAGCCGCCAAAGCCAGGGCAGGGGTAACCGAATCCGCCAGTTGCCAGCCGTTTACTCTCAATAATCGAGCCGCAAACAAGGTGACGGGAACTCCGACTATAAGCCCGGCATAGATCGACAGATTTTCTGTGGACATGATGAACAGAGTATGCCGGCTGTCAAAGGAGCCGGGGTGGGTCAGGCGATGAATAAATCTCCCTGCAACCAGGGTAAAGACCGACCCTGCAAGCAAACAGACAGCCGTCCTGCCCGCCGACAGACCTCGTCGAGAAGCGATCGCAGCCCCGATAGCTATCACGGATAAGGCCGCCAGACCGGTGAAAAACGTGTAAGACGCTACCTCGATCTCGCGGCCCGCTATCATCGTTTTAATTAAGATTGGATGCATATAATCGATGTATTGAGCTTAACGCGGCTTGGTCATTTTGATCGAGCCGCTCATCGCCATCCCCGGAGCCGTAAGAGAGATTGTGCCGGACAATCTATAGCCCTGGGTTGTTCGAACGAGCTTTGCATTTATTGTCACATTGGCATGTTCCACCCGCCCTTTGACGTTTAGCGTGCCATTTGAGTAAACGTAATTTGCCGGCAACGGGTCTGATTCTTTGTTGACGCTTATCTTCAATGTTGCCGCGCCTGCGTTCGAATTGCTTTTGTTCAGGCTTAATGTCGATGGCAGCGCCTTGCCCTTAAGCGCCTTGATTGCCCCTGCGATGTCACATCCTTTTTTGGCGGCTTCCGAGTCTCCTTCGATATTAATCGTGCTAAACACAACCGTCCCGCTCCATTTGCCGGCTATTTCCTCCGCCATAGGGGCCTCTGCCATGACTTCGTTGACAATTTCCTTGATGTAGTCTCCAGCCCACTGCGACATTATGTTGTCGATAACATCCTTGCCGGTCGCTCCGAGTGCCTCGGCAAGGCCCTTCAAGTTATTGGCGAACTGTTTTTTAGCAAAATCATGCAGCGAATCCTGCATAGTTCCCTTGAAGTTAGCCCAGCCGGACGCGGCTCCCGTTTTAATCAGATTCTTGAGTTCTGCTTTTATGGTTTCATTCGACTGCTTCAATGCAGCTAACATCGCCTTCGTTATCGCCAGTTCGGATTCGTGCCTGTACATCTTCTCGCCATATTTCACTCCCTGTTTTATGGCTGCTTTTAATTGAGATGCATCATATTTGCTGAATATCCCAAATACGGCATTCAACGATCTTTTGGCGGAAAGCCAACTGCCCTGGGCCAGCCCTTTCAAGAATCCGGGCAGTTGACTGCCCTTGATGATCAGCTTGCTGCCGCCGATCATAGAGCTGGCTATCTCGATTGCTCCGATGGCATAATCCGAAGCGTTTGAATCTCGATTGCCGACAAGATATATCCCCTTGCCCAGCCCGGTGAATATGCTCGAAGCCGCTTTTGCAACCTTGCCGACGCCCCAGCTTGTCCACCCTTCCCCGATCACCTTTTCGATGCCGGAACTGGCAATATACTCCGCGCTTTCATCCACATATTCGAGGTAACCCTTGGCATCGTTCAACGTAGACGAGCCGGACAGGTTATTTTTCCAGTTAGTGTTGATCTCCTCTGCGTTTTTCTTCATATCGCTCCAAATTTCTGAAGCGCTGTTTCCATAATAGAGTCCTGAGCCAACCCGACTGATATTTTTTACGGTCGTTCCGGCTATATCAAGGCCGACGCCGACAACGCTCTGAGCGCCGTGGACGGTTTTTTTGATCCCTTCCCATCCCCATGCAAGCCAGCCCTCATCAGACTTTTGGGCGGGAGGCTGCGCAGGAGCTTTTGCCGCGCGATATGCGGTGGTATAGCTCGCAGGCTTGGCGTCGCCAGCCCATGCGCATCCGGCGTCATCGCCAAGCAGCGCAACCGGCAGCAGCCTGGATTGAGGCACAGAATCCAGATATGCCTGGAAATCCGTGCTGAATTTGTCGAATTTTGTCAGATATTCTCGCGTGTATTCAAGAGTTTGCTCGTCAAGATATTCATTTGGTTTGGCTTCGCCCAATGTTTTTTTGAGATCAGGCATAGACTCCCGCATAAACTCGACTGCGGTGCGCGCGTAGTAATAATCCGCCGTCGCAAGCTGTTTGAAGCCGTAGTCGACTTTGGCCATTCCGCTATGAACACTTTGAATGCGTTTTTTCAGCGAATTCAGTGACTTCATCGTGGAATCGAGTTTTTTGCCGGCCTCTGCAACTTTGGCGTTTTTGGAGTTAGCCAACTGGTCAACGCCCATCGCGGCGCACATGCCGATCGTATCAATATCCTGCAAATACAAAGCCGCAAGCTGCACGGCCTTTGTCACTTTGACATATTGCATCGATGAGCGTGTGAAGTCGTTGTCGGAGTCGGTTTTAATGCTGTTGAACTCGGTTTCGGTTAAAGTTTCCAGCGTCCATATACGCAGCAGTTCCTTAGTAGCGTCCAAAGCGAAAGTCTTGGCGGCGGGATCATTTTTGTAGCAAATATCGAGGTAGCTCATCAGAGCTTCCCGCAGATCGCCGACATCTTTTTTCAATGAGAGCGTGTCTTCGGCGAGGGTGTTGGAGATTTCGATGATCTCCTCGACTTTCTTTTCGCGCACCTCATCGAACTCATAGGTCTTTTGACCTTCAGGCAGAGGCGCGCCTGCGTAAAACGGAGTGCTGCAGAGCATAATCGCCATAGAGTCCGCATCCGCAGGCTGTTGGGCGATTTTCATATCGGTTTTGAAGTCGAAGGTAAATGGCTGGGTGACCTTTGGCCCTTTCGGCATCAGATACTTTGCTCCGACAAATACGATCGCAGCAATTAAGATAACGGCTATTAAAATAATCGGTAGTTTTTTCATTGCAATATCCCTTGTGTTAGGGTCGCCTGCAGGCAGACGGCTGAATGTTTCACAGTGCTATTATCGTCTGGCTCGGTTGCCTGCATTAGTCTTTGCCGACGATTTATATTGCAGTGTTTGAGGGACACAGAAAAGAGAATTGCATAGCTGCCGGAGGTAAGTTTTGCGGGTAAAAATAAAAATTTAAAAATCGGGAACAAGCTGCCGATAATAGGCGTAGTATAAAGTGAACAACAAGTTAATTAGTCTTCTTCAACTTTCACCTCCTTCTTGCGACCCTGGTTTACACCGGCCAGGGTCAGTTTTTTTATCTGCCGAACTACATCCGCTCCAGGATAAGCTGCGGGGAGCCGGCAGGGCTTCCGAATTTGTAGCAGTCTCTAACTATTTTCTCTGCTAATGCGACTCTGTCCGGATCATTGCCGTGAATGACAGCCAGCGTATCCCCGACTGCCACCGTATCGCCGATCTTTTTTTGTATGACCACGCCCACGGCAGGGTCTATTGCGTCCTCTTTACGCTCTCTTCCTGCGCCCAGCGCCGACGCCGCCCTTCCTATTCCCGCAGTATCCATCTCGCACACAATCCCGGCGGCCTCACTTGTAACGGGATGGACTATAGTCGCAACCGGCAGCAGGCAGGGATTGGTTATCACGCCCTCATCTCCATCTTGAGCGCGGATAATTTCGGCAAATTTATCCAAAGCCGCGCCGGATTTTAAGGCGGCCTCGGCGTTTGAGCGCGCTTCTTCCAACTCATATGCAGGATCGGCAAGGTTGACCAAAGCGGCGGTCAACTCCACGCACAATCGGGTCAAATCGGCAGGGCCGGAGCCTGCAAGGGTTTCTATCGCTTCGCGCACCTCCAGGGCATTGCCGACTGCGCGGCCAAGCGGCTGGTTCATATCGGTTATAATAGCTCCGACTTTGCGTTCGAGGTTTCTGCCGATGGCAATCATCGTGTGCGCAAGTTGGCGGGCGTGTTCGATATCCTTCATAAAGGCTCCGTTGCCCACTTTTACGTCGAGCAATATAAAATCACTGCCGCAGGCGATTTTCTTGCTCATAATGCTTGCCGAAATAAGTGGAATGCTATCGACCGTGGCGGTGACGTCCCGCAGGGCGTAGATCATCTTGTCAGCCGGAGCCATTTTGGATGATTGACCGGCTATGGCTGCGCCGATCTCGGTGATCTGCGATATGAATCGATCCAGTGAAAGCGAGGTGGAAAATCCGGGAATAGATTCGAGCTTATCCACCGTGCCCCCGGTAAAGCCCAAGCCTCTGCCGGACATTTTCGGAGCCTTAAATCCGATTGCCGCCAGCATGGGAACCATCACCAGCGTTGTCTTGTCCCCAACTCCGCCGGTGCTGTGTTTATCGACCTTGACTCCGTCAATCCGTGACAGGTCAAGCTTAGTTCCACTGTCGACCATAGCAGCAGTCAGTGCCGCGGTTTCATCGAAGCTCAGTCCGCGAATATATGCCGCCATCAAAAACGCCGACATTTGATAATCAGCGACTTCCCCGCCGACATATCCGAGCGTCAAACGACGAATATCCTCGTTTTCAAGCTCCAAACCATCTCTTTTAGCTGCGATAATATCCGATATTGTCATGGTGGCATCAGTATAACAGCTTTTATCGTGTTGTGGCATCAATGGAGATGCAGCTATTGCATAACGCGCCGTTTTTGGGGATACTGTTTCTATGCGATGCATATTGATCATTTTATCGTTTCTGATGGCAGGAGGCGGCGTGTCTGCCCAGGATCAGATACCTTCGCAGACCATGACGAAGCTGGGCTATGTCTTTGGAGGCGTCAGGGATGGGCTGTGGCTGGTTAACGATGAGTTCTGGCACGATGGCGCGCTGAATCGCTGCATTGCCGCAATGCGTCTGGTCACTCGCATCAATCCCCATGAAACCGAAGCTTATGAGAACGTATCCTGGCTGATGTATAGCGATTTGCGCGAGGAGGATTCGGAGGCGATTCTGCGCGAGGGTCTGGCCAACAATCCGGATGTCTACGATCTATACCTCGAGCTTGGCACGTTCTGTTATTTCAGAATGCGTTATCAGGAAGCGATAAATCTGTATGCGGGATGCGTTACTTTCGCGGATGCGCCGCGATATGTCCGCAGCCAACTTGCCCATGCGTTCGAAAAAAACGGTCAACTGGCAGACGCGCTCGAAATATGGCTGCAAATGGAGGCCATAGACCCGGAGAGCGACGTCCCCAGGCTGCAGATTGACAGGATAATGCAGGGAGGGGAGCCGTCCCAGGTTCCTGAGATGATATCCGGCTCCATCGAAACCCGCAAACAAGACCGGCTCAACAGGGACAATCAATAATTTCCGGGCTTGTTTTTTAATCCTCCTGTTTAGCGGCGCTGCGTGTTGACTTCAGCGTTCGCGCCAGTATGAACAAAAGCGCAAGGCTCAGCACGGCGAAAGTGAAGATCGAATCAGCTTTGATCGCCAATTCCCAGCCGAGTCTGGATGCGAATGGGCCGGCGGCGTTTTTCAAATTCAGCGCAATAAGCATTATGCCGATCATTATCCCAAGGCTGCCGGCAGGAATCCTGCGGCAGGTGTAAG
>JAAYKE010000033.1 GCA_012522575.1 Armatimonadota bacterium | reverse complement strand
GTCCGAGGTTAGATGTCCGAAGTTCGAGCCGATATCGCCACCCCATTCCCAACATCTAACCTCCAACTTCTAACCTCTAAACCGTAGCAGCCGCGTCTGTGTCACAGACACACAAACTATGTCACTTCGAACGCAGTGAGAAGTCTGCTTTTCCGTGAATCGCGAAAGCCCGAAAGGTGCGAGGCCCGGAAATGGGAAGGGAAAAAGCAGATTCCTCGGCATTCGCCTCGGAATGACGAAACCATTCGACGCATCAACAAACATAGATGGGTGATGACCCTGAAATCACCACCCACATCAACAAGCCCCGGCTGATTATTCTCAGCCGTTCTTCTTTTCGAAGTCTTTCATAAACGCAATCAGCGCATCGATCGCTGCTTTTGGCACAGCGTTGTAGATGCTGGCTCGGATTCCTCCGACCGATCGATGGCCCTTCAAGCCGATCATACCGGCCTTTTTAGCTTCGGCCACGAATGCCTCTTCCAGCTCTTCGCTTGGCAGCCTCCAGACCACATTCATAATGGATCGGTCGGCTTTGTTTACCGGGCATCGCCAGAAGTCACTCGAATCGATGGTCGAATAGAGCGCGGCGGCCTTATCCTCGTTGATCTTTTGAACAGCCGCAATGCCGCCGAGGGACTCCATCCATTCCATAACCAGCTTGAGTATATATATCCCCCAGGTGTTGGGAGTATTATACAGGCTGCCATTGTCAGCGTGCGTCTTATAGCGCAGGAATATCGGAACGCTGTCCGGGGTGCGCTCGATGAGGTCTTTTCTGATAATCACCAGAGCGAGGCCGGACGGGCCGATGTTTTTCTGTGCGCCCGCATAGATCATGCCGAAGTCGTTGACATTTATCACGCGGGACATTATCTCACTGGACATATCGGCAACCAACGGCGCATCGGTGTTCGGGAACTTCGGAAATCGAATCCCGCCGATCGTCTCGTTAGAGCATATATGCACATACGCCGCGCCGTCGGTGAGCTTAAGCTCATCCTGTTTGGGCACGCGGACGTAGCCTTCTTCTTTGCCGGACCACGCAACATTGACGTTTCCGCTGATTTTTGCCTCTTTGATTGCCTTGGATGCCCAACTGCCCGTATCGATAAAATCGGCTGTCTGGCCATCGCCTCGCAAGTTCATAGGGATCGTCGCGAACTGAAGGCTGGCTCCGCCCTGAAGGAACAGAACTGCATAGTCCTCCGATATCCCCATAAGCGCCCGAACTTTGGCTTGGGCTGAATCGATGACGGCCTGAAACTCCTTGGAGCGATGGCTCATCTCCATCACGCTCATTCCGGAACCGCCCAGATCGACGAGTTCGGCCTGCGCCTTTGTCAATACGTCCAGTGGCAACGCCGCCGGTCCTGCATTAAAGTTGTATACACGCTCCATATTGTTCTCCCAATAGTTTTTCCTGTGGATTATTATGCGCCAAAGCCCATAAATCCTCCACGTGCCCAGTGTTTTATGCTACATAATACGCAAAGAAAAAAGCGGAAGTCTCCGATGATCGATCTATTTCGCCTTTGCCGGCGTTGACTCTTTGGCTTTCTCCGGGAAGCCTGCGAATACAACGCCGCTGGCAAGCTTGAAAGTGACCGCAGTATCGGTCTCGTTTGGATAATAGGTAATGGTATATGACATCTCCACGGCGTCTGCCGGCGACTGCGCGAATCGCAGGAACTGACTCTCGACCTGCACCGCTGCGTAGGCTGCTCCCTTGGTGGCCAGAGCGGACTTCAACAAGCTCCATTGCTCCTCGTTGAGCTGATTTACATCCAGCCTGCTTTGCGCCATCTGATCGCGTTGTTGGGGCGTCAGTATCGCATACAGCCGCAGTATATGTCTGTTACGCGCAGACTCTCCGGCCCCGAGCCGCACCATTGTAGGGTCGGTCATAATGGTGTTGTCCAACTGCTCGTCTCTAAGGTCTGCAATTTGCACCATATCCTCTATCAACAGGCCGTCATTGATCTTGCCGCGTTCAGCCCAATATTTGAGCCACACCTCCGGGACCGCCCATGCGCGTTTGGTAAACCAGTCCTTGTCCCTGAACAGCAGCACTCGGCCTGCCTTTGTCCAGTTCGAGCCATAGGCGCTCCTGATCACCTCCAATTGCGCTCCAAGGGTTTTCTCGGCGGCATCCATAACAGGCGCGCCGCTGGGGAAGCAATCGGATATTACGTCAAACTTGACCTTGCTGCCTCCGATATCGACAGACAAACCGGCCACAGCCTTCAGCGCCCACGATAAAGTAGCCGTGGCAGGGCTGGCAAACAGCTTGACTTTGGCTCGCAGTTCAGGGTCGGAGGTGGTGTCCCTGACAGATGCCTGCCGAACTTTGGCTCCTTCGGCTGCGGCAAGCATATCGGAGTGCAGTTGCGTGCCGACTTTATCCTTTGAAGCGCCTCCTTTGAGGCTGATAATTGCTTTTCCGAGAGCTTTGCCGACTTCGCTGGACGGATCGAACAAGGGGATATCGAAGGTATCGCTCCCGGAACCAATCGCTATTCGACCCAGCAAATCCTGTGAAAGTATATCGGTTTGGGTCGTACGGCGGTTTATGGTTATCTGCAGTTTTTCAAACTGCGATATGAGGCCGGAATGATCCTCGCTGTCACCTATGCTTTTGAGAAGTGAATTGTAGGACTCGGCAATCCGCCGCACCGTGTTTTGAAGCTCGTCCGGGAGTTCGGCTACAGGAAAACTTGCTTCGGACCCCTGAATAAACGCGCCGCGCACATCGGAAAAATGCGTCATCAGATCGGCAACATCGCGCCCAAGCGGCTCGGTTGCAAGCACATATCTCCAAGGATCGGACGTTTTCAGTTTATCCGCGTCCGCGCGGCTCAACGACGACAAGTTGACCATGTCAGCCAGCGCATTTTCCCGTTTCTCCCGCGCTTGAGCAGACTGTTCGGAGTCTTTTTCCGCCCTCAAAGACTCCTCTTCCATTCGTGCGTTCTTATCCTGCCAGCGCCTGTAGGTCGGTTTGCCGTTTTCGAGACCCCGGCTCCAGTGGAAACGCAGAACCGATGCGAGGTGGCGCATAAGGTCAGAGAGCTTCATATCGGTGACATAGACAATGGCTTTGCGATCCCGCACAGCCCAGTCGCGGTCATTGGTCCCTGCGGACATTTTGACCCCGGTTGTCTCGCTGAGTTGGTCGAGGATATCGGATACGGTCAGCCCATCCGCGCTGAATGTGATCTTTTTTTGCAGGCGCGCATCATCGTCCTTTGAAAGGGCGTCAGAGGAGGACTGCTGCGCGTAGCAATGGCCGGCGCACAGCAGTACAATTATGCATGCTGCAAAAACAAAACGACGAAGATTCATATCCAAACCGCCCGTTGGCAATTATCAGGTAGCAGCCCTCGAAACAGCCGACCTGTCACGACATCGTCACTCTCTTTACGACTTCAGCGGCGTCGATGTTCCTGTTTGACCTTTTGTTGTATAGCCCGACGAAAACCCGCTTTTTATAGAGCAAAACGCGACCAGACGGAATTGTCATTGATCCTGGCCTCGACATCGACGCCATAGAAATCGGAAATCGGAGCCAAAATTTCAGGGTTGTTCTGCCAGACTTGCTTCACCGCGTCTCTAACAACTTTGACGCCTGCCGCTGTCATCCTGCCCAGAGGTCTGCGGCAGGCTCCGGCGGACATTCCCAACCCCTGCATCAACGTCTTGACTGCCACCGGGTTGCGATAGCGATCCGCCACCTTAACCACATTTCCGTTGGGCAGCGTGCGATCGTTTTCTACCGTCACGGTTACAATGCCGAGCAGAGGAGCGGCTGCGTCCCGCAATTTCTCGGCGGTGGCAAGGTCTCCATCGTCAATTGACTTGACCATTTTCGAGATAGCCCCGGGGATTACGTTTGACATAACGGATATTGCGCCGTTGGCTCGAATGTCTGATCTGGTCATCATTGTATAAGTAAGATCGTCGTCGCCGCTGATGATGCTGAACTCA
The DNA here is from genome assembly GCA_012522575.1 of Armatimonadota bacterium. Taxonomy (GTDB): domain Bacteria; phylum Armatimonadota; class UBA5829; order UBA5829; family UBA5829; genus DTKD01. The sequence goes on along the minus strand of JAAYKE010000033.1, from coordinate 921 downwards.
TCTCCGAGCAGGGAGCGCGTGTAGGCCATTCGTTCGAGGTTGCCGGTGGCTTCTTTTACCGCGCTCACATTTGGATACTGCTGCGCCAGGATAGCGAGGTCTTCGACGGACAGAGAGGTGCCAGACCTGCCGGGGATAACATAGGGAACTACTATCATCTCCGGGAATCGTGACGCCACAACGCCATAGTATTCGTCGCGAAGCTCTTGTGTGGACGGGCCATTATAATAGCAATCCACTAGCAACACGCCCTGTGCGCCGTTGTAGGCTGCTCGTATGGTGTTTTCTACGGTCTCGGCTGTGGAGTTACTGCCCGTGCCCGCCAGTACGCCCAGGCGACCCTTGCAGTTGTCCAGCACGATATCGATGACCTCGTTGTGCTCTTTCCAATCTAAAGTAGGGGATTCGCCCGTAGTTCCGGTCGGCACTACTCCGGTGACGCCTTGTTGAATCTGGAACCCGATATTGCGTTCCAACCCGGCTCTGTCCAGCGAAAAGTCCTCCAGAACCGGGCTTACCAGCGCTGTCCACGTTCCCGTTATCCTCACGTTTGAATCCTCCTATCGCAATACGGCAGCATAAAGAATCGGACTTATATATTTTAGTTGAGCGAAGACCGTTTTGCAACGTGTCTATTGGCGCGTAACAACTCACTCTTCGTTAGTGATTGTGGCTGGCCTCTGTCCCAGCCTCACAAACCTTGTCATTTCGAACGAAGTGAGAAATCTGCTTTTCTAACCTCTAACTTCCAACTTCTAACCTCTAAATCTCGGCATTTGCCTCGGAATGACAAAATTTGGAGGCTACTCGAACCCTCTCAATAAACATTCTAACCTCTAACTTCCAACTTCTAACCTCTAAACGGCCTTGTCCGAGACGGAGATCGGACACTACGGGCAGAGGCGCGCATCATTCATGAGC
>JAAYKE010000032.1 GCA_012522575.1 Armatimonadota bacterium | reverse complement strand
TCTGGGACCCAGGATACCGTCCGGACTAAGCCTTTATTAAGACAGAGGAAACAATCTCACCAACGAGCTCTCACGCACTGAAATCTGCACGTTCCCTCTGCCAGGTGGACCATAGCGTCCTATAATCCACCATTATAGACAGACAAGTAATTAATACAAGAAATCTGCTTTTTTCGATGTCCGAGGTCAGATGTCCGAAGTTCGAGCCGGTATCGCCAAACCATTCCCAAGCTCTAACCTCTAACTTCTAACCTCTAAACGGCCGCTGTTCGCCGCTCGACTCTTGACTTCTCTACTCCGGCTTTGTACTCTTGTTGTGAGATGCGAAAGCTGGACAGAGATTTTTACAGGCGTGACACCACAGAGGCCGCACAGGTACTACTCGGCAAGATAATAGTTGTCAACACAGCCGATGGCAGGCTATCCGGCAGGATAGTGGAAACGGAGTCCTATTCCTTTGGCGACCCGGCAGCGCACTCGACCAAAGGCCGCACCCCGCGCACGGAAGTTATGTTCGGCGAGGCCGGTCACGCGTATATATATTTCATCCACGGCCTGCACCATTGCATGAACATCGTGAGCCACCCGGACGACGTGCCGGGCGGAGTGCTGATTCGCGCGTTGGAGCCGATCGAAGGGATCGAACAGATGCGGCAAAACAGAGGCATGGAATCGATTACCGCGCTGTGTTCGGGACCGGGCAAGTTGACGCAGGCAATGCAGATCGATAAATCTTTGCTTGGTGAGGATCTGCTCGGCGATCGGCTCTATGTGGTCGATGACGGAGTTGATGTGGGCGAGATAGTTGCGCGACCGAGGATAGGGGTCACGCTGGCCGCCGATAGACTGCTTAGATTTTACCCTGCCAAGTATCGCCAATGGGTCTCCAGACCTTGACCATAGAAAGCCGACAACCGCTATGACTTATGATGGATTTGTGCTGTCCGCAATAATCGCCGAACTTAAAAGGACGATACTGCGAGGTCGCGTCCAGAAAATTCGGCAATCCAGCGACACGGATATATTGATGGAGATCCGCGGGGTCGGCCATACCTATACGCTGTTGATATCGGTCGACGCCCGTTTTCCCCGCGTGTATTTGACGGCAAGCCATGCCAAAGCTCTGCCGGAGCCGCCTAATTTCTGTATGCTGCTGAGAAAATATGTCTCCGGTTCATTTGTGACGGTCATAGAACAGGCGGGGATGGACAGAATTGCGCATATCGCTATCGATTCCTCCGAACACGGCAAGCTGATGCTGATCCTCGAAATCATGGGCAAGCACAGCAACTTGATATTGGTAAACTCCGAGGGAAAGATTCTGGGCGCGGCAAAACACGTAGGCTCGTCGATAAGCCGTTACAGGCAAACGCTGCCGGGCAGGGATTATATTCCCCCGCCCGGCGTCCCTAAAATCGATATCCGAACATTGGATGAAGACGCATTCGAACAGATGTGGGGAGATTTTTTGCGCACGGAGTCTGATTCAAGGGATATAAGACGATGGCTGATGGACAAATTCAGCGGCTTTGGGCCGTTTCTTGCCGATGAGATCGTCGAACGATCACGAGGTGACCACGCCGGCATTCGGGATGAGTTGCTGCAGCTCCGCGATATGGTAAAAAATGGCTCTTATGAGCCTGTATTCATCACCGATGCCAAAGGGTTGGGATTGATGGTCTACCCAACGCCTTCATTGCAATATCCAGCCGACCGGCAGCACGCGCGAAACAACATCAACGAGGCAATCGATACTCTGTTTCGCACCCTGATTTCCCGCACCACGCTCGATGAGGAACGCACGCAGACCCTGACCGCCATACGTCGGGCTATGGCGTCTCGCAGGCAGACCCTGAAATCGATTGTGCGCACTATAGAGGAGTCTAAAAAGGCAGAACGATATAAGCAGATTGGTGACATCATACTCGGCAACGTGCACGCGCTGGAGAAAGGCGCAAAGACGGTAGTCCTGGCGGATTTTTATGATCCTGACATGACTGAAATCGAAATTGAATTGGACGAGAAGTTAGGGCCGCAGGAAAATGCCGAGCGCTATTTTAAGCGATATCGCAAATCTCGCGATGCGGCGGCTACGGCCCAATCTCGCCGCAAACAGACTCAATATGAGCTGGACAAACTGCAATCCGGCATGGAAGAAGCGGAATCCGCCAACACCGTGGAGGCGCTTCGGAACATTCGCTCCGCATTTACATCTTCAGGGTTGCTCAGGCAGGAAATCTCCCACGAAAAACAGGAAGCTGAGTTTGGCGGACATCGAATTCGCAGGGTCAATACGCCCGATGGATGGGAGATTTTATATGGTGAGTCATCAACTGCCAACGATTATCTCACCGGGAAAATAGCGCGGCCAAACGATGTGTGGCTGCATGCCCGACAGATAACGGGCGCGCATGTGGTAGTGAGAATGGCGGGCAGGAAGGGCGGCGCGCCAAGGCCGATACTGACTCAAGCGGCGAAAATCGCTGCGATGAACTGCGATGCGCGGCACTCCTCGCTTGTTCCGGTTGATTACACCCTGCGAAAATACGTAAATAAGCCGCGCGGCTCGGCCCCGGGTTTTGTGGTCTATCGCAATGAGAAAACCATAGATATCAACCCGAAAGATTAAACGGCAGCCAAGCCCGCGGCTATCCCCAGTATTTCCGATCCAGACTGCGATATTGAACCGCTTCTGCGATGTGCGCCACTCCGATGTCCTGATCGCCGGAGAGGTCTGCTACCGTGCGGGAGACCTTAAGGATTCGGTCGTAGGCTCGTGCCGACAGGCGAAGATGGTCGATGGCCTGCTTGAGCATAGATTCGGCATCTTCGGAGAGCTTGCACCATGTTTTCATGTGCCGACTGGTCATCTGTGCGTTGCAGAAAATGCGGGTCCCTGCAAATCGGGCGTGCTGTATTTCGCGCGCGGTTCTTACCCTGTCACGGATCGCTGCCGATGATTCTCCCGGAGTCTTGCGCAAAAGCTCATCGTGTTTTAGTCTGGGAACCTCAACGTGAATGTCGATTCGATCGATAAGCGGACCTGAGATGCGCTGCAGATATCGCGCTATAAGCTGCGGTGTGCATGTGCAGGTGCGCAGGTGATCATTGAAAAAACCGCATGGACACGGGTTCATAGCGGCTACGAGCATAAAATCGGCGGGATATGTGTAGGATGCCTGTGCGCGTGCGATAGTAACCTGCCCGTCCTCCAGCGGCTGTCGCATTACTTCCAATACATCTCGTCTGAACTCAGGAAACTCATCAAGAAAGAGCACTCCTCGATGCGCCAGACTGACCTCGCCGGGCCTTGGGTAGCTCCCGCCTCCGGTAAGACCTGCGCTGGAGATGGTATGGTGCGGCGAACGGAAAGCCCTGCGTGTGATGAGGGCTTGATTGGAACTCAACAGTCCGCATACGCTGTAGAGCTTGGTGACCTCCAGGGCTTCTTCCATATTGAGAGGAGGAAGAATGCCGGGCATGCGTCTGGCGAGCATCGTCTTTCCGCTGCCCGGCGGCCCGACCATAAGCATATTATGCCCTCCCGCTGCCGATACCTCCAGCGCGCGCTTGGCGGCCTCCTGTCCCTTTACGTCGGCAAAATCTGCCTCGTAAGCTGGATCGTCCAAAGCCTCGAACGCCGATGCATCGAATATAGCAGGCAGCATTTTGTCAGGTTCGGCAAGTAAAGCCACAACTTCTGTGAGCGTCTGAACAGGATATACGTCAATTTCGCTGACTATAGCGGCTTCTTTGACGTTGTGGGCTGGGACAATAAGGGCCTTTGTATCGCTCTCTCGCGCGTTGAGGGCTATTGGCAAAACGCCGCTCACTCCGCGAACGCTTCCATCCAGTCCCAACTCCCCTACCAGACAGCACTTTGCCAGAAAATCTGTGTTTGCCTGACCGGTGGCCGCCAGAATGCCGACCGCTATGGGAAGGTCAAATGAAGGCCCTTCTTTGCGAACATCAGCAGGTGCGAGATTGATGGTGATGCGCCGCGAAGGGAACTCCAATCCGCAGTTTTTGATGGCTGATCTAACGCGTTCTATAGACTCGCGCACCGCCGCATCCGGCAGGCCGACGATCGTGAAACTCGGCAACGCTGAAGCAATATCGACTTCAACGTTTATGGCAAAAGCATCGATTCCGTTCACTGCACTGGATTTGACGTGTGCGAGCATTGGCTGTGTCCTTGTCCCTGGAGTCTGTCACTGCAATTATAGTTGTGAGATTACTGCTGAGTCAAATAGTCTTTTGCAATGAATTGCGCGGAAAAATCCGTTGGGAGAGCGATGAATAAAACGGCGGCTGGCGGAGCCTGTTTCTAGTCATCAATACGTATTTTGTAACCGACTCCGGGCACTGTTGCAATATAGCGCGGTCGGTATGGGTCATCTTCGATTTTTCTCCTGAGCCTGCCTATATGCACATCTACGGTTCGTGAATAGACTTCATCCCCTCTTATATCCCACACGCTGTTTAGCAGTTGATCGCGTGAAAGCGCCCTGCCGGCGTTCTCCGCCAGCACCCGCATCAGGCGAAACTCCATTGGAGAGAGGAGTATTATCTCGCCATTGCGGCGCACTTCACAGCCTGCCAGATCGATGGTGATGTCTTTTACCGTCAGTAACTCCACCTCCGACTGTCGCCGACGATAGGTGGTCTCCCGGCGAATCGCTGCGTCTATGCTGGCAATCAGGATAACGTCGGATACCGGTTTTATGAGCACTGTATCCGCGCCCACGGCAAGCGCAATCGCGATGTCGGATTCGTCTTCTGAATTGCTCAGCACTATGATAGGCTCCAGAACGAATGCCCGTAGCTCTCCGCATATCTGCATAGTGTTTGCGTTATGAAAATCGACATCTACGACAATTACATCAGGATGGAATGAGCGTGCAAACGCATTTGCCTCCGCACCGGGAGACGCGAGTCGGATTTCGTATCCCCGCCTGTGAAGGGCATGTTCGGTAGAGTTTCCAATCTCTTGATCCGCAGAGATTATGAGCACGTTTCTGTCTGGCACATTCGCACCCCACTGGATTAGCGCTGATCAAAATCAAGTATATACCAACGGCGATGAAAATCAAAATTACGCGATGGCCTGCGGCATATAAGCTAGGTTATGCCACAGCCTGCCAGGAGCCGAAAAAGCGATTGTAAATGCAGCATGCTTTTTACGTGCAGCAGTCGGCTATAATGGCGTATAATATGAGGGTTATACACTGAGGAGGTAGATATCATGGATTTATCAATTTGGCGACGCGGGCGGATGATAACAGCCCTGGCAGTAGTGATCCTGCTTTTCGGAGCGATGGCTGCATCTGCGGAGCCATTGTTTGCGGGAGATGAAGCAGTCCCTGCCGATGCGATCGTGCTCTTTGACGGCAAGGACCTCTCTAAGTTCGTCACCTGCGATTCTAATGGACCTGCGAAATGGAAAGTGCTGGACGGATACTGCACACCCGAAGGCCCGGACATCTGCACCAAACAACATTTCAAGGACTGCCAGCTTCACGTCGAGTTTTGGGTTCCAAGTATGCCGGACAAAAAAGGGCAGGCGCGTGGCAACAGCGGCGTGTTCTTTATGGGATTCATCTATGAAATACAGATTTTGGACTCATACGGACTGAAACCTATCGACAACGATTGCGGCTCCATTTATTCCCACACTCCTCCTATGGTCAATGCATGTCGTCCGCCGGAGACCTGGCAGACCTATGATATTATTTTTAAGGCTCCGAGGTTTGATGCGGCCGGCAAAAAGATAGCCAATGCAAGGGTGACAGTGTTGCAGAACAGCGTGCTGATTCACAACAACAAGGAGATCAAAGCTCCCACCCCTGATCATTCCGCAGCGGAACCAAATGATGCGGGGCCGATTCGCCTGCAAAATCACGGCGACGCAGTACGTTTCCGCAACATCTGGGTGCGGCCTCTGTAGTTTGGCGATTGCGCGAAGAGTCGAAGTGAGGAAAGTTTTGCAGGGCGATGAAGGAGGGAATCATCGCCCTGCTTATACAACCGTCGGATTATTGAGATTTGGTGTCGACCGTATGCGACTCTGCCGGCTCGCCGACAGCTTTTGTTGCGCCTTCCGGACGATATGATTTGCCTGTTGACAGAGCATTCAGCGGCTGAACGCCGTAGTATGCGCCGGTGTAGAAATAGACCTCTACTCGTTCGCTTCGTCGATCCGGGTTGGTTAGAACGATTCTATACCAGGTATCGGGCGATAAATTGTTGTAAGGCTCATACCACCAGCTCCCGCCAATCGGGGATGAATCTTCCTTGCTGTAGGTAGTGTGAACACGACCCCAACGATCGCCGGACTGGCCCTTCTCCAAAACCATCGTGAACCTGTTGGGAGGCGGATAGTTCTCATCCGGCCAATAGATATGAATCCAGGCATAGGTCGGAACAGCCATATCGCCGTCCACCGGTGATGTTGCTACTCCCCGCAGAGAGCCGCCCCAAGGAGTTTCTCCCGATTGAACCTTGGATGCGCCTCCTCCACAGCCGGCAATCAATCCCATAGCAAGAAGCATAGGGATAATGATTGATATAATACGCAGTCGTTTCATAATTGCACCTCCAAATATTATGCCAGCATTCGCTGGTCCCCAACCCTTTTCGTGACTTTTGTTCTATCGAAGAATTCGAGCATCGGCACGACGTATTTTCTGCTCGATCCTATAAGGTCTCTAAACTCGGCTACCGTCAGTTGTTGATGCTGAGCCAGATATTCTCTTAAGACGCTTTGGGCATCTGTCATTGCCTGTTTATGAAACAGCAGGTCGATGTCGACTTTCACCAACTCCCCTTGCTTGAGCAAAAACGCGGTGACATCCTTTGCAATCGGCCCGAATTCAGCCTCCAAGTCGCTTATAAGAGGAGGATTGACCCCGGATTCGCGATATCTGCTTTCGATGCTTTCCACCAACTGCCGCTCTTTATCTCCGAGGGTGGGCAGATGACCGGGCAGGGTTATGCTCGCGTCCTCCGCCTGCACATCTCCTGCCTTTTCCATCAAGCCAAGCAGAGCGGCAAAGCCTTTTGCATCCATCGCTCGACCCATGCTCCGCCGCAGCTCTTCTTTCGGCATATCGGACTTCATCGGATTGGATGCCAGATATGTCTTTATTATCGAAACCGCCCTTGCCATTGCGCTCTCGCTGGTTACCCGATGCAAAAATCGATTTGTTGAACGTATCACCCGCTGTTCTTCGATGAGTTGATCAAGGGCCGATTTGACCTCGTCAACGGACAGTTCGGTGATCCGTGCGATCTCCTCGGCAGGCAGCCCTGTTTCGCGAACTGCCAGCGTATCCTCGATAATATCCACAGGGTCGCCGCTGAGTTTGCGCTTGAGCCTTTCGATTCTGTTTTTATCGCTCGTATGATGCCTGTCAGCCGTCGGATCCAATACGCTGCCGCCTCCGAGGACCATCATAGGCGAATATGACCTGAGCACGAATCGGTCTCCTCTGGCAGCAGCAACAGGAGTTTCCAGGCGGAGTTGGGCAAAGCCTCTCGCTCCAGGCTCTATTGCGTGCCCTCCCAGAATAATAGCTCTTCCGATGACCTCGGCTGTCCCCAAGTGCAGGCGTATTCTGCTGCGAGTAGTAAGAGGACCGGGCGCTTCCGCGGGCATGGTCACAGATACATCGAGCGCCGTCGATGGCTGCAGATATCCGGGTGAAAGCAGAACATCCCCTCTCTCAATGTCCGATACCTCGACTCCAACCATATTGACCGCTACCCTGTTGCCGGCCAGAGCCTCATCCTGCTTCTTGCCGTGCACCTGTATGCCCCTTATGCGCGTAGTGATGCCCTTGGGCAATATATGAGCCGGGTCGCCACCTTTCAGCGTGCCGGAAATCAAAGTGCCCGTTATGACTGTGCCAAACCCGGTCATAGTAAAGACGCGATCTATGGGCGCCCGGAACGGGCCTTGGACGGGACGCTGTTCGGCGTGCTGAGTCATTGCATCTATTTCTTTGATCAGTTCACCGACCCCTGCGCCGGTGGTCCCGGAGACGCGCATTATTTTTGCCCGATTCAGAAATGTGCCGCTCAGGAAATCCCGCAGGTCATCCTCCACCATCTCCAGCCATTCCTCTTCGACCGCGTCGATCTTGGTGAGCGCGACCAGACCTTGTTTGCTTTCCAGCAGGTGTAATATTTCTACATGCTCCCGAGTCTGCGGCATTACGCCTTCGTCTGCCGCAACCACCAGCAGGGCTATGTCTACGCCGCCGGCTCCGGCCAGCATGTTCTTTAGGAATCGTTCATGTCCCGGCACATCGACAATGCCAACCGTCCCGCCGCCGGGCAACTTCAGGGATGCGAACCCTAGATCAATGGTGAGGCCGCGATCCTGTTCCTCTTTGAGCCGGTCGGTGGCGATGCCGGTCATAGCTTCAATGAGGGTGGTCTTGCCATGATCGACGTGCCCGGCGGTTCCTACTATGATGTGTTTGGTATCGGAAGCCATATACAATCCTCCAGAGTGGTCATTTACCAGTTATCACTAACCGGCGCTCAGTCCTTCTGAAGTGATCCGCGAAGAACAGCTATCAGGCATATACATTCCCAAAAATGTGGGGAAATATCTGCCTTTGAGGAGGATTAAATTAGAATCAGGCCGCTGCTCTGAGTTGATATGGCAGCACTCTGAGTTGGTCGCGGTATTTGGCAACGGTGCGTCGGGCTATTTCTATGCCTTGTTCGGCCAGTCTGGACGCTATTTCGCTATCTGAAATCGGCTCGGCGGAACGAGCTATAATCTCTTGTATCATGGTTCGAACGGGCATCGCAGAATCGAAGAAGATATCAAAGGATACGGCTTCCCCGCCGGGCAGCCTGCAGAACTTTCCGGCAACAGCGCGGCAGATCGTCGATTCGTGCACTTCGAGGGCTTTGGCGACGTCTTTCTGACGCAGAGGCAAAAGTTTTGACGGGCCATGCAGCAAAAACGCCTGCTGATATTCGGCTAAATAGGTCGCTACGCGCGCCAGCGGCTTTTTGCGAAGAGCGATGGCGTCGAGAATAACCCGCACCCTGTCCACATGTTCGCGAATATGGCGACAGTCGTCACTGTTGAGGTAGGTATCTCCTTGTTTGATGGAGCCGTAGAGTTCTTCGTAGGTCTCATCAATTCCGAGCAGGTTGCCGTAGGAATCCAGCACCTCCACCTTTATCGACTCTTCTGTCTGTCGCAATACGACATCAGGAATAATCGCCGGGGACTGCTCCTCGGAGAGGTTGCCGAAGGGTTGGTTGTATGAGGAAGCCGGATATGGATTCAAGGTGTCTTTGATAAAACGAGCGGCGTTTTTCACCACTCCGATAGGGACTCCCATGCGCTTTGCGATGTAGCCAATCCTGAGCTTGGAGAAATCCTCCCAATAATCTACCAGAATCCGCTGTGCATCTGAAATTGCAGGGCCGTCTTCCGAATCGGCCATCAGTGCAATATACCGAAGCTGAATGAGCAGACATTCCCGCAAATCCCGCGCGCCTATGCCGACAGGATCGAAACCCTGCAGAGCCTTTAACACTTCTTCGACTTCAGGCACGGCAACGGCAAATTCTTCTGCTGTCTCGAATAGCGACTCTCGAAAATAACCGTCATCGTCGAGGCAGTCTATGAGATATTTGCAGATGCGGAGTCTGCGTCCGGACAGGCTCATTCCCGCCTGTTGTTTAAGATATGCGCCAAGGTCGACGGTGGAGGCCACGGTGCGAAATGGATCGAATGGGGCTTCGTTTCCGGCGGCTGAGTAGGCCCTTTCCAGATAATCCCGCTCATCAGCGGCATCTGATTCATGGGTGACGTTCATCGATGCGCCACAAACCGGGCAGGCCTTATGCTCGGTAACAAAGCCGCAAATCGAACAGCGCGCGCCCTCTTTTACCGCCAAAGCGGGATTTTCGACGGCCTCGGTCTCAATGAACTCCTGTAGTTCGATGAGGCTCATGTTCAATATGGCATTGGCCTGAATCTGAACCGGAATAGCTCGCAGAGTTTGTCTATGCGATAACGCAGCGCTTTGCATGAAGCCACCTTTCACTTCTGCCGATGCGATACATCGGGCGCAGTATTAGCATGAAGTATCGGCACGACGCGGCTTCCACATTAGCGGTTTTTTGTGAGAAAGAAATCTGCCCGGGGATGTAAATTGCTGTCAGGCCGGTTTTTCCAGCCCGAATTCACGTATTTTATTGCGCAGGGTCTTGCGATCTATGCCCAGACTTTCGGCGGTTGAGGATTGATTCCAATTTCGGTCTTTGAGGACGCGCTCGATGTGGATTTTTTCCATATCTCTGAGCGATGCAGTAAGCGGATATGAGTCCTGCAGGGAATCCTGTGCTTTGGCCTGCCTGGACTGTTGATATGGCCTGAGCCTGAGATGTTCCGGGCGAATTGTTTCGCCGTTGCATAATATTACCGCACGCTCGATGGCGTTTTCCAGTTCTCTAATGTTGCCCGGCCAACTGTGACTTTGAAGTTCGGCTATTGCATCATCTGAAAATATTTTCACCCTTTTGCCGGTCTCGTCGGCGTAGATGTCGAGAAAATGTCGGGCGAAAAGCAGCACATCCTCCCCTCGCTCACGGATTGGAGGAAGTTCAATTTGGATTACGTTTAAGCGATACAGCAAATCATCGCGAAATTCGTTGTTGTCGATCGCTTCTTCGAGATTGCGATTTGTCGCCGCGATAACCCGGACATCTACCGTAAGGGTTTCGCTGCCTCCGACTCTCTCGAATTGTTTTTCCTGAAGCACTCTGAGCAGCTTGGTCTGCACCGACGGCGAGATTTCCCCGATCTCATCGAGCAAAATAGTGCCCCTGTTGGCTACCTCGAACCTGCCGATGTGTCGAGCGATCGCGTTGGTGAATGCTCCCTTTTCGTGACCGAACAACTCGCTTTCGAGCAGGTTTTCCGGCAGGGCTGCACAGTTGACCTTGATGAAAGGGCCATCCGCTCGATCGCTCTGATAGTGGATAGCACGTGCCAAATACTCCTTGCCTGTGCCCGTTTCACCCAAAACCAGCACCGTCGCGTTGCTTTTGGCGACCTGAGCGGCCATCACATACGCGCTCTGAACGTCGTTGTTGCTGCCGATTATATTGTCGAACCCGTATTTCTTTCGCAGTTCCCCGCGCAAAAAGTGGTTCTCGTCGATAACCCGGCTCTGCTCAAAGGCCCGCTCGGCCAGCATTTGAAGCTCGTCAAGTTCGAAGGGTTTGGTGATATAATCATAAGCTCCCAACCGCATCGCTTCGATGGCTGTCTGGGTGCTGCCGTAGGCTGTAACCATTATCACCGGCAGGTCGGGCTTATCCTCTTTTATGCCGTTGAGCACATTAAGGCCGCTCATTTTCGGTAGGCTCATATCGAGGATCACCAGATCGAATTCACCCTGCTCGGCAAGGGCCAGTCCGGACGCTCCGTCGGGCGCAGTCGCAGTATCGCATCCGATATCCGCGAACATACGGGAAATAACATCTCGCATACCCGGCTCGTCATCAATAATGAGAACTGTCTTACTTTCGGACACTTACTACTCCTGACAATCTCTTCGTGCCTATTTTATGATATCTAATCAATCTGAGCAAGTGCAGGAAACATCCGGCAAGCGCAAAGTGACGCTGGTTCCCCGGCCTTCCTCGGAGTCTATCGTAACCCGGCCCCTATGCCTGATCGCGATAGCATCCACCACGCTCATGCCCAAACCCGTTCCCTCAGCTCCCCGCGTAGTAAAAAATGGGTCAAATACGCGGCTTTGGGTCTCCGCGGTCATCCCCGAACCGGAGTCCGTCACCTGAAGCTCCACGCCAAAATTATCTCGTCTGGTGCGTATGCGTATAGATCCGCCGGAATCCATAGATTGCACCGCATTCAGAAGGATGTTAGCAAGGGCCTCGCGCAGTTCCACCGCATTGCCGAGCACTATGCAATCGGCAGAAAGATCGGTATCGACTTTTATAGATACCTCGGACGCCTCGGTCTGCTCGCGCCACGCCGGAATTGCCGCTTTTACCACATCATCAACTATCGCATTGAGATCGATCTGCGTATAGCTGCCGGGGTCGATGGGTTTGCCGATTTCCCTAAGTCTGCGCACGGTCTCGGCTCCGTCACGAGCGGCCAGTTCGAGTGCCTGGATGCTTTCTAAGGCGGGATGATCCGCATCGAGCTTGCGTTTGGCTAGTTGGGCATTGCCGAGGATGATCCCCAACACATTGTTGATATCATGCGCCACTCCGGCGGCCATTTCACCCAAAGCGCGCAACCTCTCCGATGCGATAAGCTGTTCCTGAGCGTCTTTAAGCTGTTGATTGAGATCGGCAAGCTCTATGTTTCGCTCGCTGATTTCTTTTTCGAGTTCGCGTCTTGCGGTGATGTCGCTGAGGATTTCTACACGCGACGCCACCTGTCCCTCGGCGGTGTACAGCGGGGTGGAATATCTGTGAAAGACGCCTCCTCCGGGGAGCTTTCCGTCTATAACTTCGTCGATCACCTCGTCGTCTGTAACCGGGTGGCGGCGGATTGCGTCGGGCAGCGGCGAGCCAAGCAGATCGCCTACGAATACTCCCAAAGCCTCCGCTGCGCGAATGTTCGCAAAGGTGACACGGCCATGCGTATCGAGAAGCAATACTCCGCGTTCGGGAGAATGAATGGATTGAAACTCTGCCATTGGTATTACGCCACCTCCTGACACTTGAGAATTATATAGCTCAGCAGAGGCAGTGTAAAGCTCAACAGGTTTGCGTAACAATTCACGAATCGTGAGTACTCCTGCCCATAGTGTCCGATCTCCGTCTCGGACAGCGGGTGTTCGTTGATAGATTATCTGGCTGGGACAGAGACCAGCCACTACGCAAATATTGTAGTGTCCGATCTCCGTCTCGGACAGCAGGTGTTCATTGATAGATTGTCTGGCTGGGACAGAGACCAGCCGCTACGGTTTAGAGGTTAGAAGTTGGAGGTTAGAGGTTGGGAACGGGGTGGCGGTACCGGCTCGAACTTCGGACATCTGACCTCGGACATCGAAAAAAGCAGATTTCTCACTTCGTTCGAAATGACATAGTTTATGT
>JAAYKE010000031.1 GCA_012522575.1 Armatimonadota bacterium | reverse complement strand
CTTGTAAGTCGCCGGAGGAGGATGATACCGTGGTGAGTCGGGGACAGTGAGCACACCATCGAGTTGACACAGGAAGAGGAAGATATGTCTCATCATTGAGAAACCGGGCGAGTGAAAGAGCATGCGGATTTGGAGGGCACATAGTGGCAGATGATGCGTTGGCAGAAACGACGGGTAGTCGCGACCATATAGTTCAGACATCGGCAACGTCAGGCTCACCACAGCCAGTGCGTATAGTCGTGGATGTAATGGGAGGAGATTATGCTCCAACGGAAATCGTGGAAGGAGCTATGCAAGCTTCTTGCGCTGCTGGTGTACACGTGTTGCTGGTAGGCGATCCTGACCGGGTGGACGAAGAACTGAAGCGTGTTTCATCCTGGCGGGCATGCGTCTCTGTTGTCCCCGTACAGAGTGCGATTGAGATGGACGAAAAGCCCATTCAGGCGTTTCGTTCCAAGCCCGATGCCTCGATTGCCGTTGCCATGAGTTTACTTGCTCAAGGCAAAGCCGACGCGCTCGTCACCGCAGGCAACACGGGCGCGACGGTAACAGCAGCCTGCCTCATCCTGGGTCGGCTGGAAGGTATCAAGCGGCCGGCAATAACAATTGTGATCCCGACACCGGAGCGCCAAGTGGTTCTACTCGATGCCGGTGCCAATGTCAGCACGACGGCACAGCAGTTTCTGCAATTCGCATTGCTCGGCAGCGCTTTCGCCAAGTGCAGCCTGGGGATATGTGAGCCCAGAGTCGGATTGCTCAATGTGGGGTCAGAGATCACCAAAGGAGGGACGACCTTATTGGAAGCTCAGGGGCTTTTGGCCGAATCTCATTTGAACTTCATCGGCAATGTCGAAGGCAATGACATTGCAGCAGGAAAGGCTGATGTTATCGTGTGCGACGGATATGTCGGCAACGTTGTCCTCAAACATACGGAGGCGTGGTCACATGCAGTGCTCGCGATGTTGAGGAATCGTATGAGCAAGAATCCACTGCTGTGGCCGGGGTACCCGTTCGTCATGATGGCTATGCCACATCTTCGCAATGACCTTAGTTCAGCTTACTACGGCGGAGCAGCTTTGCTGGGGGTCAAGGGCCTCTGCATCAAGTGCCGGGGGAACTCGAGAGCTAAGGGAATTAACAATGCGATTGCCGCTGCTGTTCGATATCACCGCGCTGGGTTGATGCCTCAACTCACGGAGAGTCTCTCGACAACGATGAAGACAGCAGGGGCTTGACGATACAATCCCCTGAATCAACTGGAACGTAATGTCCAGAAGCGAGGTGGTTGAATATGCTTTGCGCCCGCACTATGTGGTAGTGCGAAGAAAGCGCTGCGCCGCTTTTCGCATGCACTGCGGCGATAAGCGACTGCTGGGATGTTCCTTACTAATAGTTTATGGAGGTAAGAGCACATGTTTGAGTTAGTACGGAAAGCGATGCTGATAAGCGTCGGAACACTCTCTCTAACTAAAGAAGCTGCCGAGAGATTTACGGCAGATTTGACCAGGAAGGGAGAACTGACCGAGGATCAGGCGAAGGAGTTGGTAAGCGAACTAATCGCACGAGGAGACAAGGAGAGAGCACAAATTCGCCCCTTGGTCGAGAAGCACGTCCAGAAACTGCTGACAGAGACGGGCGTGGCAACAAAGTCGGATATCCAGCGATTAGAGGACAAGATTGGCTCTCTTGAGAGAGAACTGGAATCACGCTCTAGTGGCTCCTGATAACCTGGAGGAATATCAGGCTAGCTGAGTGTTGAGGGTCTAGGCTCTCCATCCTCAACTCTCAGCTGTTTCCGCAGGAGGGCTGTTCTCGAGGGAGATACGATGCTGGAAGTAATACAAAACAGACGTAGCGTAAGGTTTTTCAGAGACACGCCCGTCAGTGGTGAACAGATAAGAGAAGTGTTGGAGGCTGGTTTCTGTGCGCCTTCCGCACATAATAATGCCCTGTTGCATGCTGTCGTAGTACGGGATGAAGAGCGTAAAGGACAACTTGCAGCAATACACAAGTGGTCGAAACTTGTTAGAAAAGCTCCTGTTGTTCTAGTTGTATGTGTTGAACGCAAGGGCTTCGATCATTTTTGGATCGAAGACGGGTCTGCGTTTATGGAGAATATTCTATTACAGGCAACAAGCATGGGGCTTGGAACCTGTTGGATAGGTATTCGCGGTCTTGAAGCGGAAGACCGTTGTGCTGAGGTCATTGTAAGGAATACCCTTGGGCTTCCCGGCAATTTCGGTGTAGTTGGAATGACTCCTCTAGGTTATGGATCCCGTTATCCAGGACCGCACGAGCCCAGAATACCCGAAGGCCGTGTTCATCTAGATTCTTACGAGAATGCAATGGATAGCTGATGGCCCTTATGGATACAGCACGAGTTCAGAGGCGATCAGGCATGCTTATATGTTCGGACGGGTGAGGTATGCCCGTTCGAACACCTTTCTTTTATAATTCTGCTCTTGCTTGGGAGAAGTTCAGCTATGCAGTTTGAGGCGATAAGCAGACACACAAAACGTTATAGACAAGTCGGTATCGTTGCGACACATCATCAACTAGGCTACCTGCTGGATCAAGCGGGACTCGCGAGATTGCTGCCTCGAAAATGGCGTCGGGGTGGTAATGCCGAAGCTGAGTTTCCCGGGCGAAACACATGGCGTAGAGTTCGGCTTGCGCTGGAGGAATTGGGCGGCACATTCATTAAGCTGGGGCAGATATTGAGCACCCGGCGTGACTTATTACCAGATGATCTGGTGGACGAACTGGAGAAACTCCAAGACGAGGTACCGTCTCTTCCATACTCAGAGGTCAGGCAGGTGATCGAGGCAGAGATGGGCGCTGATCCCGAGGAGTTATTCGCTACCTTTGAGCACAATCCGGTCGCCGCAGCATCCATCGCGCAAGTACACTTTGCGACGCTGCGCACGGGCGATCAAGTTGCAGTGAAAGTTCAACGGCCACACATAGCGGATGCAATGGAGACCGACTTCGAGATCCTACTCAATCTAGCAAGGCTGCTTGAGCGAAGTACGTCCTGGGCAAGACAGCAGGGTGTGGTCGACATAGTGCGTCAAATCATGGAAGCAACGCGCGAAGAGATGGACTTCACGCTGGAAGGGCACAATGCCGACCGTTTCCGTAACAACTTCGCTGATGAACCGGGAGTTCACATTCCGAAGATCTATTGGGAATACACGACCAAGCGGGTACTCACAATGGAGCGCATCACGGGTGCCAAGCTGAATGACCTGATCACAATTGACTCGAAACCGATTGACCGCAAAGAGATCGCAAGACTTGGTGCCAAGTTGTATCTGAAGCAAGTCCTTGAAGATGGTTTCTTCCACGCGGACCCTCATGCGGGTAATATTTTCATCGAGGACAACGGTCGAATTGCGCTTGTAGATTTTGGTGCGGTCGGACGCATTGACGAAGATTTGCGCGAGCAGATTGCCGATCTCTTCCTGGCTATCGTCCGCCGCGATATTAAAGCAATCATAGACGCGCTTCTGACAATCGGCATTGCGCCAAACGATGTTGATCGCACTGCGATGGCCAGAGACATCTCGCGGACAGTCAGTAAATACTACGGCCTGCCAATCCAGCAATTACGCGCCGCAGAGATTGTCAGCAAACAGATGGCGCTCGCTCGAAAGTACAGTATACGCATCCCTGCCGACTTCACACTTGCAACGAAGACAGTTGTGATTCTGGATGGAATCGGCCGTAGCATTGATCCCACTTTCAACATTTTCGAGGTAGCCCAACCTTTCGCGCGCGAGATGATCCGGCGCAGGTTCTCACCCGCGCGGCTTTTTGTTGATATGCTGAATGATGTGCAAGGCGCACACCGGCTTCTGCGCTCCGCCCCGCAGGATATCGCCAGCCTGCTCGACTCGCTCCAGTCGGGCAGGTTGACCGTGAAGTTCGAACCGAGCCGGATAGATAGGCCTGTCTCAGATCTGCACCAGATGATAAACCGCCTCTCTTTTAGCATTGTCGTGGCTGCGATCATCGTCGGTTCCTCTCTGATCGTTCAGACCGGAGTGGGCCCGCTGTTTCATGGCTGGTCGGTCCTCGGCATCCTGGGCTATGTAACCGCTTCACTGCTGGGCTTCTATCTTCTTG
Source organism: Armatimonadota bacterium (assembly GCA_012522575.1). Lineage (GTDB taxonomy): Bacteria > Armatimonadota > UBA5829 > UBA5829 > UBA5829 > DTKD01. Next base: position 10,956 of record JAAYKE010000031.1, on the reverse strand, counting down.
TGTCAATGCTACGCCATGGGCGGCTTTAGGGCGTGGCAATGAGGGTGAGGAAAGCTTGATCTCAACATATCGCACGTATGAACGATGAACACTCTTTCGCGTAGATCAGCCCATCCCCGAAAGAACACTAGATTCCTGCCAACACGCTCAACTTGACTTGATGTTTTTCCGGGTACGAGGTAAGTTCATCATTGATAATGAACACACCCTGCAGCCCAGGAAAAGAGAGGATATCAAGTGACAGATTTAAGGAATCTGAAGCTCGGCGTTGAGATTGAGACGATAGACAAAACACGTGAAGCGGCTGCTAAAGCCATCCAGTCGGTTGTCGGCGGGGAAGTCAGCCATGTGGCAAGTCCGAGTTGCTACGACCCATGGGAAGTAAAAGAGGCAAACGGCAGGATATGGAAAGTCGTTGCCGACGCTTCGCTTACCAGCGTCGCTTCCAACCTGCGCGCGGAGATAGTAAGCCCGGTGCTCAACTATGAGGATCTGGCGACGCTTCAGGAAGTGGTCCGAGCGCTGCGCAAGTGCGGTCTGCGAGTCGATGAACACTGCGGAATGCACATCCATGTAGATGCGAGCGCCTTTACCGGCAAGACTCTGGCTAACCTTGCGAAGATCATGTTCAAGCAGGAGCCGCTGATCTTGATGGCTCTTGGAGTGAGCGAGAGCAGACTTCAGCAGTATACGAAACCTATCAGCGATGAGTTCATAGCAAAGCTCGAACGCAGCAGACCGAAGACGCTCGAGGAGGTCAACCGCTTGTGGTATGGCCACTTGAACACCTGTCCCACGCATTATCACTCAAGCCGCTATAGCTGCTTGAACCTCCACAACGTCTGGTATAGAGGCACTGTGGAGTTCAGGATGTTCGAGGCGACGCTGCATGCAGGCAAGGTAAAAGCTGCCGTTCAGTTCGTGCTCGCAATAGCGGCCAAGGCGCTTAACAGCCGGGCAGCCTCCAGCCGCAAACGTCAGTTCGATCCGAACTGCGCTAAGTATGACTTCAGGGTTTTCCTCATCCACCTTGGCCTCAACGGAGACGAGTTCAAGACCGCGAGAACGCACCTCTTGAATGCTATGCCCGGTGATGCCGCCTTCAAGCGAGGCAGACCGAAGCCCAAGAACCAGCCTGATGAGAGCCGGGAACTTGCGGAGGCGACAAATGAAGCACACTGATCCGGTCAGGGTTCCCAAAGCTGTGTGGCATGGTATCGAGGCCGTCCGAATATCCGGCAAGACCAATATGCTCGACTTCCTAATGGTGCAGTGTCTCGCTTTTGATATGGAGTATTTCGAGACGGTCATCTGGATGGAGGACAATCCAGACCTTTATACTCGTGGGATATTCGCGGGCTTTGAGGTTGAGGGAGGTGATAACTGATGTGTGGTCAACTCGGAGTGATCTGCGGCACCAAGGAGAGGCAGCCGGAGGAGCGCAGCTATCTGAAGTGGCTGTTTATATACCTGCTGCTTCTGAGCGAAAAGCGCGGGCCCTATGCAACCGGCATCAGTTGGCTCAAGGACGATGGCAGCCACTCCATTTTCAAGCGCCCGATGCGGGCGACTATGTTCATCAAGGAAAAAGAATTCGTCGAGGTGATTTCCAAGGTCGATGACAATGCTACCTGGCTTGCCGGACACACCCGGTGGCCCACTCGAGGCGATGTGAATTTGCTCGCCAACGCGCATCCAATCCGGGCTGGAGTCGTCATTGGAACACACAATGGGACGATCACCAATGCTGACGGCCTGTTCGAGCAACTCGATCTGCCCCGCTTCGCCGAGGTCGACAGCGAAGTCATCTTCAGAATGGCCGACGCCACGTTGCGCGATGGGCGCATCGACCTTGGTGCATTCAAGAAGCGTCTCGCGCTCTGCCGGGGCCTGATCAGCGCGGTAATGGCGTCGAAGCTCGACCCGAAGACCGTGGTCGTCATCAAGGGCAACAAACCCCTGGAGCTTCGATACCACCCGGAGCACCGGGCAATCGTCTATGCATCCGACCCTGCATATCTCGATGTCGCGCTTACCGCCAGGGATACCGGCTGGCAGGAGATCAAGACCAGACCTATGAGCTTGATGACATTTGACTGCGAGAACCTTCCCAAGTTCACATCCCGGCCGTTCACATTAGCAGCGTCCGACAGGCTGGGTGGTTTTTTGCGCTTCACAGGTGGGACAGACAATGAGTGATACGAGACTGACAGAGGCAGATATGAGTATGACAACGTTGCTGTTTGTATACGGAACTCTGAAACGCGGCTGCTGGAACCATGACAGGTTCTGCGGAGGTGCATTTCACATACAAAAGGCTGTAGTGCGAGGACAACTCTATGAACTGCCATCAGGCATTCCAGTTCTGCAGATCCTCGAGGATGATATCCTGGCTGTAGGCACGGGAGACGTTTCCGCAGATATCGGCATCCAGAAACGGCTGACATCAACGCTGACGTTGCAGCAGGTGGAGCCGCCGATGAACGGAGAGGTAGTTTACGGCGAATTACTCATGTTCGACGATGCGGAGCAGTGTATACCTGCAATAGATCGGCTCGAAGGTTTTTGCCCGGGGCTGGTAAGCATGTATCGAAGGGTCCTGACGCCGGTCTTCATGGAGAACGGAGTTGTTGCCGGGTGGGTCTATGTTACGGACTCAGAGGAATTCCTCTGGTCATGCAGGCGGTTGGAAGATGGCAGGTGGGAACAGGAAAGCCGCTTACGATGAAGGAACAAGTATGCGGGATTCACAACGCACTACGCCTGCAACAAGGTAATGTAACACGATATGTTCCCGGAAATGGGGCTGGTCAGGCAATACAAGAGGAGACTGTAACATGCATGTAGGACTTGCACTCAGCGGTGGTGGGGCGATTGGCGCTGCCCACATAGGGGTGTTGGAGCAGATGGAGGAGCACCACGTGCGGCTGGACTCTATCTGCGGCACATCCGCGGGTGCGATTGTAGGCTTGCTGTACGCAGACGGTGGAATCAATGCCATCTTCCGCTTCCTGAACCTGCTGGAGGAATGCGGACTGATAAAGAGTCCACTGGGACTGCTGGCGCGAACGCCGGAGAGGATATGGACGCAGGTGAGCGAGGCGTTATCGACGTGCGTTGAGGCCCGGTCGTTTGAGGACCTGCGACTGCCATTCTCTTGCGTCGCTACCGACATCGTTACAGGTTCTCCAGTAGTCATCGACTCCGGTGACCCGATAGCAGCCGTCAAAGCCTCGGCTGCCTATCCAAGCGTGTTTGCTATCCAGCGGGTCAGTGGCAGCTTCCTCGTGGATGGTGGAATCACCAGGAATCTTCCGGCCGATATCGTTCGCAAGTCCGGCGCGGACTTTGTTATTGGCTCCTCGCTCTATCGTGTGCCGCAGGTCAGTTATAACAAGGACAAACCACGCTTGGGCCGCGTAGAAGTGGCTTTGAGGGTCTTGGAAATAATGGAGCTTGAGATGTCCTTGCAGCAGATCAAACTGTGCGACTTTTGCTTCCAGCCGCCCGTGGAGACATACCGCTGGTATGACTTTGACCGAATAGCCGAGATATTGCAGCTTGGTAGAAGTGACGCTTCAAGGAATGTAGGTACGCTGCTGGCGAAGCTTCGAGAGCATCCTCAGTCTATATGAAGCGCCAGAAGATACCTTGATGATGCAGCAAACCAACTGATGGGCGGCATTAAGCTCCAACACGGCTTCGCTGTCAACTCGCTTCAGAACCTGCTTCGCAATTCTGGCGACAATATCCATTTATGAAGAACTTCACATAGCGTCGGCAATCAAAACCGTCGTCGACATTTATACCCAATGAGGAGAAATAGATGGGCCCCACAAATGCGGTGAATATTACATCATCCACATCCTCGATTAATTCGCCTTTTGACTGGTAGTAGCGGCACAGTGCAAGAGTCTTCGCTCGAAAACGACGCATTATATCTGTGATGATTTCCTTTAGTTTCGGGTGTTCCGTGAGCCCGGGGATTATGCGCATCAGCTTGGATGGAAGAGAGGAGATATGTTCCAGGCAACCGGTCGCAAGGGTCAGCAGGTCCGTTTCGACATTTCCACTGGGTTCAGGAACCAGGTTTATCAGTTGTTCGGCGTGTTCGGTGATGGCAGCGGCAAACAGGTCCTCTTTGGATCGAAAATGCCGGTACATCGTTACTTCGGTGACGCCCGCTTCCATGGCTATCTCGCGGGTGATCGCCCCCCGGTATCCCTTTATTGCCAGCAGGTTCAGACCTGCCGCAAGCAGCCGATTTCTCGTCTGATCCAATTGTTTCATGTCCATATTCTCTTCGTTTGACATCGACTTCTCCTTTTAGGTTGCCAACTCAATTTTACACTGTCAGGCACGATCCTGTCAGGTCTTGTGCTTCAGTCGAAATTTCATTACCTCAAAACCAGGCAGACTATTGACAAAGCCCAGCGTTAGTCACTATAGTTAGCATATACTTACTCACACCAGATTGCAAGACCTGTTTTCGCAATTCGCAGGAAAGGACGAGGAAATGCCGGAATGCTGGGGCTCGTATTTAGGCCGGAAGCTGGCGGCTATTGTTCTGCGAATGGACGCTGGTGTACAAGACAGAATTCACAGTCAATACAGGTCATATCAACCTGATTCTAGAGATGGAGGCACGATTATGGTCGAGAGGCATTTCCCATTATTGAGCGTACGCGGCGGTAATCGGGTCGAGTTTTCCGGTCCGCTGGCCCGAGTCCTGTCGCCGCGGCTCAAGGACAATGCGGCTGTAAAAGCATACATTTCAACCGTCGGCAGGCTCAAAAGAGGCAGGCAGATCGAACTGCTTGGAATGACGACACAAATTACCGACAGCGATGTATTCCTGGCTTCGGCAACCGGACCGATGTCGAGTATTCCCGACGCAAAAAGAGCCGTAAAAAGTGTTCAGGATGCCGTTCAACGTCGAGGAAAGCCCATCATCAAGCGAAATGATACGCTCATATATACTTCGTATCAGCCGCCGATTCCTACAAGCGCTTCGATGAAGCTCCTTGGAAACCACCTGGCTTTGGAACTGGACGGCCACCCTCAGCCGACGGTATGCACACTCCAGGTTACGACGAAGTGCCAGGCAAACTGCGTTCATTGCAGCGCTGACCGGTTCAAGGACCCGAAGAGGAGCGAGCTTACTACCGACGAGTGGAAACGGGTTATTGCCGATTCGCAGAAGCTCGGAGTAGTGAGCGTGGTCTTCACCGGCGGCGAGCCGCTGATCCGGCCCGACATATATGACCTTATAGATTACGTAGATAAGGATGAGGCCGTCGCGCTGATGTTCTGCAATGGGCTGCTTCTCGACGTGAAGAACGTGAAGAAACTTGCATCGGCAGGACTGCATGCGATCCATGTTTCCATAGACTCTCCCGATCCCGGCGAACATGACGAAATGCGCGGAGTGCCGGGATGCTTTCAGAAAGCGGTGGATGGACTTATGCGCTGTAAAGGCGCGGGCATAATCACAGGCATATCCACATACGCCACCCCTGAGCGCCTGCATAACGGCCAGGTTATCGAGATGCTCGAACTGGCGAAAAAGATCGGCACGGACGAGATAACCATTTTCGATGTCGTTCCCACGGGCCGTCTGCTTATGGAAGACAGGAAGCACCTGCTGACCGACGAGGACAAGGCGGAACTGTGCCGTATCGAAGAGGAATACAACGAAGGCCATCCGCTCCCACAGGTCATAACACAGGCTCACATCAACGGCCCTACCGGTAACGGCTGCTTCGCGGGCTGGTGCCAGTTCTATGTGACGGCATTCGGCGACGTGACCCCGTGCGATTTCACCCCGCTGTCGTTTGGTAATGTCAGGGACGAGGGAGTGGAAACACCGTGGCAGCGCATAATCTGCAATGAGGACTACTGCAATCACAGGGAAAGCTGCAGGATGCAGAACCCCGAGTTTCGAGCACGCTGGATCGATAGAATTCCTGGATCGGGGCCGTTTCCATATCCTGTCGCCGATCTGGATGCACTGACCAACCAGCCTGAAGATGAAGACTTGGTCAGCGTCGCCGCATATTCATCCCTGGGGATTAAGCATTAGCCTCCGAATCTTGGAAGGAATTATTACGAAATGCAAAGAGAGTCAGCCCTGGCACTGCTGATACTGGTTCTATCGCTCGTGATGCCTGTGAATGCTTCGCCCGTGCTTGGCAGTGAATACCATATGCGCGGCGACACGCAGTGGATAGTGTGGCTCGGAGCCGGAGAGAATCACAGGATTCCGAGCGGTACTTTGGTGCCTCACTATCAGTTCGATTCGCTCAGTCTGGAGTACGACAAGCTCGTATCGCCCAGAAAAAGCATTGGATGCGAACTGTCCTTCTGGGAGCAAGCCAGTGGCAATAACAATGCCTGTTCAATCCTCGGCAACTACAGGAATGACTTCCTTGTCCGCGACCGATTTGCTGCATACTATGCTGCCGGAATCGGCGTAATATGTCTGAGTGATAGAGTAAACGGACAAGCGACGAAAGTCAATTTCAATGAGCGATTGTCAGTGGGGCTGCGCTACCCGACCGACCGAAACAGCAATGTATTCATTGAATACAGGCTCTGCCACGCGTCAAACGCAGGCATCAGGCGACCTAACCACGGTATAAACGCCAGTGTCGTTGCGATAGGCTATAGCTGGTACTTGTGAATGGGCTGTGGGTCCCGACCAAAGTAGAAACAGGCTCAATTTTGGACGATGCTCTCTTCAACTTGCAGATTTCTTCACGCCACCTGTTCAGTAGCGCAGGCTATCGCAGTGAGTTGGCACAGGGGGGAATGTATGAGAACACTAACAATCGACGTTGTGGCCGATGACCTGGTTATCGGCCAACTGAAGCACGCTGAGAGCTACTTTGCCGACTGGGGAGAGATGAGCCGAAAAGCCAGGCAGTTGGCAAATGAAGCATGCCCCGGCTACAGAAAGCTGCAACTTCGTGCGGCGGATATCTGCCTGCTCGACTTAACATGGCAAGGCAAGCCTGAAGGATGACTACATAATGTCGTCGCAAATATGGCTGGTATTGGTAGTCGGTTAAGCGAGTCTGACCACCTATTCTTAAACCGCTCTTTCCATCATCCGTACAGACATAATACATCCAATTGCTCTTCGCCGCGTATTTGTGAATGACATCACACTTATCCTCCGTGAAATACTCTTGTTGTTCTGTGGACATGAGGCATAGAGATCGCGATGCTGCCACTTATGCAGGATTGTGACACAGCAATGGCGAAACTATTGTATGAACACTTGCCTTAGTTTTTGTCGAGAAACATCGCGATGCCCTGTTAGATTAAACGCCCAGTATTACAAGAGGCAAGCTGGAGATGCTCTGTTATGGATGTAATATATTGGATTGCCCGGCTATGGCCACAACCAATGCTGAACTGCCAACCACAACCTTAACGTATGTGACCAGGGGAGGGTAAGATGCCAGCCAAACATCATATCTTGCAAAATGCTGAGATTCCAGCTCAGTTTGCTTGGCGCACAGAAGTTGCCGGAGGAGTTATTGAAGAGCTAGCAACTCCCTCTCGACTGGTGAGTGGGGAATATTCGCTAGTTGGGAATGGCACTGAACGGCAGGGCTTGCTCACAACCACAGATGGGGAACACATCACTATCCTAAGCTCTCCCCCGCCAACCCAACTGTTTATAGAGAGTTATTTACTTGCTCCGAAGTCTCATATCCGCAACCCTGACAAGATGTTCTCGAAAAATGGGGATATACGCTGGAACCTTGCCTCTGCAGACCATTCGGTAAACACTACATCAGAGATCCGTAGAAAGAATAAGGCGTCATTCAGCTTTGCAGAAGAGCGTCAAGAGACGGGAGACGTAGGTTTACGTCCTCCGCAGATTGGAGCCCTTCATGCGGTTCTTGCCCATTGGTCTGTATCGAAAGACCCAGCTACCATTGTAATGCCAACTGGCACCGGCAAGACCGAAACAATGCTGGCTCTGCTCGCCCATGGCACTATCGATAGGCTCTTGGTCATTGTGCCTAGCAACCCCCTTCGCATGCAGACTTACCGCAAGTTTCTGACTCACGGTCTTTTACCGCAACTGGGAGTTTTAAGCGAAGGCTTTCTATATCCGGTAGCTGGAAGGCTTGATCACTGCCTGAAGACCGCAGAAGATGCCGAACAGCTATTTACTCCGTGCAATGTGGTAGTGGCCACAATTCAAGCACTTGCAAATAGTGAACCTGAGGCCACTACCAAGGTCCTTGAGTTATGCTCACATCTTTTCCTCGACGAAGCTCACCACGTTGCCGCTCCATCTTGGCGCGATATCAAGACTAAGTTTGCCGGAAAATCCATTGTTCAGTTCACAGCGACTCCCTACCGACGCGACGGGAAACGAGTTGATGGACGCATCATATACAACTATCCGCTTAGAAAAGCGCAGGAAGAGGGTTATTTTGCAGCCATTCAATATCGTCCAATCTTTAGGTTTGATATAGATGCTGCTGACAAGGCTATTGCAGAAACGGCAGTAACTCAACTCCGGGATGATCTTGGCAACGAACGTGACCATATACTCATGGCTCGCACTGCAACAATCAAGCGTGCTGAGAAGATCATTGAGGTTTACCGGGAACTCGCTGAGGATTTCAAACCGATCTTTATACACAGCCAGATGGGTGTAACGAAGCAGCGTGAAGCACTCCAGGCAGTTCGTTCGCGGACATCAAGAATAGTTGTATGTGTGGATATGTTGGGAGAGGGCTTCGACCTTCCGCAACTCAAAATCGCAGCCATCCACGATGTGCACAAGAGTCTGGCCATAACTCTTCAGTTCACTGGACGTTTCACCCGATCAGCAGGAGAAAATCTTGGTACCGCAACAATGGTTGCGAATGCAGGCGATATCTCGATGGAGCACGCGCTGCGACAGCTTTATGCGGAAGACGCAGACTGGAACCGTATAATCCAGCAACTCGGCGAAGGAGCGGTTGGACAACGAGTCGCGCAAACTGAGTTCCTCGCGACTTTTCCCTGTGACGGCATATGCGTACCGCTCGAGAACATCCTCCCGAAGATGAGCACCGTGATCTACAAGACCACGTGCGATGATTGGACACCGGACAAGATCGCAGAACTGGTCCCTCCAGAGATTATCTACGTAGAACCCGTATGGAGCGATGAGCATAAGGTCGCTCTATTTGTTACCAGGGAGTTCGAGGAGATTCCGTGGGGGGACATCCGCGAAATGCAAAATCTTACATGGCACCTCTACTTGCTTTTCTGGGATGCTGACAACAATGTACTCTACATTAATAGCTCCAACAACGAGGAGTTGCATCAGGATCTTGCGAGAGCCGTGTGCGCTCAGACCGCAGAACGCGTTAAAGGTGAACCTGTCTATCGAGCATTACACAATATCAACAGATTTATGCTCATGAACCTCGGCTTACTCCACGCCGCTGGTAGAGCAATACGTCACACAATGCATAACGGATCGGATGTCGGTGAGCAACTCAAACCTGGTCAACTTGGGAACAAAGCCAAGACTAACCTGTTTGGGAGAGGATACGAAAATGGGGAGCGAGTCTCACTAGGCTGCTCGCTTAAGGGGCGGATCTGGTCATACAAGGCTGCGGAGAGCATTCCAGAGTGGGTGGCGTGGTGCAAAGCTATAGGCGCAAAGGTACTAGACAATTCCATTACGGAAGAACAGGTTCTGAATGGTGTGCTAAGACCCGAATCCATAACTGCTCGACCCCAGCTTGTCCCTCTAGCTATCGACTGGAACTCACAGACTTATCTTCGCAGCGAATCTGCTCTACTCATACGAATCGGTGATGTGGATGTGCCGTTCTTTGAGACTGAACTCAAAGTTCTCGATTATGTGGACCAGGGTGATATTCGGTTTGCTGTGGCTGCAGAATCTGGTAATGCTGAGTATGAGGCTCAGTTCAGGAATGATGGTATTGACTTTCTGGCTACTGGTTTCGAAGCATGTGCAGTGGTGGGACGCGGACGTTTGGTTGCACTCTCAGATTTCTTCAGGAAAGAACCACCTACCATTCTCTTTGAACAAGATACCTTTATCGAGGACAACCTGCTGTTCAAAGTCCATGGAGATAGTATTGGACCATATAACCGAGAGCAGATCGAGGTATGGGACTGGACTGGCATTGATCTGTCTGTAGAGTCGCAGACCGAACAGAAGCGTACAGACAGTATTCAGAGAAGGGTCCTTAACGAGCTGTGCGCTGATCCTGCATGGGAAATTGTCTTTGATGATGACTCAAGCGGTGAAGCGGCCGATATCCTTGCAATCAAACGTGAAGGAACATTCATCCACATCAATTTTTATCACTGCAAGTATGCTCATGACGGCTCGGTCGGTGCTCGTGTCGGAGATTTGTACGAGGTTTGTGGACAGGCTCAGAAATCTATTCGCTGGAGAGAGAATATCGACCGGTTACTGGAGCACCTCAAGCTTAGGGAAGCGAGGCGCATTCGCGACGGTAAGCCAAGCAGAATGGAAAAAGGCGATGCCAAGATCCTGTTTGAACTAATGAACAATGCGCATCTACTCAAGCCGATATGCCAAGTGTGTATTATCCAACCCGGGCTTTCAAAGACAAAAGCCACAAACGAACAGCTTCGACTGCTGGGGGCAACTGAGCTATATCTTTCTGAAACATTCGCTATTCCTCTTCGGATTATCGCTAATGCATAGGACACCATTGATTCGGAAAAATCGGGATGATATACATGGAACACGTGAACCGGCGGTTCGCAATACCCATCTCTGTACTTCGCGCGCCCATTCGCCGCAGACGAAGGCCGCGTAAAATAAATGTGGAGTTTTCAGTATATGAGTAAGAGACCTTTTTCATTAAAATAAGGTTGGAGAAAACTAATGAAAGAAGGTCTCTATGGAAGCTATTATACATCAAACGGTTTTGG
>JAAYKE010000005.1 GCA_012522575.1 Armatimonadota bacterium | reverse complement strand
CGTATAGATTGCACGCCGCCGTGAAACTGACCGGCTGCTGCTTTGTTTTTGCACGGATTGTAACGCGATCCTGCCCTTTTGGTATGCGGAACTCAACAGATGAATCGATAAGCGTGACCCCTTCGACGTTATCGACTGTCAGCTTCCCGGAAATCGACCCCTCAGAGCCGACCGAAGGCCGGTAGATGTCGAACAACAGCTCCTTATCCGTCGGCGGCAGAACCACGACACGCGGACATACTGATGTGGTGAAGGTTATGACGCGCTTTATCGGCTCCGACAGACCTTTGATTTCCAAAACCGCAGTCAGATTGGATTTTGCGGTTCCAGGACTGATGAATGAGGTGGAGATTTTAGCATTTCCTGCCGCATTTGCGTCGTCAAGGCTGAGTTGCGCGCTCGTTATTCCGGGTCCGCTGATCTCGATTTTCCCGCCGGGGATTGCAACGCCATCCACGCTCGATTCGACATCGATCACCAGCCCTTTATCAGTCAATTTAGGTTCCGCCGTAACTTGCCACGCGGCCATAATAGACCACATCCGGCTATCACTGACCGGCGTGATATACTGCGGCGACTGGGTCAGTTCGATCTCCAGATAACCGTCCTTAACCTCGGCTTTGCTTTGCGTGCCGTCTCGCGATATGATCTCGACTTCCTTGACATCGAGTGGAAGTTTTACTTTATGCAGTTTGCCGGTAGTCCACGCAGCAAGGCGCAGTGCATCCCCTTTTTTGAACAGGGCAAGGTAGTCCTCTTCGGAATCGACGCTGATGCGGCTGGCAAATGAGTAGCTGTTGAGCACGGTGTTCAGATTCTTTGCCGCAACATAGGCGGGCTTGTCGGACATATCACGCGCCACTGTGCCGAAATGGTGCTCATTTTCGTCGGGGTCCGGGCCGTCATCCCGCCAGTCATACCAGATGCTGAGGGCAACGTTGTTGATAATGTTGTTCAGGAACTGGCGGGTGATAAAATCGGCCTGCGTTTCCACAGAGACCCCTTTGCTGTAGGACGAATAGCCCCATTCCCCGCTGACAATGGGATATTGTTTGCCTTTTTTGGCGTATTTGCCGATCAGTTCGCGGACTTTTATATATAAAGTAGTGGCGTCTTCGGGCTTGCCTGCGCCATAGGGATGCAGAGACACGACATCGGTCGCCTCAAGCAACCCAAGCTGGAACGCCTTGTCCAGAAAGCCATAGTCCCACCCTGAAAGCGCCGGCGCAAGAACCGTGCAGTCGGGGTCGGCTTTTTTGAGCGCGGGATAAACGGCTTTAGCGAGCTTTACATAATCTTCTACGTTCGGCTGCGGTCTCCAGAAAAATATGTTAGGCTCGTTCCATATCTCCCATAGTATCCCCTTGCCCTTAAAGTGCTTTGCTCCGGCGGTGACGAACTTCACGAACGCGGCGCGGCCCTCGTCGGTGTGCGGAGACATATCGTTGTCATATAGCGGATTACCGTAGGCGAGGATAAAAAGCGCCCGGATTCCTTTGGCGGAAAGGGAGTCTATCAGCTCATCATAAGGCTTGAAATCATATACGCCCTTTTCCTTTTCGATATGGACCCACGAGAAGTCCATCCGAATGAACTTGAAGCCGCCGTCGGCTATCTTCTCCACTTCCTCGGCCTGATTGCCGACAAAGTGAATGTTCACGCCCAGCCCGTCCGGGATCACTAGTTTCGGCAGACCCTGCTGTGCCGCGCCTACGCTTGCGCTTGCCATTAGCATCATTATCACTCCCAGATATTTGCCCATTTGCTTCCTCCACCTGTCTGTCGGTCTCTAATCTTCTCCGAATACAGCCCTGATTGCATCGGTATATGCTGTGCCGTTGGTCGTGTCGGGAAGAAGATAGCTGCCTTCGGTCCATTCGTTCCACGCGTTTATAGTGATGATTTTTTGAGCGCAGCCCGGCTTCATAACGAACTCCTTCGCCCGCCTCAACGCCTCTTCGAAGATTTTCGGGTCGTCTTCGAGAATCGCCGTCCATGTGTAGCCTCTCGGCTCAAAAACATCGCTTTGGGTCGTGCGGGGAGACGGGTCCCAGCCCATCGTGACATTTGGATGATACGGCAGAGAATAACCCGCGGCGAACTCCTCCCACACCTCATAGTTGCGATCCGCCGCGCTGCGCATACTGCCAAGCGGAAAACCGCCCCAGTTCGGGTAATGGTAGTGAACCCACACATAACTGCCCACGCTGGAGAATCCCAGTTGCGGTATGACACTCTCAGGTTCTTCGACTCCGGTCTCGCCCTGCAGAACCTTGATTCCCCAGACTACGCAGTTAAGGTGCAGTCCAGTAAATCCCGCCGCAATGGTCTTATCTCTAAAGCTCTTAAGCGCATCACGTGTTTCGGCAAATCCGCCGAGTCCCTCGATCAAAGCGCCAATATCGTAAATAGAAAAATACGGCTCTCCGTCGATAGTCCAATAGTTGGGCTGAGAAAAATAGCTCTCTATTATGAGATCAACGGCCCTGTCAAACGTTTTCCGGTTCACTTTTCCCGACACAAGCATCGGAGCCGGGCCGAGGGCCTTCGCCGGATGGATATCCAGCCAGTCGTGATTTGCCCACATCAGCGCGAACTTGATGCGGTCACGATTGCCTGCCTGAAGGAAACCTTTGTCCAATCCATCCTGAAGAAACGGGCCGTCGTCATAGAAATACCAGTCGTATATAAAAGCGTCGATGCCGCTGTCCGCCGCCAGTTCAATCTCTTTTGCCGCCCATTGTGGGTCGGATTCGTCAAAATATCCCCACGCAGGAACCCTCGGCTGCCTGTGCCCTTCAAAACGCGGACGAGCGAGCTTCATCAACTCCCACTCGGTCCAACCCTTCCCGTGCCAGACATCGTTTCGCGGATCAGGGTGATACTGCGGGAAATAATATACGGCGATTTGCGGTTTTGTATTCATCATCAGAACCTGTCAATCTGAATTAGTCAGAGCGTTGGTCTGTATTATATCGCAGCGGGCAAAAAGTAGAAAGCGAAACAATCATTCGGACGGTGTCAAATAGTTGTGGAGATTTGGCTTGACCTTTTTCTCCAGTTGCGCATCCGTTTAGTTTTTGCTCCAGTTGTCTTTAGGCAGCGAGCCTAGTGATTTGAGAATTATAGATATTGGCGT
>JAAYKE010000030.1 GCA_012522575.1 Armatimonadota bacterium | reverse complement strand
CAACTCATCGACGTATACTTCTCTCACGGCGTGTTCCTCCTTTTGCATTCGTGACAATCGCATCTTAGAGAGAGGAATGCGCCTTACCTACCTCAGCTCGATTTTACACACAACATTGTACGCTACCCAAAACAACAAACAGATTTGACATGATATTTGATTGGTGATACATTGTATGTACGGAACAATCAGATAGTGGAGAATCCCTATGATTAAGAAGCTCACAAAACACGGCAACAGCATGGCTCTGGTTATCGAGCGCAGTGTGCTGGATCTGCTCAAGATAGATAACGATACTCCGGTCGAGATTTCGACGGACGGGAATGTGCTCATTATCGCTCCTGTTCGGGACGAGTCTCGTGCCGCTAAGTTAAGAGAAGCACTCGACAAGACAAACCGCAAGTATGGGCGTGCCCTGAAGAAGCTGGCCGGGTAAATGGATCATATCGAGTTCCTTGGTCTCGCTGACGAGGATGAGCTTGAGGTATTCGTCCGCAGGGTGGTTACTGGCCAATCCGACAAAGCTGCTGCTGCGGCATTCTTCAGAAGCAACTCCGGCAAGTAAACCAGCCGCCAAGGTGTTATGCGAACTCATTTTGCGTTTTGTTGCTCATGGAAAGGGCTTTCCCGAAATAACAACAAACTTCTATATAGTGCGGCCCGGAAAGGCGAAGACAATCCCAGAAAAACCGATAGCAGATACTGCCAATACGACGAGGCGCACTGTTTCACTAGGGCTTGGGTTAAGTTCCTGATTTCTGAGATGCGGAAGCCCCGGTCAGTACGAGAATATGATGAAGGGCTATAGTAACTGATATGGGAGTTGAATCGAACGAAAATTTGGTTACGGGTGCTGAAGTCGGAATAAACGGTGACGAACAGATACGCATCGCACTCCACACCGCTGTGGCTAATGGTGGCGTAGCTCTGATGTCTGATATTATCGAGGCTTTGGGAAATGAGGTAAAACGCCGCCATCTGGGTAAGGGCCTCTCAGAACAGGGTAAGGCTGCGCTCCGACGATGCGTCAACAGTGATGCGGTGAAAGCTGGTTACTTGCTGCCTCATGACAAGCGGAAGCCAGGCTGGCATATAACGCCAAAGGGACGAAAGTTCTTGCAGTCGTCTCCCTAACAGTCCATCAAGGTCATGAATGGCAATACCGAAGACCCGTATTGCAGCAAGGCAGTACCGCCAACTGGGATGCGTTCGAGCTATACATCCTTGAACTGATGAAGAAGATATATACACAGCATGCCGGGTACAACCAAGGCCGCCATAAGCGAAATGAGCATGGATTGGATGTCACAGGCAATTTCCTCATTGAAAAGGACAATAGCATTGGTGTCCGGGTCAAGTTTCACAGGGAAAACAATCAGCCAACAGACACAGAGTGGCTCAAGTTTCCCGAACTAACAACAAACTACCGGCGCTTTGAAGCAACTGCAAGAGCCTACGCCACAACTATGCGAACCTGGCCGTGATCTGTTTCCTGCCTCTTCGGCTTGATCACAATCTCTACATCCTTGTCGAGAGCATTGAGAAACCGGAAGAGTCGGTCGGACGAGAACCCATCCAGCTTGCCACGCATAAGAGCGGAGACCTTCGGCTGGTCCACTCCCAACAGTTTAGCTGCCGCGGTCTGGCTGAGTTTACGCTCGGCGATGATATCACATATGCGGGAAGCGACCTCTGCCTTGGCTAGAGTCTCTTCGGCATCCATCACTCCAAGATCGGCAAACACGTTGCCGCTTGACTCTGTCACTTTGATCTTTCTACTCACGGCTACCTCCCCTTTCTTTGCACCAGTCTGCATAATGCTCCTCAGCGCGCTTGAGCCGATCTTTTACGAGATCAATCTCACGCTTGGGTGTGCAGATTCCTTTTGTCGACTTCTTCTGGAACGCATGGAGCACGTAGACCACTCCGGCAAACTTCACTGTGTAGACTCCGCGATAGGTGTTGCCATCATCGTTCTCGACAATCTCAAGGACCCCGGCACCGCCGAAACCCTTCAGAGGCTTCGCATTTATGTGCTTACATCCATCCTGAGCACGACGTAGTGCAAAGCCCATCACGCGCTTTACGTCTTCAGGAAACTCCCTCAGATCATCAAGCGATGAACCGATCCACAGTAGTGGTTTGCCTTGCGCATCCATAATAGTATTATGCCATTACTGGCATAACTAAACAAGTGCCAGTGAAGAATTTCCGTTGTTTCGGGAAAACCTCTTTTCCCGCACCAACCACCCATTCATATCAGGGCTGAGCCCCGGCTGGGGTGCCGGGGCTCTTGTTGTGACGGTTTGCGGTTTGCGAGGCGTCCGTGCATAGTGTAGGTCAGTTGCGCCTCTTGGCCGCGAGCGATAGCTCCCTACGGTCGTGGGGGCGGAGGGCCACCGCCTTGCTTTGGTCCCGTCAACAACGTCGTTAACTGATCTGCGGTCAGGATGCCGCTGGCCTTGATCTGAGCCCAAGCAGTGAGGCTCGCTTTTGTTACGGCAAGTTCCGCATTCGAGGCGGATGCCGCCAGGTCTGCTGCGGCATCGAAGTCGGCTGCCGCAATAGCATCCTGAAGCGCCTTGTTTGCAGTGGCTGCCGTTTCCATCAGCGGCTGCATCGTGGCCTCGGTTGTTGTTAGAATCGCGCCGAGCGCAGTCGCCTGATCGGTCGTCAGAGCAAATCTTTGAGCAATGCTGTCGATTGTTGCCGCTGCCGGAGGTGGCTGAACTCCCGGCGGAGGCGGTTGACCTTCTGTCGAAGGCGGCGGGGGCTGCTGAGTCGCTGTCGGTGCGCCTCTCCCCGGCCCTTTGGGGCCGCCTTGACAATACGCCAGGGTCGCACAGATCACGACCACCATAATCAACGCGATTAATCTTATCGTTCTCATTTTGCGTTCCTCCTTGTTATTTGATAAGACTGTCAGGAAGCCATTAGTGCTGCAGCCTGCTTCCAGTTGCTTTGACTTGAACGCCTGTGTATGAAGTTCCGCCAAATCATCACGACAACATCACAGTTCTGTTTAAGTTGTGTCGTAGCCTAAATAATTGAGTGTCCGAGCGAACTTGCGGATTGCTCAAAGCTCTGCGGAGTGCTAGAATTCGATACAAATGAGCACAATCGAGAGGGATGCGAAATGAATGCGCGCATTTTGATCGTTGACGATGACGCGAATCTTATCGAAGGCCTGCGCTGGTATTTGGAGGCGGAGGGATTCGGTATCCTTAGCGCGGTCGATGGCGAGACCGCTGTCGAGGTGTTTCGGAGGGAACAGCCCGATATGTTGATTCTCGACATCATGATGCCAAAAATGGACGGCGTCAGAGTGTGCGAGACGATTAGCAGCGAATCCGATGCCCTGATAATGATGCTTTCAGCGCGGGATAGCGATATTGACAAGGTGCGCGCTCTAAAACTCGGCGCCGACGACTACGTCACAAAGCCGTTCAATGTTTCGGAGCTTGTTGCCAGAATACAAGCCCTCATAAGACGAAAGAACCGCAACCAGGGGCCTCTGCCAACGTATCGCTGGAGGAATCTGGAACTCTCTCTGGATGAGCATCGGGCCAAAGTCGATGGGTCTGTTGTAGAGCTTACCACGATGGAGTTCGATCTTCTGGTGGCACTCATGGAACATCCGCAAGTCACCTTGTCCAGAGAGCAACTGGTGGAGACGATATGGGGAAGCGATTTCTATGGCGAGTATCGGCTTGTTGATAATCTTGTATTCCGCTTGCGCGAAAAGCTTGCCGGAGCGCGATGCGCTGATTTTCCGATTGTAACGGTAAGAGGAGTAGGCTATGCTTATCGCCCCGAAGGTTAGCGTTCGCACCAGTCTTACGACTGCTATCCTGCTGACGGTTATGCTGAGCTGGATCATCAGCAGCGGTGTTGCAAACTATTTTAACTACGTGAGCCTCCGCGCATTTCGCCAGGAAATGATGCGGCGTCCCGATGCAAATCTCAGGCCAATCCCAGAACCCAGATTCGGAGTGATAGAGTTCCTGACAGGGCGTCCTCCACTGATGAGAGAGGCTAGAGAGCCTGGTCCGCCGCCTCCATCAGGTCCCGGACCACAGCCAGGGCGCAACCCGATGGACGGTCCCGGCGGGCAGTCGCCCAGACCTTCTCCTGCCTCATTAGAACTGAGAAGCCTGCTTTTGCGCATGGGGGTTGCTCTCGGCCTTGCAGCGTTGGCAGGGTCATGGCTGGGACGCAGGTTCACGAAACCCTTAACGCAGTTGGCAAAAGGGGCGGATGCGTTTCAGGCGGGAAACTTTGACTACCGCATACCCGCTAAGGGCAATAATGAGTTTGCCGCCGTAGCCATTGCAATGAACGAAATGGGGCGGCAGGTCTCCGAGCAGATAAGCCGCCTCGAAAATGATGCTCATCGCCGCAGGCAGTTCCTTGCCGACGTCGCCCACGAACTCCGCAGCCCGGTGACTACGATGGAGACGATGGCGGGAGCGTTGAAGGACGGCTTGGCGGAGGACCCCCAAAGGAGGGATTTCGCGGTATCCGCACTGGTGGATACATCGCAGCGTCTGCGACGACTGGTTCAGGATCTAATGGAGTTGGCCAGATTCGACCTTGCGCAACTGCCGTTGAACCTTGCAGAGGTGGATTTGCGGGAGTTGGTCTCAATGGCGATACAGTCCCACGAGGTTGAGGCGGCGGCGGCAGGAGTCGTGCTGCATCCGCTGGATTTCACCCAGCCTGTTATGGCAGTCGCCGATCCCGACCGAATCGTGCAAGTGCTCAACAACATTCTGGAGAACGCCATCAGCTATGCAGGAGAGGGCGCAGAGGTCAACGTCACATTGGAGGATGGAGACCAGGCGTTGATCAGCATCGCCGACACGGGTAAGGGAATCTCGGCCGAGGAAGTGCCTTTCCTGACGGACCCTTTCTATCGCGCCGATTCGGCGAGATCTCCCAACGATTCCCATTCGGGTCTCGGCTTGAGCATTGCGAACAAGTTAGTCGAGGCGCACGGCGGGAAGCTCACTATCTCCGCCAGGGAGGGCGTTGGAACCGTGGTCACTATCATAATTCCCAAGTCCTCCGGACGCTGAATATAATTAATACTGACATTCAAGACATCCTATTGGAGCGCAACAAAAGTGCTTTACCTCTTCTGCCTTGCTTGACTCAGCGCCAAGTTCGTTGTACAATTCGTCGGTAGTTATCGATATCTACCCACACTATGTACAGGAACAGATGAGCAATGGCAGAAGCAGCCACAGAGAAAGCCATGGAGATTATACGTAAGCGGGGTGTTGTCAGACCTCGCGATCTTGCTGCTTATGGGATAAGACGGGATTGCCTGGCTGATCTTCAGCAGAAGGGCTTCATTCAGCGAGTGGGAAGAGGACTGTATGTCGCGGCAGATTATGAGGCAACTGAGCATCACACTCTGGCGGAAGCCTCTAAGCGTGTGCCGCATGCAGTAGTAACTCTCCTATCTGCACTGCGGTTCCATGGTCTCACAACGCAGAACCCATTTGAAGTCTGGATGGCCATAGGGATCAAGGCCAGGCGCCCTGAACTGGATTGGCCGCCGGTGCGGATTGTTCGGTTTTCCGGTCCGGCTCTGGAATATGGTGTTGAAGAGCACAACATAGAGGGCGTTGCAGTGCGTGTATATACGGCAGCAAAAACTGTAGCTGACTGCTTTAAGTACCGCAATAAGATCGGTTTGGATGTTGCCATAGAAGCTCTTCGCGACTGCTGGAGAAAGCGTAAAGCCACAGCCGATGAACTGTGGGCTGCTACGAAAGTCTGTCGCGTTACCAACGTTATGCGTCCGTATATGGATTCACTGGAATGAACCGTCAGTCCGGTGATATATCCGCATCAGTGCGCCAGAAGCTTCTCAACATATCTCGAGCAAAACACCAAGAGCACCAACTGACCCTCACGCAATATGCCATTGAGCGACTCCTGTTCAGACTGAGCGTATCGCAACACAAGGAGCAGTTTGTGCTTAAGGGTGCAGTGCTATTCAGTATATGGTCAGAGCAGCGGCGCCGGCCAACTCAGGACGTGGACATGCTTGGCTGGGGCGATGCTTCCATATCTCGTCTTGACCAAGAATTCCGTGTTGTATGCGGTCTCGATGTAGAAGACGACGGTTTGTCATTCCTGGCCGATACT
>JAAYKE010000029.1 GCA_012522575.1 Armatimonadota bacterium | reverse complement strand
GTGGCCGGTGTTGACCGCCTTCTTCTGTGCTTCAATGCCAAAGGTGGTGTTGATGCCGTTCGCTATGCAGTGCGAGGAGCAGATTACCAACGATGGCCCGTAGTATGCCTTCGCCTCGATCTTTGTTCTGACGAGGTGCGCAGGGTTGGCAAGCGATACCCTCGCTACATAGACGTTGCCATAGGTCATGGCCATCATAGCCAGATCTTTTTTGCCGATGGGCTTACCCCCCGCTGCAAACTTGGCAACTGCGCCCTTTGGCGTTGATTTGGACATCTGACCGCCGGTGTTTGAATAGACCTCGGTATCCAGAACCAGCAGATTCACGTTCTTGCCGCTGGCAACTACGTGATCCAACCCGCCGTAGCCGATGTCATAAGCCCAGCCGTCCCCGCCAATAATCCAAACCGACTTGCTTACCAGATGCTCCGCCACGCTGTCGAGTTGCTTGCAGGTATCGCATCCTTCATCGATATGCTTTGCCAAAGCAGCCTTAAGCTCGGCAACTCTGGCTCGCTGCTGCTCGATTCCGTCCTGTTCTGACTGGTCAGCGGTCTTGATTCCATCTGCAAGTTCGGCCGTCACGACGCCTTCTGCCGCTGCCTTGTCCAGAAGTTCGAGCGCATACTCGTTGAGTTTGTCTATAGTGAGCCTGAAGCCAAGGCCGAACTCGGCGTTGTCCTCAAAGAGGCTGTTTGCCCACGCAGGTCCCCTGCCATCTTCCCTGGTCGTATATGGAGTTGTGGGCAGGTTGCCGCCGTAGATCGAAGAACAGCCGGTCGCGTTTGCAATGACCGCTCGGTCGCCAAACAACTGGCTAACAAGTTTCACGTAAGGAGTCTCGCCGCATCCTGCGCAGGCCCCTGAGAATTCAAAGAGCGCCTTGATGAACTGGCTGCCCTGAACCGTAGCCTTGTTATAGAGTGACGGATCGGTTTCGGGCAGCGACAGGAAGAAGTCCCAGCATTCGCGCTCCGATTCTCGCAGCGGCTCCTGAGCAACCATATTGATCGCCTTTCGGCCGGTCGGCTCCTTGGTCTCGGGGTTTCTCTCCTTGCCGGGGCAGTTCTCTACGCACAGTCCGCATCCGGTGCAATCCTCCGGGGCTACCTGCACGGTGTATTTCTTTCCCTTGAGTTTTCCCTTGCCATCAACGCTCTTGAATGTAGCCGGAGCGCCGGCAAGCTGATCCTCGTCGTATGCCTTGAGCCTGATTGCCGCGTGCGGACAGAGCAGTGAGCACATCCCGCACTGCAGGCAGACTTCCGGCAGCCACTCCGGAATCTCTACCGCGATGTTGCGCTTTTCGAATGCGGTGGTTCCGAGAGGATATCGGCCATCGATCGGCATTTTGCTGACCGGGATGGAGTCTCCCCTGCCCGCCATAATCTCAGCGGTGACCTGCTGAACGAACTCGGGTGCGTCCAGACTGACAACCGGAGGCATTTCAAATGTGCTGGTGACGTGATCCGGATACTGCACCTGCTCCAGTTTTTCCATTCCGGCCTGAACCGCCAGATAGTTCATCTCGACGACTTTGTCGCCATATCTGCCGTAACTCTTCTTGATGGCTCGCTGGATGGCGTCAACCGCCTGCTCTTCGGGAAGAATGCCGGTGAGCTTGAAGAACGCGGACTGCATAATCATATTGATGCGAGCGCCCAGGCCGATTTCGTGGCCTATGGAGATCGCGTCGATGACATAGAATTTGACCTTCTTGTCTATGATCTGCTTCTGGACTTCCTTTGGAAGCGTATCCCACACTTCGCTTGCGGAATGCGAGGTTGTGAGCAGGAATGTGCCGCCCTCATCGATGTTGGTCAGCATATCATATTTTTCGACAAAGCTGGGATTGTGGCAGGCAATAAAGTTTGCCCTGTCGATGAGATACGGGCTTCTGATCGGGTTCTTGCCGAATCGCAGATGCGAAACGGTCACCGACCCTGCCTTCTTGGAGTCATAGACAAAATAGCCCTGCGCGAAGTTGTCGGTCTCTTCTCCGATGATCTTGATGGAGTTCTTGTTTGCGCCGACTGTGCCATCTGAGCCGAGTCCGTAGAACATTCCGCGGAAAGTCTCTTTGTCAGCCGTGGTAAACGCAGGGTCATACTTGACAGAGTTGCCGGTAACATCGTCTTCGATGCCGACCGCGAAGTGATTCAGCGGAGCCTTGGCATCCATATTGTCGAACACGCCCTTGACCATTGCAGGGGTGAACTCCTTGGAACCAAGTCCGTACCGGCCTCCGACTACCTTCGGGAACGACTTAAACGGCGCGCTTCCGTCGGCAAGAGATTCCTCTATCGCTGCGATCACATCCAAAAACAGCGGTTCGCCAAGCGCTCCCGGCTCTTTGGTGCGATCGAGAACGGATATGCTCTTGACCGTGTTCGGGATAGCGTCGATCAAGCCCTTGACGCTGAACGGTCTGTAGAGTCGAACCTTGACCAAGCCGACTTTTTCACCCTTTTTGTTAAGGTATTCGACTGTCTCATGCGCAGTCTCAGCACCGGAACCCATCATAATGATGATCTTTTCGGCATCCGGCGCGCCGACATAATCAAACAGCTTATATTGTCTTCCGCTGATCGCCGCGAACTTGTCCATAGCATCCTGAACGGTCTTTGGGCATTCAACGTAGAAGTTGTTGACGGTTTCGCGACCCTGGAAGAAAACGTCCGGGTTCTGCGCAGTTCCGCCAACCACAGGCCGATCCGGGCTTAAAGCGCGCATGCGGTGGGCGATAACGAGGTCGTCGTCGATCATCGCTCGCATATCGTCGAAAGAAAGCTCCTCCACCTTCTGCACTTCGCTGGAAGTCCTGAATCCGTCAAAAAAGTGCACAAACGGAACCCGACTTGCAAGGGTTGCCTGTTGGGAGATCAACGCGAAGTCCGCCGCTTCCTGCACGCTGTTTGAGCACAGCATAGCGAATCCCGTCTGACGGCAGGCCATAACGTCGCTGTGGTCTCCAAAGATCGACAGCGCCTGGCAGGCCACGGCCCTTGCTGATACGTGGAATACCGTAGGAGTCAGTTCTCCTGCGATTTTATACATATTCGGGATCATCAAAAGCAGCCCCTGAGAAGCGGTGAATGTGGTCGAAAGCGCACCGGTAGACAATGCGCCATGCACCGCGCCCGATGCTCCGCCCTCGCTCTGCATCTCAGTGACGGAGGGGATTGTGCCCCAGATATTGCGCTCGCCGCGAGCGGTTTTTTCGTCAGCAATCTCTCCCATAGTAGAGCTGGGGGTGATGGGATAGATGGCGATGACTTCGTTGGTTGCATGCGCTACGTGGGCAACTGCGGCATTGCCATCGTAACTCTCCATTTTTTTTGCCATATTGTCTCCTTGAATAATCAAGAGTTGGCCTGTTGCCGTTATCCCGGCTCATACTGCCAACTTCTCTTAGATTTCTCTTCTCCATTGGAAGGCCTGAATCAGCGTTGCCTGATCCGCATAATCCATATCGCCTCCCACCGGCATACCGTGAGCGATCCGGGTGACTTTCACGCCAAGGGGTTTGAGCAACCCTGCTATATACATCGATGTGGTGTCACCCTCTATCGTAGGGTTCGTGGCCAGCACGACCTCTTTGATCTCCTGTTCGCTGATGCGCGCGACAAGTTCACGTATTCTCAGCATCTCCGGCCCCACCCCGTCCATCGGCGATATTACTCCGCCCAGGACGTGGTAGACGCCGCGGTACTCGTTTGTTTTTTCAATCGCGACCGCATCCCGCGGTTCGGCAACCACACACAGCAAAGTCCTGTCGCGTTTTGCATCCGAGCACAGCGCGCAGATATCCTGATCCGTATAATTGAAACAGACCGGGCAGAGTTTGATATGCTGCTTGACGTCGATCAACGCTGTCGCGAGCGCCTGAACATTTTCTTCGGACATCCGCAGCACGTGAAACGCCAGGCGCTGGGCTGATTTCGGCCCAATCCCCGGCAGTTTTTCGAACTCGCCAACAAGCCTGGCTAGTGGTTTTGCGTATTCCATTACCAGTACACACAAATAACTGACGAGCCTGTGCGCCCGCCATCCGTTGTAGTTATAGAAGCGTATCTATTATATCAGAATACCGCGTATTATAGAAGGCAGCAGATCACGAATGATGAGTACTCCTATCCGGAGTGTCCGATCTCCGTCTCGGACCAGGCCAGGACAGATGCCAGCCACCTACTACACTTGAATGCGCCAGGTAAATTGTCATTCCGAGGCGAATGCCGAGGAATCTGCTTTTTCCCTTCCCATTTCTGGGTTTCGCTTCTTTCGAGCTTTCGCGATTTACGGAAAAACAGATTTCTCACTTCGTTCGAAATGACATAGTTTGTGTGGCTGGGACAGCCTGTAAGACCCGGCCCGCAAATCAACTTTGATATAATAATCCGATACTGAGGTCGGATTTGCAAGCGATCAAATGGGCGGAATCTCTGTTAGAAAAGCCCGGGTATGCCCATGCCGCCGGTAAGCTCTGACAGGCGTTCCTGCTTTAACTCCGTCGCTTTTTCGAGTCCCTCCCTGACAGCGCTTACCACCAGGTCCTGCAACATTTCCACATCATCAGGGTCAACCACCTGCGGGTCTATTTTGACCTCGAGCAATGCGCCGTCACCTGCCACCACGGCCGTAACCATGCCACCGCCCGATGACACCTCTATGCGCTCGTTTTGCAGTTCCTGCTGTATGCGCTCGGTGTCCTCGGCCATCTTCTGAGCCTGCTTCATCAAGTTGCCAAGTCCGGGTATGTTGCCCATACCTCCAAATGGATTTCCTTTTGCCATATTATTGCTCCTTCCAGGGGTTGGATTCGTCATCTTGGGCATCGCCGCCAAACATTGTCTGCACGGCATCCAGCAACGGCCGCGCCACCTGATCGTTCAAGGGCGGCTCAGGGGGCGTCTCATCGGCGGCGGGTTGGGTGACCAGCATTGTCGATACCTTCAACTTGGCACCCAATATATCAAACAAGGCCTGTTGGACCTTCGACAGCTCTTCTTTCATCTTCTGCATTTGAAAATTGACAGTAAACCCAAGGGTCAGCGCGGAATCGGTAAGCTGCACCGGGGTTGCGTTGCGCGCCATAGCCTCTATATCCGGCTTTCCCTGCACCTTCTTTATGTGCTCCAAAACTCTCGGCCAAACCCGCCTCACCTCGCTCAGCGTCAATGGGCCTGCGGGCTGCGCAGGTTCCGGCTGCGCCGGATCGCTGATGTCTGCCGACTTGGGTCGCTCAATTTCCTCAGCCTGCACTTCCTCGGCAACCTCAGCCGGTGGTCGACTTTGAACGGTCGGAGGAGGAGGAGGAGGAACTGCCGGACGAGGACGAGTCTCCCGTGTGGCAGCAGTTGAGGTCGACGCAGATGACGGAGCAGCGGAGGGAGCCTGCGCAGGGGCGCTGCGCGGACGAGCCATCGCTTTGAGAAGAGCCATCTCCCGCGCGAGTCGATGCTGCTCGTTCCATCTCAAGTCCTTTTCGGCTGCCGCAAATATGTCTATCAGGGAAATCAGTCGTTCCTGTGTGAAGCTCTCAGCCTGACTCTGCCATCGCTGGTCGCCGGAACGCCTGTCACTCGCTCCAACTTTCAATTCGAGCACATCCCTGAAATGGCCGGCTATGGATCGGAGCAGTTCGCGCACATCTCTGCCCTCGCGCATCAGCCTTTCAGCCAGCGTAAAAGCCGCAGCGGTGTTGACGCCGGTCAGCATATCCCCAATTTCAAGCAGCGCATCCTCATCGACCATCCCGGAGACAGTATAAACATCGTTTGTGGTGATGTCGCCGTCCGTATATGCCATCACCTGTTCGAGCAGACTGAGCGAATCTCGATATGATCCGTTTGCCGCTCTTGCGATCAACTCCAGCGCATCCGGCTCAATGTTTACCTTCTCCGATGACGTGATATGCTGCAGCCGACCGCTGATTTCGTCGATGGTGCCGCGTCTGAAGTCGAACTGCTGGCATCGCGAACGAATGGTGATCGGGATTTTATTGGATTCCGTGGTGGCCAGAATGAACACGGCGTGGGATGGCGGTTCTTCGAGGGTTTTGAGGAATGCGTCCTTCGCATCGCTTGAAAGCTGGTGGGCTTCGTCGATAATATATACCTTGTATCGCAGCCGCATGGGAGGGTATTTGACGCCTTCGCGCAACTGTTCGATGTCTTTTACGCTGCGATTGGAGGCCGCGTCCATTTCGATGACATCGACTGCGTTTCCACGAGTGATAGACTCACAAGCATCGCACGCATTGCAAGGCTCCGGGGTAGGCCCGTGCTCGCAATTGAGGGCTTTCGCAATCAGCCTGGCAACTGTGGTCTTGCCTGTTCCCCTGGATCCGCAAAACAAATATCCGTGGCCGATGCGGTTATTTTTGATAGCGTTTTTAATCGTTCGAACAACGTGATCCTGCCCAATCACGTCGTCAAATGTCTGCGAGCGATATTTGCGATACAGAGATACGTAAGACATAGATATTATCTACAAACAGCGTTTGCTGACGATAGCAGCCATAAAAATAAGTGATCGTGCACCTGCCTCTGATAAGGTCGCCCGAGCGTTGCTCCAGCAGCCAACTCCAGCCAGATCACCACGCGGCACATGCACGTACGCATTTACCGCTGCTTCCTTCCGGACCTGACGGGGTTCATACGCCGAGCATTGCGCGGGGCCCGACTATCAACGCCGCTTACTGCAGTACTACTCAAACAGCCAGACCGCGGGCGGGAATTCGACCCCGCTGTAGCGGATTGCGGGTCGAGGGCACCGCTAGTTCCCCGTCTAGCACGATCACATCGTATAACCAATCGTTCCTGTACTTCGCCGATCCCGATCTCAGATCATCGCATCTGACAGGAACACAACACGCTATATTATATCACTTCTGGAGAGAATAAACTCCTTTTTGAGCATTCGATATCCGGGACGGGTTGTGGTGTCCAGGCATTCGCTGTCGATGAGCGCCTCGCCTTTCCATCCCACTCGATCCTCGACATAATCCGGCATGCCCGGATCGACAGGTTCCATCCAGACGGTGAGTTTATATTTCTCGGCCTTGAGCGGATACATCGCGGCGTCTCTGGGGTCGCTCATATTGATCTTAGTGAGAAAGGACCCGCCTCCGACATAGATGTCTCCCCAGGCTACGGTGTTTTCCAGGTTCGTGTTCCAGGAGAACTTGTCCACGTCGGGCATCTCGTAGTCGATGTCCTGCAGCCTCCAATAGACCCTCGATCCATCCCGCCATCTTACCTGTTGCTCCGGTTCGGCGGCCTGGTTTTGGGCATACCAATGGGTAAATGACTCCGAAGCCAGCCCTTTATATTCGGAGGCCGGGATGATGTTCACAGTGCCCTTAATTACGAGCACCCGAGGGGCTGCGCGCAACCAAGAAGCATTGAACTTGCCGTCCAGCGGCTTTGACGCATCGCCTTCCCAGTGTCTGCCGATTCTACTTTCATAATCTTTTCGAGCAGATTGGGTCGCCTCCACCCAGTCCTCCGGAGTCTTAACGCGCTCCGCGATTTTCAGACCCTGCTCATAACGTTTCATATCACCATAGCGCCAACCCTGCCTGAGCAGCAGCAGCGAATGGTTGCGATCGCACAAATCAAGCGTGCCTTGATCAACCCAGCCACCGCTGCCGGGTTTCTTCAGGTTGGCCGCCAGCGCCTCTTCGACTTTTTTACGGGCCACATTCCACTGCTGCTCCGCCTCGTCAAATTTGCCGATCTTTTCCAGCATGTGGGCCTTCATTCGATCGACGAAGTCCGGCCGGCGTTGTTTGGTCCCAGAATTGGGGTCCACGCTGTCGTATTTGCACGCCTCAGAAATATAGTAGGCCGCCATCTCGTTATCCCACAATTTTTTGTGGTAGTGTGTCCAGCCCAGCTCGAAATAGAGGTCCCAAATATTGGGATTGTTGCGAATCCCCTCCTTCATGAAGGCAATCGACGCCGGGATATAGCGTTTGTCGGAGAGTGAATTTGCGACATCCACGAAGTTATAGTCCAGATGCCACGCTCCGGTGGTATAGACATCGATGTTGTGCGGATCCAGCCAGGTCACCATGCGCACAAGCGGGACGATTGCATGATATTGGCCTCGATGGAAAAACTCGTCCGCCCGAATCCATAGCGCTCCGGCTACGACTTGCTTGAAGCCGGTAAACGAGGCCACTATGAACTGCCCGGGCAGCTCAGCCATCATATCTCCGCTCTTGTTTTCACCGATCTGCTTGCCTGCGTGTACGATCTTCTCGTATTTGGGTTCCAGGTCAAACTGGATTAAGACTATCGCAGCAACAAGCGCCACAACGAGCGCGACCAGCATTTTACGCTTGCCGTCGGTCATTTGGCTACACTTCCTTCCGCTCGAAAATGAGTATCGCTGCAACGAGCGCAAGCAGGGTATAGAGCAGTCCGTATAACGCCATCATGCCCGTGTACGCGCCCATATTCGTGACCTGTGTTTCCGGGTGCAGCAACTGGTTGGGGATATTAAACTGGTCAAATCTTGGCAGCACATAGGATATCGTTTTATAGAACAATTGCAGCGCCACATTGGCCCCTTCTGCTCCGCCCAGAGAAATGACTACCGTTGACATAAAACCGACTGCATAGACCGCCGCTCCCATAAAGAAGTTGACGGTCTGCGTGAAGATCAAAGAAAACAGCAGAACTATGGAACTCAGCACCATAAACTGCAGGTAGACCAGAATCACTCCCCACACCATGTTCCAGTCGAAAATGGCCACCTTTTCGGTGGTTGATCCGAGCATCTGTCCAAGGGTCGGCGATGCGCTGAGCTGCTGCGCTCCGATTGCCTTGATGACGATGGTGAGTATGAACGTGATCCCCATAAGCCCGGTAGCGATCCCCAGGGTCAGTATCGCGCCCAAAAACTTACCGGTGATGAATTCGTATCTTTTGACGGGTTTGGCTAGAATCGTGTAGATCGTTCTGCGTTCAAACTCCTGCGGGATAAGGGTAACGCCGAGGATCAGGCTGATAAAAATGCCCGCCAGAGCCATCATTCCAAGCCCGAAGCTTTTGAGCAGCATAAAGTCCGATGATGCGCCTCTCTGGCTGGAAAAAGACAGCGTTTGTGAAAATGAAAGTGAAAGGACTATCAGGCCGATGGCCACCACAATAAAGACCTGCAGGATCTTTTTGCGCAGAGCGTCTCCAACCGTAGTCCTCGCTATGGCCCAGATAATCAATGTCGTCCCTCCCTTACTATTTCTACAAACAGGTCCTCGAGGGTCTGTCTCTGCGGCACAACCGACACGAGGGTTGCCTGCCCGCGGACCGCATCAATGATTTTGTGCACATTTTCTTCTGTCTGCGTATAGAACTTCGTGAACTCGCCGTCCTGTGAGATATGTTCGGACAATGGTTGAACCTTTGCCACGAGATCGCTGCCGGGATGTGACACGGTGATAATGGTGCGTCCTGCGTGCAGCAATTCGTCCATAGAACCCATTTTGACAAGCTCGCCGCGGTTTATTATCGCCACCCGGTCGCACACATTTTCGACATCTGACAACTGGTGCGAACTGAGAAACACGGTCTTACCCTGCTTGCGCTGGCTCAATATGAGGTCCTGAATATCCTTATGAGCTATGGGGTCCAACCCCGATGTCGGTTCGTCGAAGAAAAGAAGGTCCGGCTCGTTTATGAGCGCCTGCGCTATGCCGATTCGCTGCAGCATACCCTTTGAATACTGCCTCAGCGCGCGCTGGCCGTCCCTGCTCAACCCGACCTGTTCGAGGAGTTCAGGGACTCTTTTGCGGCGGGTGGCGGCATTCATTTTGAAGAGCCTGCAATAGAAATCCAGCACCTCCGCGCCGGTCATGTGTTCGTAGAAATATGGGCTTTCCGGCAGATAGCTGATTCTCTGCTTTGCCTGTATATCGCCCGCCGGTTTCCCCAACACTTCAGCTTTTCCAGAGGTGGGAAACAGCAGGCCGAGCAGAGTTTTGATCGTGGTAGTTTTCCCTGCTCCGTTAGGTCCGATGAAGCCGAATATCTCTCCCTCATTTACCGTAAAACTAACCTTGTCGCCCGCCATTACGCGATCTCCCAGGCGGCCCCTGTATTCTTTACAGAGGTTTTCTACAACAATGGCTTCAGCCACGATAATACCCCCAACTGAAAGATGGACTGAAGGCGCGCAGGCCATATAGAAGAAGGCAGCCCGCAGCCGCCTCGTTCAGAGTATAATAGAGGCGTCGCAGGCTGTCAAGCAAATGCGATCTACGCAATCCAGCCACTAACTATACGACACGATTGCCCTTCAGGTTCCTGTTAATACAGCAATACCGACTTAGTTTCGGCCTCGAATTCGACAGGCTCGTTTTGCCATGTTTTCTCCATCTCAAGGGGATCAACATTGGCATCGATCATTTCACGCACTTTCGAGTTTCCAGCCAGCAGGTCGAAGAAGCACTTGCCGGTATTCGATGGCGGCCGGAAAATAAAGTCATTCGGCCACAGTCGTTTGATCGTAGCAACAGCGGCAATGCCGGTGATTACCGGTTTGAATATGTCTCGATCCGTCACATAAACCTGCAGCCCGCTGCATGGCTCCTTGCGGAACTTCCACTCAAACGGCGAGAAGTACGCCTCCCTGAAAGCCACTCCGGGCAGGTCGTATTTCATCATTTCGCGACGCAAAACCTGCGCATCGATCCACGGCGCACCGAATATCTCAAACGGACGAGACAATCCCCTGCCCTCGGAGACGTTCGTGCCTTCGAAGAAGCAAGTTCCGGTGTATGCGGTGGCAGTGTCGAGAGTCGGCATATTCGGCGACGGCAGCACCCACGGCAGTCCCGTCTCGTCGAACCACATATCCCTGCTCCAGTTCTGCATTTTTACCACATGCAGGTCACATTCAACTCCGAACTTCGAATTGAACAGTTTTGCCAACTCCCCGGATGTGAAGCCGTGTCTGACCGGGATTCTGTACTTGCCTATCCCCGATCGATATTCCGGGTCCAGAAGCGGCCCTTCGAATCCGAGGCCGGTGATCGGGTTTGGCCTGTCAAGGATCCACACCTTGACGCCATATTTGCCGCAAGCCTCCATCGCAGCGGCCATTGTATATACGAACGTATAGAATCGCGCGCCGACATCCTGCATGTCAATAAGCATCACGTCTATGCCTTCGAGCATCTCCTGCGTAGGTTCCCTTGTAGCTCCGTAGAGGCTGTAGACCGGAACCCCGATTCGAGGGTCTACGGAGTCCTCGACCGCGGCTCCTTCGGCAGCATCTCCGCGCACTCCATGCTCCGGCCCGAATAGCGCGACCACCCGCACCCCTGCCGCGTGAAGCGCATCTGTGATATGATCGAGATCACGTGTCACCGCCGCGTGATTTGTGACAATGCCAACGCCAAGACCCTTGAGTGAATCCAACTGCTGAGTAAGCAGCACATCCAGACCTGACAGCGTCTTACCTTTAAGCTCCATCTGTTATAAACTCCATTGTTGAGTCGTATTGACCCATAGTCGCACAAGATTTAGCTTCTACAACGAAGCCTTCGCGTAAACCTTCAGGATATGCGCTATCTTTTGGAGCAACGGGGATGACATAACGGAAACCGAGGATAATCAGTGCGGTAAATTTAGTATGGCGCCGGAGTCAGCCACTCCGACGCCATGGACTAGAGGAGTTCGCCTGTGCTCGTTCGACTTGCCAACGACACTGGTATCGCGTATGCGACGCCGAGAGTTTCGGCGGCCAGGCGACCATAGCAATATTGCCTTAGGCCCGTAGCTTTGCGTCCCCACCCTTTCGGAGGGTTTGCCCTTA
This sequence comes from Armatimonadota bacterium, assembly GCA_012522575.1. Classification (GTDB taxonomy): domain Bacteria; phylum Armatimonadota; class UBA5829; order UBA5829; family UBA5829; genus DTKD01. The sequence continues at coordinate 4,276 of JAAYKE010000029.1, read as the reverse complement.
TCGATCTCCTCATTGACTTGTCCGCTAATATTGTGCCACGCATACGGCCCGGAGATTACTGGTATTTATACCGGTTCGCGCTAACGCAGTTTTTTTATCTTTCCAAGCAGGCAGGCTATGCGCTTGTGGGGCAAGGACGATTCCGGAGTGCAGTTGCCGGCCATCAGGGCTTTTTTCAACCCGTCAAGCGTCGGACGTTCGATATCGTGCACCACCGTGTAACAACTCCCCACTGCGCGGACATAATGCGCGTCGCTGCTGCCGAGCTTTGCCAGAGCCGCCACTTTGTTATTTTCGGCCAGGCTTTTGTTGCGGCTTAACACTGAATTGCTGAATACCGAGCCGCATTCGATCTCGACCGCATCGAACGGAACATCCAAAACCGCATCTCCGATGCCTCTGGAATTATACGGATGAACCGCTATCGCCAATCCGCCCCTGCTATGAATTTCGTCCACCGTCTCCGCAGGGCTGAGATTAACCGACACATTTTGTTCTATGAAGAGCGCGCCAATGTGGCCTGCCCTGCTGCAAACCTCAACCCCTGGAACCACGAGGAAGTCTGGCGGGATTTCTCCTCTGGATTTAAGGCGTTCGGCGGCGATCCGGGCATTGAGCGCGCCCTGAATGTTATCGTGATCCATAACTGCAATTGCGCCAAGCCCTATTCGCACAGCCTGACGGATCAAATTGGCGGGTTGGGAGATGCTGCAGCAGGAATACATCGAATGAATATGGAGGTCGATGGCCATATCGCCCGGAGCCGTAGTTATGGTCGGCCGCCCGGCCATCGCAAGAATGCAGTTGACCAACCGATCCCAGCCACCAAACCACCAGTGCTCGCACAGACGCTCCTCTTTGGGCATCAACGGGGACAGAATTGTCTGTTTTTGCAATTCAACTGGCATTATTTACAAATAATATCACTATAAACTGACTTCTGGGATATAAGAAACCATATGTAACAGATCACGAATGATGAGTACCCCTGCCCGTAGTGTCCGATCTCCGTCTCAGACAAGGCTGGGACGGATGCCAGCTACCTGCTACACTTGAATGCGCCAAGTAAATTGTCATTCCGAGGCAAATGCCGAGGAATCTGCTTTTTTTCTGGGTTTCGCTTCTTTCGAGCTTTCGCGATTTACGTAAAAGCAGATTTCTCACTTCGTTCGAAATGACATAGTTTGTATGGCTGGGACACAGATCAGCCGCTACAATCACTCACGAAGAGTGAGTTGTTACACCATATCTCCGCCGCGTCGACGCTGTGACCGATCAGTTATGACGCACTACAGAGAAACGATAGAGCTTGATCGGGTCAGAATAGCCAATAGCCGCCTTGCGACGGGCAATATCTATCTGCTCTTTGGCCGTATCCACGCCTTCGAGGTCCGGCAGAAGAAGCCCTCGCTTTGAGCCGCTCTCCACTATGACGCCATACTGCTTTGGATCCAATTGTTCGATTCCGCCTATCGGCTCCGGCTCTGTCAGCACATCCACCGATATATCCAAGTCCTGCAGTTCATCGACGGATACGGGCAGAAATCTTGGGTCTCGAGTGGACGCGCTTATTGCATTCTCAATTATTTCCTCTGCAAGGCATCGACACGCAGGCTCAATCGTCCCGATGCAGCCTCGCAATGCACCGCAGATATGCAAAGATACAAACGCTCCGGCACGACTTGTTTTCAGTTGTTCCGGCGTATCCTCCGGTACATTTAAGACTCTGTTATGCCGGATATATTGCTCAATAGCCGCCGCCGCAAGTTTAACATGTGGACTTTTTTCACTCATTGTCGCTTTTTGCCTCACCTTAATCCAAGCTCACCCTTTGACCCAGCCTGGATTCGGAGCCGTTTAACAGGCGTATTATATTAGGTCTGTGCTTGACCACGATCAGCAGAGCCGCAACTACGGCAATCGCCTTGTATGGAGTCGGCGCGTGCTGGCTTGTCCATAGAAACATCATAGACGGAACGGAGACCGCCGCAATCATGGATGCAACGGAGACGATTCTCGTCAGCCCAACCACTACCAGCCAGATCCCAAACGCGATAGCAGCGATGGTCGGAGTTAATCCCGCAAAGACACCAAGGCTGGTCGCAACCGATCTTCCGCCTGAGAATTTCAGAAACATGGAGTAGCTGTGACCGAGTATGCTCAAAATGCCGCCAGCCACAATCATATAGTCGTTAAACCCCAGTATTTGGCACAATACGACGGCGGCAAAGCCCTTTGCGATATCAAAAAACATCACCACGAAGCCCGGTCCGGGTCCCAGCGTCCGCAGCACGTTCGTAAAACCGATATTGCCGCTTCCGAAGTCGCGTATATCCACGCCTTTGGCAATCTTTCCGACAATGACTCCGAAAGGGATTGAGCCTAGCAAATAGCAGATGAACAAAGCCAGATATTTCATGCTATTTTCTTTCCTTTTTTGCTCTTTTGAAAATCAGGCGCAGCGGAGTGCCTTCGTAGGAGTATTCTTTTCTGATCCGATTTTCCAGATACCGCACATAGGAGAAGTGCGCCAGGTCGGTATCGTTGACGAATATCACGATAGTCGGCGGTTTGACGTCGGCCATTGCCGCATATCGCACTTTGAGTTCGCGGCCTTTTCGAGTGAACGTATGCGCGTCTATTGCTTCCTGAAGTATTCTATTAAGTTCGCTGGTTGCTATTCTCATCGAGTGATTGGACGCCACTTCCAAAGCTGTATCGACAACCGCCGGCACGCCCATTTTAGTGAGCGCGGAGGTGAATACTACGGGCGCGAAATCCAGAAACGGTACCTGGCTGCGTATCTTGTCGGCAAACTCCCGCATTGTTTGCTGGTCGCAAAGGTCCCATTTGTTTACCACAATGATGCACGCTCGACCGGCCTCCAGAGCGAACCCTGCCACCCTTTTGTCGCCGTCGCACAGTCCCTCAAAGGCGTCTATCACTATCAGCGCCACATCTGCGCGCTCCATGGCCCTCAGCGCCCTGAGCACGGTATAGTATTCTACAGAACCCTGCACTTTTCCGGACCTTCGCATGCCTGCGGTGTCGATCAAAACGATGGTGTCATCGTCACGCTTATATACCGTATCGATGGCGTCGCGGGTTGTGCCGGGGATGTCGGATACGATTGCCCGCTTTTCGCCAAGGATAGCGTTGAGAAGAGAGGACTTGCCGACGTTGGGACGACCGATTATGGCGATTTTGACCGCATCTTCCGGGTAACTCGGCTCGGCATCAGCGGATGGGAGGGACTGGACTATGACATCGAGGACGTCCGCCACGCCCCTGCCGCCCAGCGCTGATATCGGATAGACATCCCCAATTCCGAGGGCATGAAACTCCAATGAGTCCTGTTCGCGCTGTGCGTTGTCGGATTTGTTAGCCACCAATATAACGGGCTTTCTTGCACCGCGCAGTCTATCGGCGATTTCTTCGTCGAGCGGATTGACGCCGCTTACGGAATCCACCATAAATACAACGACATCGGCCTCATCGAGAGCTACCTGCGCCTGAATGGTGACCTCGCTTTTTATAGGGTCCTGCTCGTTGAACAGAAGCCCGCCGGTGTCGATCATTACAAACTCGCGCCCGTTCCACTCAGCTTCGGCATAGAGGCGGTCTCGGGTGATACCGGGCGTGTCCTCGACAATTGCCATCCTGCGCCCTATTACCCGATTGAATAATGTGGATTTGCCTACATTGGTGCGGCCGACTATGGCGACCAACGGTTTATCCATGTGGTGTCCTAACCTCGGTTTAGAATGGTACCACAAAGCCACATGAGCGTCAATGAAATTTGCCCATTGCAGGGGATAATTAGGGTATTGCACATCATCAGCATCCCGCTCTTGAAGTTGTCCGATATTTGCTTTAACATAGCGCAATGAGCATCGTATCGATTGTAAAATGCAGGGATTATACTCCAAAAGAGGTGCAGGCTGCGCTCAGGGAGGCGATCGGGCTGGCGGGGCTTGACGGGCATCTGCGGGATCGCAAGGTGCTGTTGAAGCCCAATCTGCTCTCCGCCCGCAAGCCTGAGGATGCGGTAACTACCCATCCTGAAGTGATTCGTGCGCTGGGGACAATCGCTGCTGACGGCGGTTGCGCCGTATCCGTTGGAGACAGCCCGCCATTTGCCGGACGCAACCCCGAAAAGTACGCTCGTTTATGCGAGGTGACGGGGATTGCCCAGGTCGCGCGATCTCTGGATGTGCCTTTGGTTCGATTTGAATCGGCATCAAAAAGCATAGCCAACGCTCGTGAAGGCATTTAT